>CAMATD010000246.1 GCA_945860785.1 Variovorax sp. YR752 | reverse complement strand
AGTCGCCGCTCATCACCGAATCGGCGTCGAGCACAACCATGTAGCGGTAGTCCTTGCCCCAGCGGCGGCAGAAGTCGGCCACGTTGCCGGCCTTGCGGTGCGAGCGGCGGGTGCGCAGGCGGTAGTACACCTCGACCTGCGGCTGGTTGGGGCTTTCGGCCAGGGCGGCGCGAAGGTCTTCCCATGCGGCGCGCTCGGCGGCGGCGGTTTCGGGCGTGTAGCTGTCCGACAGCACGAACACGTCGAACTGCTTCGCGTGGCCGGTGGCGGCAACCGATTCGCAGGTGGCGCGGAGGCCCGCGAACACCGTGGCAACGTCTTCGTTGCAGATCGGCATGATGATCGCGGTGCGCGCTTCGGGGTTCATCGGGTGGTTGGCCACCTGCTTGGCCGACAGCGCATGCTTGTCACCGCGCACCGAGACGTAGAAGCCCATGAGGGCCGTCACGAAACCGGTCACGACCCAGCCCGAGAGCAGGCCGTAGAGGCCGATCTGGCCGTATTCGAGCCAGACGTTGTCGTAGTCGGGTTGCACGCTGGCGAACAGCGTCGAAGCCACCACGGTGCTCAGCAGCGTGAGCATCATGAAGGCAAGGCGGCGGTGAGCCGCGGCACGCTGCCACGGCTGCTTGACCTGCTGGGCGGACTGGTCGCTGACGCTTTCAGTCGCACGGCCTGCGCCGAGCTTGACCAGCAGGGCGGTGCCGATGCTGTTCCAGAAACCGCGCCAGGGGCGGGGCGTCATCGAACCGCGGTTGACGGGGGGTGCAGTGACCGCGTTGGGATGGCGTTCTTCGCGAACCGGGCTGCGGTGCGAAAAATCGGCTTCAGTCAGCACGTTCGGTTGGGAGAAGTCATTGGGCTTCATGTGATTTACCAACGTTGCTTGTCGAGGGAAGGGGTGTCGCCAATGGCAGGAAAGCGCTTGATCACGCAATCCGGTTCGGCGCCGCCTGCGCTTGCGAGCGCGGCCAGCGAATGACCCGCGGCACGGGGCCGCGAGGGGGAAAACTGCTTTTGACGCAGGCCGTCGCGCTGCTGACGCAGTGCGAAAGATGGGCTGGTGAGTGCTGTCATGCATGGACAAGGGCAAACCCTGTGCCAGCATGGAAAAACGCTGTCAGATCAACGACTTGGGACGATCTGAATGTCGTTTTGGAGGGAGAGGCCGGCGAGAGGGCCTCAAAACCCCTGTTTTTGTCGCCGAATCCCGACAAGCCTTGAGGACTAGTGGGGAATAGGCTTTGAAATCAACGACTTAGGTGCGTCGCTACTCGGCGACAGGGTCGCTGCCCGGAGCGACAGCATCGGCCTTGAAGTGCCCCGGCGTGAGCTCGTGCTTCTGCAGCAGGCGGTAGAACTCGGTGCGGTTGCGATCGGCCAGCCGGGCTGCATCGGCCACGTTGCCGTCGGTCAATTTCAGCAGTCCGACCAGGTAATCGCGCTCGAAACGCTGCTTGGCTTCGGCATAGGTCTGGACCTCGACCGTCGGCACGCGCAGCGCGCGCTGCACCAGCGCCAGCGGGATCAGCGGCGAGCTCGACAGCGCGCAGACCTGCTCGACCACGTTGAACAGCTGGCGCACGTTGCCCGGCCAGGCGGCGGTGGTCAGCGCCTTCAGCGCCTCGGGGGCGAAGCCCGAGAGCCGCTTGCCGTACTTGGTCGACAGGCGCTGCAGGAAGTGGTTGGCCAGCAGCGGAATGTCCTCGCGCCGCGCCGACAGCGGCGGCAAGGTGAGCGTCACCACGTTGAGGCGGTAATAGAGGTCTTCGCGGAACTGGCCCGCCTCCATCGCGGCGTCGAGGTCGCGGTGGGTGGCCGAGACGATGCGCACGTCGACCTCGATCGACTGGCTCGCGCCCAGCGGCCGCACCGCGCGCTCCTGCAGCACGCGCAGCAGCTTGACCTGCAGCGCGGGCGGCATGTCCCCGATTTCGTCGAGCAGCAGCGTGCCGCCGTCGGCCTGCTGGAACAGGCCCTTGTGGTTCGCGTGGGCGTCGGTGAAGGCGCCCTTCATGTGGCCGAACAGTTCCGATTCGAGCAGCGCTTCGGGAATGGCGCCGCAATTGACCGCCACGAAGGGCTTGTCGGCGCGCGCGCTGGCGCGGTGGATGGCGCGCGCCAGCAGTTCCTTGCCGGCGCCGCTGTCGCCGCGCAGCAGCACCGAAGCGTCCGACTTGGCGACCATGCGGGCTTCGGCCAGCAGCTCGGCCATGCGGTTGCTGCGGCTCACGATCTCGGCGCGCCAGCTTTCGTCGCCGGCCTTGGCCGGCGTGCTGGCAGGCGCGCCGAGCGCCAGCGCCAGCGCGATCTTGTCGAGCAGTTCGCGGGCGTCGTAGGGCTTGGTGAGGTAGGTGAACACGCCGCGCGCCGTGGCCTCGACCGCGTCGGGAATGGTGCCGTGGGCCGTGAGCAGGATCACGGGCAGCGAGGGATGGCGCTTGCGGATCTCGTCGAACAGCGCGAGACCGTCACGCCCCGGCAGGCGCACGTCGCTCAGCACCAGTTGCGGATGCTCGATCTCGAGCTGGGTGAGCGCGGTTTCGGCCGAGGTCACGGCCGTGACCTGGTAGCCCGCCGACACCAGCCGCATCGAGATCAGGCGCAGCATGTCCGGATCGTCGTCGACCACGAGGAGGCGGGCGCCGGAAGTGCTCATTCAAAAACCTCCGTGCTGCGCACTGCGGTGCGAGCACCTTCGGGCGGCCGGGCGGTGCTCATGGCGTGGGCTTGTTTCCGTTGGTCGCCGGCGCAGACGCAGGCGCAGCAGGGACCGGCGTGGCGGCGGGCCGCGCGAAGCTGCGTTCGATGGCGCGCAGCGCTTCGATGCGGTCGTTGAGCTGGTCGATGCGGCGCTGGCTGTCGCGCAGCTGCTGCACCTGCTTGTCGCGGTCGTCCTCGACGCGGCGTTGCTCCACATAGCGGGCGGCCAGCGCACGCGCCAGCGGCTGCAGCGGCTGTGCTTCGGGCGACGGATTGGCGATCACGCGCTGCAGCAGGCCCAGCGCGCGCGCCAGGTCGGCCGGCACGCGGGTCTGCGAGCGCAGCAGCGCCACCTGCATCTGCGTGGTGGGCGAATCGCCGGGGTCGCCGATGCGTGAGATCTCGGTGGTCAGCTCGTTGCCGCCGAGCGGGCGCACCTTGTCGGCGTACGCCAGCATGGCCGCTTGCGGCCCCTGGGTCATCAGCGTGAAGAGCGACGCCGGCTGGGTGGCGGGCGCCCGGGGTTCGGCCTCGACCGGCATCACGCGCGGCACGGTGGTGGGCGGGGGCAGCGCATCGGCCTCGGCAGGCGGCTTGGGCTGTGTGGCGCAGGCGGCCAGCATCAGGGCGACGGGAACGGCCATCGCCAGGGTGGAGGTGGAGCTGCGGACGAGCGAAAAAGACATGGGTCGAGAAAATGACACTGGGGTCGCGAGGCGGTGTTTCGGGTGTGGGGCGCGGGATTCAGGCCGTGCGCGGGAGTTCGATGCGAAAGCGCGCACCGGGCCCGCCAAGCTGCAGGGTGATACGGCCCCCGTGGGCTGCAATGTACTCCTGCACGATGGAAAGTCCGATGCCGGTGCCTTTCACCGTGTGCTCGGGCTGGCGTTCGCCGCGGAAGAAGGGCTCGAAGATCCGGTCGCGGTCGCCTTCGGCAATGCCCGGTCCGGCGTCGTTGACGTCGATGTGCACCGCCTCCGGCGTACCGGAGACTGCGATGGTGATGACACCGCCGGACGCCGAAAAGCGGATGGCGTTGGACAACAGGTTGGCGATCGCCGTGCCGAGCTTGGTGCGGTCGACCGTGAGCGCGAGCCGCTCGCCCTCGGTGCGCACGCGCAGGCCGTGCGACTGCCATTGCAGGCGCTGGGCCTCGATCTGCTCTTCGATCAGCGGCAGCAGCTCGGTGCGTTCGCGGCGCAGTTCGCGCGCCTCGAAGGCGGCGGCATTGAAGCGCAGCAGCGCCTCGATCTGCCCCTGCAGCGACACGGTGTTCTGGTTCAGGATCTGCGCCACCTCGAGCTGGGCCGGGTTCAGCGGTCCCGTCACGCCGTCCTCGAGCAGCGAGACGCCTTCGCGCAGCGCGGCCAGCGGCGTCTTGAGCTCGTGCGACACATGGCGCAGGAAGCGCGCCTTGTCGGCGTCCAGTTCGGTGAGGCGCAGCCGCAGCCATTCGAGCTGCTGCGACACGCGCCGCACGTCGGCCGGGCCGCGGATGTCGATCGGTTCGTCGAGCCGGTTCTGGCCCAGGCCGACGATGGCGTTTGCCATTCGCTTGAAGGGGCGCGCGAGCCAGATGCCGAAGGCCAGCGCCAGCACCACCGCCAACACGCTCGCGGCCACCACTTCGCGCATCAGCCGGCGGCGCGCGTTCTCGATGCGCTGGGACAGCGCGTCGTTCTGCATCTCGATCAGGAACTGGGCCTGCTGCGCGAGGTTGGTGTTGAGCGCGTCGAGGTCGCGAAACTGCATCGCCATGGTGCTTTCGCGGGTGAGGGCGCTGTCGGCGCTGCCGCTCATCAGCCCCTCGATCACGCCCAGCTGGGTCCGCCACATCTCGATGCCGGCGGGCGCAAGGCCGTTCTTCTCGAGGCGTTCGAGCACCTGGTGCGACTCGCGCGCGGCGTCGTCGAAGCGGCGCCGCAGCACCGCATCGTTCAGCACCAGCGACTGGCGGCCGGCACGCTCCATGGCCGCGCTGCGTTCGGCCAGCGACTGGGCCGCGCCCGACAGCCGCAGCGCGCGGGCTGCCGCGTCGCGGCTCTGGGTCATGAGCGCGGCGTACTGGTAGACCGAGCGCAGCGCCACGCCCACCAGCAGCGCGGTGATCAGCAGGAAGGCAAACAGCAGGAGCTGCTGGAACGAGCCCCGGGTCGAAGGTCGCTTCGCCATCAGTGGGCGAGCGCGGCGGCGGGCTGCAGCACGGCCGACGATTCGCGCGTCAACACCTCACCACGCAGCGTGTAGGCCAGCGAACGCGTGATGCGCAGGTCGGTCATCTGGCCGACGAGGCGTGCATCGCCTTCGAAGTTGACGACGCGGTTGCAGGCAGTGCGGCCCATCAGCTCGTTGGCGTCCTTGCGCGAGGCGCCCTCGACCAGCACGCGCTGCGTGCTGCCCACCAGCGCGTCGCCGAAGCGGCGCACGTTGCCGTCGATCACGCGCTGCAGCGTCTGCAGGCGCGCGAGTTTCACTTCATGCGGCGTGTCGTCCTGCAACTGCGCGGCCGGCGTGCCGGGGCGCGGGCTGAAGATGAAGCTGAAGCTGTTGTCGAACTGGCAGTCGTCGATCAGCTTCATCATCTTCGCGAAGTCTTCGTCGGTCTCGCCGGGGAAGCCGACGATGAAGTCGCTGCTCAGGGCGAGATCGGGGCGGATGGCGCGCAGCTTGCGCACTGTGCTCTTGTATTCCATGGCGGTGTAGCCGCGCTTCGTGGCCATCAGGATGCGGTCGCTGCCGTGTTGCACCGGCAGGTGCAGGTGGCTTACGAGCTGCGGCACCTTGGCGTAGGCCTCGATGAGCCGCGGCGTGAACTCGTTCGGGTGGCTCGTGGTGTAGCGGATGCGCTCGATGCCCGGGATCTCGGCGACGTACTCGATGAGCAGCGCGAAGTCGGCGATCTCCGCCGTGTCGCCCATCTTGCCGCGGTAGGCATTCACGTTCTGCCCCAGCAGCGTGATCTCGCGCACGCCCTGGTCGGCCAGGCCGGCGATCTCGACCAGCACGTCGTCGAGCGGGCGGTTCACTTCCTCGCCGCGGGTGTAGGGCACCACGCAGTAGCTGCAGTACTTGGAGCAGCCTTCCATGATCGACACGAAGGCGGTCGCGCCCTCGACGCGCGCGGGCGGCAGGTGGTCGAACTTCTCGATCTCGGGAAAGCTGATGTCGACCTGCGGGCGATCCAGGCGCTCGCGGTCGTTGAGCATCTCGGGCAGGCGGTGCAGCGTCTGCGGGCCGAACACGATGTCGACGTAGGGCGCGCGCGTGATGATGGCCGCGCCTTCCTGGCTCGCCACGCAGCCGCCCACGCCGATCTTCACGCCCTTGGCCTTCAGGTGCTTCACGCGGCCGAGGTCGGAGAACACCTTTTCCTGCGCCTTCTCGCGCACCGAGCAGGTGTTGAACAGGATGAGGTCGGCCTCGTCCACGTTCTGCGTCGGCTCGTAGCCCTGCGCGGCGTGCAGCACGTCGGCCATCTTGTCCGAGTCGTACTCATTCATCTGGCAGCCGAAGGTCTTGATGAATACTTTTTTCATGGGGTGCTCTCTCGATGCCCTCCGAAGGTGGAGGGCGCGGCGGGCGCGGAAGGCCTCTGCCGCTCTTTCTCTATTGCGTGTTGACGGTGTCGTTCGAAGTGAACGGCCAGATGTTCAGGAAGGGCTTGTTCAGCGACTCGCGGCTGGCCATGGCCTCATTGGGCGTGAGGATCCACACCTTGCGCAGCAGGCCGGCGGCATCCCGCGTGTAGTTGACCAGGTATTTCTGGCCGACGATGGTGCCGGCCATCACCAGCATGTTCTGTTCGCTGCGGATGCGCGCGCCGGGTGCCAGGCGGTCGGCCCGGCCGTCGAGTTCGACGTCGGGCGCGCTGGTCACCATGAACTTGCCGCGCAGGGTGCCGATGGGGAAGTTGCGCCCGCCATTCAGCGATTCGTTCTGGGTCTGCGGACGGGGCACATCGTCCTGCGCATTGGCCTGGAGGGAGAAAAGACCTGCGGCGCCAGCGACTGCTGTGCAAAGCGCTATGAAAGTGAGAGCATTCGTGGGTTTCTTGCAGCGGTTCATGGGGTATAGCCAGAGGCTGTGGAGCGGCGATTTTAACGAGGGGGTGTATCCCCCTTTCGCGCCGGCCACAGCGGGTTGTGCGCGGGCTTCCGGTTGACCTGCTTTACATTTCTTTAAGGTGCCGATGAACATGGTGAGTCGGCCGCTGCTCCAATAGTCGCTGTCAGCCCAAAGTGCACAAGAACCCATGAAGAAAAATGTCGCCGTCGCCCTCGCGGGTGTGTTGATCGTAGCCGTCGCAGGCGGGTGGTGGAGCATGTCCGGTGACAAGCTCGCCGCAAAGAACGCCAAGTCGACGACGGCTGCGGGCAATGCGGGCCCGGCCGGCGGTGGCGCGGCCGCCCTCGTGACGCTCGCAACCGCCGAGAAGCAGGACGTGCCGGTGACGGTGCAGGTCAACGGCAGCGTGGTGTCCCTCAACAGTGTCGACCTGCGCCCGCAGGTCACGAACACGGTGAGCGGGGTCCATGTGAAGGAAGGTCAGTTCGTGAAGGCGGGCCAGTTGCTCTTCACGCTGGACGACCGCAACGACCAGGCCAACCTGGCGCGCGCCCGGGCCCAGCAGCAGAAGGACGAGGCCACCATGGCCGACCTCGAGCGCCAGTACAAGCGCAGCCAGGACCTGGTGGCGCAGAACTTCATCGCCAAGAGCGCCGCCGACGCCACGCTCTCGCAGCTCGAGGCGCAGCGCGCCGCCGTGGCAGCCGACCGTGCCGCCGTGCAGTCGGCGCAAGTGGCGCTGGGCTACGCCACGCTGCGCGCGCCGATTGCCGGGCGCATCGGCGCCGTCAACATCTATCCGGGCACGCTGGTGCAGCCAACCTTGTCGCTGGTCACCGTCACGCAGCTCGACCCGATCGCGGTGAGCTTCCCGGTGCCCGAGGGCAACCTGCAGGACCTGCTGGAGGCCGCGCGCAGCCAGGCCAGGGTCGAGGCGCTGATCACCGGGCGCAAGGAGCCGCTGGTCGGCTCGCTCAATTTCGTCGACAACACGGTCGATCCGCTGATCGGCACCGTGCGTGCCAAGGCCGTGTTCGCCAACGCCGACCAGGGCCTCTGGCCGGGCCAGTTCGTCGGCACGCGCATCACGGTGCGCCTGCTGAACGGCGCCACGGTGGTGCCCGCCGCGGCGTTGATGATGCTGTCCGACGGCACTTCGCTCTACGTGGTCGATCAGGCGAAGACGGCCACCCGCCGCAAGGTGAAGACGCTCCATACCTTCGGCACGAAGGTGGCCGTGAGCGGCGTCGAGCCGGGTGAGCAGGTGGTGATCGAGGGCAGCCAGAACGTGCGTCCGGGCGGCAAGGTCCGCGTCGACGCCAAGAGCGCGCCGGCAAACCCCGCGGATCCCGCAGGTCCGGCCAGCGCCTCGGGCGGCACCACGGGCATCACGCCCGGTGGTGCGGCTTCGTCTGACATCAAGCCCGTCCGGGAACGCGCATGAACATCTCGGAGCTCTGCATCCGTCGTCCTGCGATGACGGTGCTGTTGTCTGCCGCGGTGGTGGTCATCGGTATCTTTGCGTACTTCAGCATCCCGGTCGCGGCGCTGCCCAGCTACAACACGCCGGTCATCAACGTCAACGCGCAGCTGCCCGGCGCCAGTCCGGAGACCATGGCGTCGTCCGTTGCGCTGCCGCTCGAAAAGCAGTTCTCGACCATCCCGGGCCTGCAGACCATCAGCTCGGTCAATACCCAGGGCGTGACCTCGCTCACGCTCGAATTCGTGAGCAGCCGCGACATCGACGCCGCCGCGGTCGACGTGCAGGCCGCGCTGCTGCGCGCCCAGCGCCAGCTGCCGCAGGAATTGACGCAGTTGCCCTCGTACCGCAAGGTGAACCCGGCCGACGCGCCGGTGCTGTTCATCGCGCTGATTTCGCCATCGATGAATCCGTCGGAGCTCAACGACTATGCCGAGAACCTGATCTCGCCCACGCTCTCGACCATCGACGGCGTGGCGCAGGTGGGCGTGTACGGCCGCAAGGCTTTTGCGGTGCGCATCAAGGCGAATGCCGACCTGCTCAACGCGCGCAACATCACGCTCGACGAGCTCGCCAAGGCGGTGAACTCGGCCAATGCCAACACGCCGGTGGGCACGCTCGACGGCCCGCGCCAGACGCTCACCATCCAGGCCAACCGCCAGCTCATGAAGGCGGACGACTTCGCCAAGCTGATCGTCGGCCAGCGCAACGGTGCACCGGTGCGACTCGACGAGGTGGCCACCATCGAGGACAGCTTCGAATCGGTGAAAACCGCGAGCAGCTTCAACGGCCAGGACTCGATCTCGCTCGCCGTGCAGCGCCAGCCCAATGCCAACACCGTGCAGGTGGTGGACGCGGTGCGCGCGCTCATTCCGCGCTTCAAGGCCGAGCTGCCGCAGTCGGTCGAGATCCAGATGGTGAACGACCGCTCGCTCTCGATCCGCGAGGCGGTGCACGACGTGCAGCTCACGCTGCTGGGCACCATCGCGCTGGTGGTGCTGGTGATCTTCCTGTTCCTGCACCGGCTGGTGGCCACGCTGATCCCGGCCGCGACCATTCCGATCTCGCTGATCGGCGCGGTGGCGCTGCTCTATGCCTTCGGCTATAGCCTGGACAACGTCTCGCTGCTGGGCATCACGCTGGCCGTGGGGCTGGTGGTGGACGACGCCATCGTGGTGCTCGAAAACATCATGCGCTACGTCGAGAAGGGCATGGAGCCCTTCGCGGCGGCGCTGCGCGGGGCGCGCGAGGTGGGCTTCACCATCGTGTCGATTTCGATCTCGCTGGTGGCGGTGTTCATCCCGATCTTCTTCATGCCGGGCGTGATCGGCTTGCTGTTCCACGAGTTCGCGGTGGTGGTGGCGCTGGCGGTGCTGGTGTCGGCCATCGTGTCGCTCACGCTGGTGCCGATGCTCGCGAGCCGGCTGCTCAAGCAGGTGGCCCGGAAAGAGGGCGCACTCGACCACGAGGAAGAGCACCCAGAGCCGGGCACCGCCATCGGGCGTGCCTTCGAGCGCGGCTACCGCTGGGTGCACGGCAGCTACATGCGCTCGCTCGACTGGACGCTGGTCCACCGCAAGCT
>CAMATD010000245.1 GCA_945860785.1 Variovorax sp. YR752 | reverse complement strand
CGCTTCGCCGATCACATGCGCCGTGGCTTCGCCTTCGGCCGTGAAGTTGGTGGCGAGGATGACTTCGCTCACCGTGCCGTCGAGCGCGCGGTCGAACAGCTTCTGCAGGCCGATGTCCTTGGGCCCGATGCCGTCGAGCGGACTGAGCTTGCCCATGAGCACGAAGTAATAGCCGCGAAAGGCGCCGGTGCGTTCGAGCGCCGCCTGGTCGGCGGGCGTCTCGACCACGCACAGCTTGCTCGCGTCGCGGCGCGAATCAAGGCAGACGTTGCAGACCGGCGCTTCGGTAAAAGTGTTGCAGCGTTCGCAATGCCGCACGTTGCCGGCCGCCTGCTGCAATGCGCGCGACAGCAGCTGCGCGCCCTCGCGGTCGTGCTGCAGCAGGTGAAAGGCCATGCGCGAGGCCGACTTGACGCCGACACCGGGCAGGCGGCGCAGCGCATCGACCAGGGCGTCGAGCGAACTGGCGTCGGCCATCAATGGCTCAGAACGGCAGCTTCATGCCGGGCGGGAGGCCCGGCATGCCAGCCGTGAGCTTGCCCATCTTCTGCTCGCTGGTTTCCTCGGCCTTGCGCACCGCGGCGTTGAAGGCTGCGGCCACGAGGTCCTCGAGCATGTCCTTGTCGTCGGCCAGGAGGCTCGGGTCGATGGTGATGCGCTTGACGTCGTGCTTGCAGGTCATGACGACCTTCACGAGGCCCGCACCCGATTCGCCTTCGACCTCGATGTGGGCCAGCTCTTCCTGGGCCTTCTTGAGGTTGTCCTGCATTGCCTGCGCCTGCTTCATGAGGCCGGCCAGTTGTCCTTTGTTGAACATCGTTGGTCCTGTCTGTGTGGGTGGTGAAGAAAATGGGTGAAGGATAAGAGACGCGGCTGCGCGTGTCCGGCTCAGGCCGGCCGCAGCGTTCCGGGCACGATCTTCGCATCGAAGTCGCGCATCAGCATCTGCACCTCGGGGTCGCTGTGAATGGCCTCCTCGGCCACGCGCTGGCGCTCGTCGGCCGCCTGCCTGTTGCGGCGCGCGGGGCTGTCGACCACGCCGCCGATTTCGATGGCGAGCTTGATGTCGTGGCCTAGGCCGTTGAGTGCAAGGGTCAGCTTCTCGCGGCTGGAAGGCTGGTTGAGCGTTTCGCGCTCGATGCGCAGGATCCACTGGTCGGTGTCGCGTCCCACCAATTGCGACTGCAGCGCAAGTTCGCGCGCGAGGGCGGTGATGGTTTCGGCCGCCACCAGCTGCGTGACAGTGGCGTACCAGAAATCGCCATCCTCGCTGGGTGGAATGGGGGTTGAAGGGCCGCGCTGTTCGTCGGCGCGCGGTGCATCGCGCAGGCCCGGCGGCGGCTGAACGCGCATCGGCACGCCGACGACCTTGTTGACTGGAGCATCCGTCGTAGCAGCCCTGGGTTCCGACTGCCGCAAGGGTTCGTCGACCACGGCAAGACGATGCCCTGCAGGAACTGGAGATGACGGGCGTGGCACAGCCGCAGGTGCCGGCACAGGTGGCGTGGGCGCCGCCGCAATCGGCGATTCGGCCACGGGCCTGACCGCTGGAGCCGGAGCAGGGGTCGCGACAGGGGCCGGAGCCCTCGGCGCCGCGACCTGGGCGTCATTCAGAGTTTTTTTTTCCGCGGTAGCCGAGGAAGCAGCCGAAGTGGAAGGTTTGAAGGCCAGCAGCCGCAACAGCACCATGGTCAGCGCCGCGTACTCGTCGGGTGCCAGGCCCAGCTCGCCGCGGCCGTGCAGGCACAGGCTGTAGAGCAATTGCGTTTCGTCGGCCGGCATCAGCGACGCGAGGCGCGCCGTATCAGCCGCATCGGGATCGGTGGCCGAATCCGCCGACTCCGCGCGCGAAGGCACGGCCTGCAACACGGCCATGGCCTGCAGCACCGACGTCATTTCTTCGAGCGTGGAAGCGGCGGACATGCCGTCGCGGCGCAGCTCCTCGGAGGTGTCGACCACCGTCTTGCCGTCGCCCTGCGCGAGCGCCTCGATCAGCTTGAACACATGGCCGCGGTCCACGCTGCCGAGCATCTGGCGCACGCCGGTCTCGAGCAGCTCGCCGTTGCCGAAGGCGATGGCCTGGTCGGTGAGCGACAGCGCATCGCGCATCGAGCCGCGCGCGGCACGCGCAAGCAGACGCAGCGCCTGCGGCTCGGCCGGCACCTGCTCGGTCTGCAGCACGCCCGTCAGGTGTTCGAGGATCGTCTCGGGCGCCATGGGACGCAGGTTGAACTGCAGGCAGCGCGACAGCACCGTGACCGGCACCTTCTGCGGATCGGTGGTCGCGAGCACAAACTTGAGGTATTCGGGCGGCTCTTCGAGCGTCTTCAGCATCGCGTTGAACGCGGTGTTGGTGAGCATGTGCACTTCGTCGATCATGAAGACCTTGAAGCGACCCTGCACCGGCTTGTAGACGGCTTGTTCGAGCAGAGACTGCACCTCGTCCACGCCACGATTCGAGGCCGCGTCCAGTTCGGTGTAGTCGACGAAGCGGCCCGAATCGATGTCGCGGCAGGCCTGGCAGACGCCGCACGGCGTGGCGGTGATGCCGCCCTGCCCGTCCGGCCCCTGGCAGTTGAGCGACTTCGCCAGGATGCGCGAAACCGTGGTCTTGCCCACGCCCCGCGTGCCGGTAAAAAGGTAGGCGTGATGCAGGCGCTGCGTGGTCAACGCGTTCTCGAGCGCCTGCACCACATGCCCCTGACCGACCATCTCACCGAAGGTTTTCGGACGGAACTTGCGAGCGAGCACGAGATAAGACATTGCGGGCATTCTAAAAGAGGCGCGGAGAGGCGACTTCACGCTTGTTTCCCCGTCCCCCTCGAAATCATTCACGCCCCCGCGAAGTGGACAAATCCACGCGGTTAGAATGCACCCTGACGGGCCTCCCTGCATGGTGAAGTGGCCAACCGGGTCAGGTGGGGAACCAAGCAGCCCTAACTGCGTAGTCAGTGCCAGGGGTAAGGCTCGTCAACTAACTTCAGAAAGCGCCTTAGTTATCAACTACTTGGGCGATTTCAACGACTTACGACAGCGCCGTGTGTCAGTTTTGTGTGTCACTTTCAGCAGAAAGCGATCATGAAAGTTCCGACCATGGCGAAGCTTCCCGGCCTGTCTCTCAGGACTGGTGTCTATCAGCTTCGCGTGCTGGCCCCCCTGGACCTCCAAGCCGCCTACGGTGGCCGCACGCGTCTGAGCGAATCCCTTGCCACCTCAGACCCTAGAGCAGCCACGCTCAAGGCATTCTCGGACAAGCGGCGCGAGCTGAGCCCTCAACAGCTCACAGAGGTTCCCCCGGGCACTGGCGCTTGAACTTGCGCAGCGGGTCGCAGCGAATGTCTCCGCAGGGATGACCTGATGCGAGAGGACCCCTCGGCGGCTGCTGCACTCGATGACCTCCACACCTTCCTGAGGTCCCAAGAGCGGCCTTGAGGATTGACCATATCAGGAAGAAAGGCAACGAAGCAACGCATGAGATTGCTCTGATGGGTCAAGACGATGCGCGTGAATTGTTGAGCTTCCTGGAGATGCTGCTCCGGTTTGTATATGAGTTTCCGAATCTTGTGCCGAATCCAGGGAATTCACCCACCCCTTGAATATGAAGAGGTGCGGCATGGCAGGGTGTCACTTCTCGGCTATTGGGAGCGCCATCGAGATGCGGCAATGGCCATCACGGCACCAAGCGGATATGCTTATCAAACAGCTCGAAGCGAGGACCATGCAGAAAAGCCAATCTAACGAACTCGCAAAAACGACTTCCGAAACGCCGTTCACTTGGTGGTTGTTCCTCGCAGGCGGAGGCGTCTTATCACTGATTCATCAGAAGGTCCTCGTAACGCCCGGCTTCAGCTTGGCCTTTGGCGTGATGGCCGCACTGCTCGCAGTTCTGCGCCTTACTAGCGCTAGCGCTCGAGTTTAGGGAGCGGCGAATCAATCGCCTGCGGCTGCTACGACTACCCGACGTGTATTGGATTTTCGTGGGCACCGTCGGAATTGTCGTTCTAGCGATGGTAGTCGCTGCCTATCTTGTCTCCTTTCTAGCTATTGGTCGGGTCACGTACGAATGGCTCCGCGATCCGGCCACTAACAAAGTGCAAGCAAGCTGGCTGGTTTGCGTACTAGCAATAACAATCGGATTCATGCTTTGGTGGTTTCGCCTCAAAGCCCGTTGCTGTTACGGTGCGGTAGAGGTTTTTGTAGGCATGTGCGTTGCAGTATTTCAAACTCAGGCGGTGGCACCTGGCACCGCCGTGTTGGACCGCAGCGTCCTGTTGGCGCTACTGACAGCCGCCGTCTACCTCATCGTGAGGGGCTTAGACAACGTACCTCAGGGCTGGAAGGCCGATAAGCCTGATCCAATAGTGAATCTAATCGCGAAACGTTTTCGGAAGTCTCGCAGCGCGCCCTCAGAGTAGCCGTCACCCATCGAAGGCGCCCCGTGCGCCAATGCAGCCCACCGGAGGCGTTACATTCCTCACCTCTTTCAATTCGATGGCACCAGCCCCATGCGTCTACTTATTTCATGTTTGCTGCTGCTCTCGATCCAACCCGTCTGGGCTCAGACTAGCTACAGCAAGACAGCAGAATTGCCCGCCCTTCGCGTATCCTTTTCAGACTTCTAGACAAGGCGGCAAAATTGGAGGGGAGCGTGGTCGAAGATCGTCTCGTTCGGGAAGAGGTGAAGCTGAAATCTGGAAAAACCGAAATCGTTATTTCAGGCCACCAGCTCTTGCCAACCGGCGCGCGCATCCCGGACCGGATAGATACGTTTACGTATTCGTATTCCTCCTCAGTGGAAGGCGCTCCAATCAAACGTGTCTATTTAGACTTTCGAGACTACAACCGGACGCTGACCGTAGAAGGGCCATCACCGGAGCAGGTGGACGCCGTATTCGCCACGCTGCGTGAGGACCTGGCAGCCTATCGAGCAATGTTGGAGGGAGCACATTGACGTTCTTTCTAGGCGCCCCCGCTTATTTCATGCTGGTTCTGCTCCTACTATGGTCCTCTTTTGCATGGTTCCTTGATCGCATCCTAGTAGCCCGCGGCCTGATGATTTTTGCGCTGCTCACACTGGCGCTGCTTCTGCTATTGCCCATGGACGATTTATTGACGGGCTTCAGCGCGACGAAGGGTGAACCCTCGTTTCTGATTCGCTACGCACCACATATGGGCTTTGTTGGCTTTCTGCTGAGCATAGTCCCGTTCGTTGTTGTGGCCTTTAAGCGCCTTGGTGCAGCATCCCACGCAGCGCAGCCAGATGCCGTTCAGCCACGAGACGCTCCACTTCCACCTGTCGCTGAAACGCCAATACTTGAAACCACGGATGCACGCCACCATCAAGTCAATGGTCAAGGGCGGCAAGTTCACAAATAAGGACCTGGCACTCAAGAAGTTCAAGTGCTACTTCTACGACGTCGCCCACGTCTCAACCTACGCCCCGTACTGCGATGCCTTGGTCATGGATCAAGTCATGGTTGACTTAGTGTGCCAGTCGACTGTCGATCTGGAGAGGCAGTACAGCACCAAGGTGTTCGGGTTGAAGAATTGGGACGAGTTTCTCGATTGGCTCGACAGCCAATCGGAGAGCGTGACCGACGCGCACAAGGCCGCGCTGGCTGCCGCATACCCTACGATGAATCTTTAACAAAGAACCCAAGGCCCGTATGTTCGTGACAAGAGTGCTCGGTGATTGCCCAAGCTGTGGTGCCAACGACGCGTACGGTAACGTCTCAGTCGGCGCCTACGTGTTAAGAGGCTGCAAACGCTGCGACTACGAGGCTAGTGTATGGCTCCCCGAAATTCGTAAGAAGTTCATCTACCTGGACCAATTCTTCTTCTCCGGTGCCATGCGAGGGAAAGACCCGCGCTTCCAAGCTGCTGCCGAGCGAGTTAAGCGGGTGTGCCACCTCCAGCTACTCGTTGCACCGTACTCATCCGTTCACGAAGATGAAGCTCAACAATGGCGCGGGCACCTGGGCATGACCAACGACCAGTTGGTAGAGTTCATAAAGGCCGCTGCACGAGGCGCTGAGTTCGAGAAGGACTACGCCGTGGAGCACGCGCAAGTATTCAAAGCTTGGGACGCATTCCTGAATGGGTCAGCCCGCCAAGTACATATTTGAGGAGCGTGACGCGCTTCGGGCAACCTTGAATCAGTGGGACGATTACTTCTGGATCGATGTCGGCGGCTACACGCGGGACATTGAACTTAAGCGGCGCCTGAAGGCTGAATCAGTGGACGAACTGCTGACCGTGCTTGAAGCTTGGCGCAACTCCAAGCAGACGTTTGATGAGGCGTAGCACTGGAGATGCGCGACGCGGGCAAGAACTATACGGACACCTACCTTGAGAAGCTGAGCCGCATCGCTGAGGGCGACTTCGGGGCTGCAGTGAACTCGCCAATTGCCTCAATGGTTGTAGAACAAATGATGGAGTGGTTGCCAGAATAGCAGTCGCTCCAGAGCATGCTTCGGCGATGCGCCGAGTTCTTTGAATCGCAGCACTTCGCGAATGTGCCCCACTTGTGGATTTCCTCTCACATGTTCGCCGCCCTGAAAGAAATGCTCAAACACGGCGCACTCTCAAACCCGGACAAAGCCCGCAAGACGCTCACGGGGGCCTTCGACGACATCAAACACATCTCGCTCTACGCGCCGTACTGCGATGCCATCGTGATCGCCAATTTCATGGCTGACCTCGTTTCCCGGCGGGGCGTCAATCTTGAGCAGCGATATGGCGTTCAGGTATTCAGTCTGAGCAGTTGGGACAAGCTGCTTGCTTGGCTCGATGACTTAGAAGAAGGCATGAGCGCGGAGCACAGAAGAGGTGTTGCCGCCGCCTACCCGGAGAACCAATAGAGGCCACGAGGAGATGCGTCGCGACTGGAAATGTGGAGCCAGTTAGCGCAACGCGCCGCTACACGGCCCCTTCGCGTGTCACTTTGATGTTGCACTCGGGCTGAAGCAAACTCGCTAAGTTGTTAATTTTATTGGATTTTCTCTGGACGCGGGCAGCGGTAAGGCCCGTCAACTAACACTCGCCCCAGGATTCGCGCACTTCGTGTCGCTTCTCCTACCCCCTACCGGGGCAACACCGGTGGACTGGCAGACTGGCAAAGTCAGATCCACGGTGTTTCACGAAGGGACCACGCTACGCAGGCCTCGAATCCAGACTCAGTCGATTGATCACGCCGCGCGCTACGGCCGCGCCGCTGGCCATCGACGCGGTCAGCAGGTAGCCGCCGGTCGACGCTTCCCAGTCGAGCATCTCGCCTGCAACGAACACGTCCGGCAATGCGCTCGCCATGAGCTGCGCGTCGAGCGCATCGAAGCGCACGCCGCCCGCGGTGCTGATCGCTTCGTCGATAGGCCGCGTCGCAACCAGCTTCAACGGCACCGCCTTGATCGTCGCGGCCAGCTGCACCGGGTCCTGCATCGCTTCGCGACTCAGCGCCTCGTGCAGCACACCGGCCTTGATGCCTTCGAGACCCAGCCGGCTCTTGAGATGACTGCTGAGCGTCCGGGCGCCGCGCGGATGCTTCACGGCCGCCAGCACCTGTTCCGCACTGCGATCGGGCAACAGGTCTAGCAACAGAGTTGCACTGCCATGCGCGGCGATCTCGTCGCGCAGCAAGGCCGAGGCTGCATAGATCAGGCTGCCCTCGATGCCCGTAGCCGTAGCAACGAACTCACCCTTGCGCGCGAAGTGACGCCCTTGGCTGTCGGTGAACGAAATCGCGACCGACTTGAAAGGCTGGCCCGCAAAGCGGCTGGAGAAATGCTCGCTCCACCCCGCCCCGTCGAAGCCGCTGTTGGCGGGCAGCAGCGGCGCAATGTCGATGCCGCGCGCCTGCAGCCACGGCACCCACGCGCCATCGGAGCCCAGCCGCGCCCAGCTCGCACCACCCAGCGCCAGCACCACCGCATCCGCCTTCACCGTGGTCTCGCCCGTTGGCGTTGCGAACCGCAGCGAGCCCACATCGAACGACGCATCGCCCAGCCAGCGATGACGCATATGAAACTGCACACCCGCCGCACGCAGCCGGTGCAGCCACGCACGCAGCAATGGCGCAGCCTTCATATCGGTCGGAAACACGCGCCCCGAAGTACCCACGAAAGTTTCGATGCCAAGCCCCGTCGCCCATTCACGCGCCTGCTGCGGCCCGAACTGCGCAAGCATCGGCTCCAGCTGCGCGCGACGCTCGCCGAACCGGCTCATGAACACATCGAAAGGTTCCGAATGCGTGAGGTTCAGCCCGCCGCGCCCGGCCAGCAGGAACTTGCGGCCCACCGAGGGCATGGCGTCGTACAGGTGCACTTGCGCGCCGGATGCGCTCAGGACTTCAGCCGCCATCAGACCGGCAGGTCCGCCGCCGATCACGGCGACGGTGTGGGAAAGGGTCATTCGAGATTTACCAGTTCGCCCTGCCCGGTGAGGAACGCGACGCGGACCGTGGCACCAGGGTAGGCATGTTGCACGGCAACGCGGTAGCGCTGCATCTGTGCGATCAACGTCGCGTCCCGTTCGGGGCGCGCTGCGGATTTGTAGTCGAGGATCCACCAGGCGCCGCTGTCGCGCTCGCGCACCAGTCGATCGATGCGCAAGGTCTCGCCTTCGTGGACGAGCGTGACTTCATTGCCATGCCAGTCGACCCTGCGATCGTCCCACACCCAGGCCCCTGCTCCAGCGCGGATGCGCTCGGCCAGTGTCGCGGCGCCGCGCGCCTGCTGAGGATCGAGCATGAATTCGCGCGCCGCGGCGCGCACATGGGCCGGGGGCAGCGGCTCGCCCGGCACCGCCCATTCGAGCAAGCGGTGCATGGCCTGGCCAAAAGCGGCGGCGCGCGCATCGACCGTGGCATTCGCTACCTTTTTAATAGCCGGTTGATCAGCAGCGACGGGCGCTGCGGGCATTTGCTTCATCGAGAAGCTGGCCACGCCCGTCTCCGTGGGCAGTGCGACCAGCGGTTCATCGGCCTCGATGGGTTCACACGCCGATTCGAGCCGCGTCCACCAACTGCCCTCGTTGGCCCGTGCCGGGCGCACCGACGACAGCACCAGCCGCTCGCGCGCCCGCGTGGTCGCGACGTAGAGGCCATTGAGCTCCTCGCGATGGCGCGCGCGATGCTCTTCTTCGAGCAACGTGGCCGCGCAGGCTGACGGCGTCTTCTCGCTCGCCAGGAACACGAAGCGCGTCGGCGCGCTGTCGCTGCCCTTCCACTCGACCAGCACGCCCATGGTCTGGGCGCGCGGCGGTGCGGCGTCGCAATCGAGCATCAGCACGGTGTCGGCCTCCAGGCCCTTGGCGCCGTGCACGGTCAGCAGTTGCACCGCATCGGGCGCGGCAACGGAGGGCGCACGCACGCCGCCGGCGCGCAAAGCACGCACCAGCGCATAGGGCGTGGCAAAGCGCGCGCCTTCTATCTCGAGCGATGCGGACAGCAGGCCGCGCAAGTTGGCCAGCGCGCCCTGGCGCATGGCGGCAGGCACGGCAGCGCCGAACCTGGCGAGCACGTCGCCGTCGTGAAAGATCGCGTCGAGTGCGTCATGGGGCGGCAGCGTCATCAGCCAGCGCTGCCATTTCTTCAGGCTGGCACCCGCCTCGACCAGCACCGGCGGCAAACCCTCGCCCTTCTGGATCAGCGAAAACCAGCTCCACGACGAATGCTCGCGCTGCCGCAGCGCCAGTTGCACGAGCGCCTCGTCGTCGGCATTGAACAGCGGCGACTTGAGTGCCCGTGCCAGCGAGAGATCGTGCGCGGGCGACACCAGCGCGTCGATCAGCGCAACCACGTCCTGCACTTCGGGGGCGTCGTGCAGCTCGTTCTTCTCGGGCTG
>CAMATD010000244.1 GCA_945860785.1 Variovorax sp. YR752 | reverse complement strand
TCGCGGCCCATGCGCTTGGGGTTCGATCCGTGCGGCACGGCCTTCTCGATCGCGGAACGCAGCGGGCCCAGGTTGTCGGGCAGGTCGCGTGCGTTGAGCGTGGTCTTGCAGGCCATCATTCCGCAGCCGATGTCCACGCCCACGGCGGCCGGGATGATGGCCTTGAAGGTCGGAATCACCGAGCCCACGGTCGCGCCGATGCCGTAGTGCACGTCGGGCATGGCCGCGATGTGCTTGAACACGATGGGCAGGCGCGCTGCGTTCTCGAGTTGCTTCTGAGCTTCGTCTTCCACGGGCACGCCATTCGTCCACATCTTCACGGGGACGCCGTTGGCTACTTCGTGCAGCTTGTAGTTGGTCTTTTCGATGTTCATCATTTTTCTTTCTTCGGTTTCTTCATCAGCCAGCAACCGCCTTCGTGGTTGGTCGCCAGGGCCAGCTCGACAACGGCGGCGCCTGGCCCTTCCATAACATGCACCTGCACGCGGGTGTGTCGAACGGCGGGCTGGTCGAATACCACTACGTGGCGGTGCAGATGTTGAAGCAGATCTTCGACGGCCTGCCGGTGCCCGAGCAGGGCTGGCTCACGCTGCCCGAGACGCCGGGGCTCGGCTTCGCGCCCAATGCGGAGCGCGTGCGCGAGCTGGCGAAGCTGCCGACTTCGCATGGCAAGGGCAAGGCCTGAGAAAAGGCACTTCCGGACACGATCAGGTCGCACAGACGGCCGGTGACCCTCAAAGACAACGGAGACAAGATGAAAGCCAGACAAGTGATTCGCCCGGTACGCCGGCAGGCATTGCGGATCGCATCGGCCCTGGGCCTTGCCGTCGCACTCGCTGTACCCGCGGCCTGGGCCCAGAAATACCCCGAGAAGCCGATACGCCTGGTGGTCGGCTATTCGGCGGGCGGTGGCGTCGATGCCGTGGCGCGTCTCCTGAGCGTGCGCCTGTCGGCCTTGCTGGACCAGCAAGTGATGGTCGAGAACCGCACGGGCGCGACCGGACTCATCGCCGCCGACCTCGTGGCCAAGGCGCCGTCCGATGGCTACACGCTGATGATGGGCGACAGCGGGATGCTGATCGCCAAGCTGCTGCAGCCGAAAGTTGCCATCGATCCTCTGACCAGCCTCAAGCCCGTGGCGGGCGCCTTCATTTCGCCGCTGATGATCGTCACGGGAAACGACTTTCCCGCGAAGACGCCGGCCGAGTTGGTGGCGCAGTTGAAGGCCCATCCGGACCGCTATTCGTTCGGCACTTCGGGCGTCGGCACCGTGCAGCACTGGGGGTTCGAACTGCTCAAGCAGGCCTCCGGCAGCTTGGCGGTGCATGTGCCGTACCGGGGCGCCGCGCAGATCGTGCCCGACGTGATCGGCGGACAGTTGCCCATCGGCGTCGTCAGCGCCACGGCTGGCATGGCGCAGGCCAAGGCCGGCAAGCAGCGCGCGCTGGCATTGATGAACACCGCAAAACTCGAAGGCGTGGAGAACGTGGCCCCGTTGGCCGATGCCGTGCCGGGTTTCGACGTGGCGCCGCGCATCTTCGTGCTCGCACCGGCCGGCACGCCGAACGAGATCGTCGACAAGCTCTCGGCCGCGGTGAAGGCGGTGCTCGACGCGCCCGAGACCACCGCTGCCGCAGCGGCGCAGGGCACGCTGCGTGCCTACGCCACGCCCGCCCAGCTCGGCAAGGACATGGCCGACGAGACCGCGCGCTGGAAGCGAATCATTGCGGAGCAACGCATCGTGGCGGAAGGGAGCTATGGTGAAAGCTTGCTTTTCTGTTCGTCGTTCAGGGCGCGCTCACGCCGACGGTGTGCGGAGCGAAGCGAATGTCCCCCGCTTCGCTCCTCCTTTATTTCGCTGCGGGGAGTACCCGGTGCCCTGTGCACGCGCCCCGAACAGAGCGCCCCGCCCCCGTCGCTCAGTCCACAGAGGGCGACGTCGCTTCCTCCGTCCACCGCGCATGCGATGCGCTCAGGTGATGGAGCATCGCCGCCACCGCGGCCTGAGGGTCCCGCGCCTCCAGTGCACGGTAGACCGCCTCGTGTTCGACGAACGCGGCTTGCCATGCATTCGAATCTTCGGTGCGTGCGCTCATGCGCGATGAGATCGGGCTGTGCCGGCTGTCGAACAGCTCGCCAACGAGCCGCACCAGCACCGAGTTGCCCGTCATCTCCGCGATCGCAAGATGGAAGTTGCGGTCGTTCTCGATCTGCACGCGGCCATGGAGCCCGTCCTGACGCATGGCTTCGAGGCGCTCCTTCACTCGCGCCAGGTTGTGCGGCGTCACGCGGGCTGCGGCCAGCGTGACCACCGAGCTTTCGAGCATCGCGCGGGCCTGCATCATCTCGGACGGGCTCTCGCCGAGCGCCGGCGTCTCGCGCTCGGATGTGCCCTGTGTCGAGGCGCAGACGTACACGCCCGACCCCATCCGTATCTCGATGCGCCCATCGATCTCGAGCGCGATCAGCGCCTCGCGCAGCGAAGGCCGCGACACCCCCAGCTGCAGCGCCAGCTCCCGTTCGGGCGGCAGCCGGGCGCCGGAGGGCAGGTTGCCATCCCGAATGAAAGTGCGGATCTGGTCCGCGATCTGTTGGTAGAGCCGACGGGTGTCGGCCGGCTTGGCGGAGGGAAGCATTCGGATCGCCGAAGGACTGGCTAGAGATTTTGATCGTGCCAGTTTGACATCTAAATTAGTAACCCAGCGCTCATAACGCTTCCTTTTCCTGTGGAAAACTCGCAGAGGGCTTGCCTTGGTAAGGCCAATTTTGTGTTATGGCAAAGTGGTCATACCAAATTGGTAAGGCCAAAAAGCTGTCACACACAAACAAGGCCCCGTTCCTGGTCGGCGCCTATTCCATCAGCAACAATGAGGAGACAAGAAGATGAAGTTCCGATCCATCGCCATCGCGAGCGCCACGTGTGCTTGCCTGTGCATCGGCGCAACGAGCGCCCAGGCCCAAAGCAGCGTGACGTTCTATGGTCGCGCGGTCGCGGGGGTCGACTACCAGAACAACATTGCCGACGCGTCGGGCAAGGGCGGCGGCACCTTGTGGCGCCACGCCGGCAATCAATGGGGCACCAGCATGCTGGGCTTCAAGGGCGTGGAGGACCTGGGCGGTGGAATGAGCGCCCTGTTCGTGCTCGAAGGCGGTTTCGATCTGCCCGCGGCCAAATCCAACGGCCCCAACCTGTTCCTCAACCGGCGTTCCTATGTCGGCCTGCAGGACTACTGGGGCAAGCTGGTCCTCGGCAAGAACCTGGCGATCGCCAACGATGTCTGGTTCCTCGATCCCACGGGCCAGCAGTTCATCGGCACCGCCACGCTGGTGCGGGGGCGCAACTGGCAAGGCAACGATAACGGCATCGAGTACACGACGCCCAGCTGGGGCGGCTTCAGCGCCACCGTGCAGACGGGCCTTGGCGAGCAGATCGATGGCTTCACGAAACTGCGCAAGGACGGCGTGTCCCTGGTCTACACCGCGCCTTCGTTCGAAGTGCGAGCCATCTACGACGTGGCGCGCGATCAGAACGGCAAGTATTCCGACCTGTTCAACACGTCCAAGGAACTCACCGTCGGTGGCACCGCGACCTTCGACAAGCTCAAGATGTTCGCGGGCTACCAGCGCCTGTCGGCGCCCGATGCACCGCTTGCCGCGCCGAGCAAGGCCAACCACTACTGGGTCGGTGCCAACTACCAGGTCACGCCATGGCTGACCCTGATCGGGTCCATGTTCCGCGTCACGCAGAACAGGAACGCCGGCAGCGCCAACCTGTACATGCTGGGGGCCAACTATGCGTTGTCCAAGCGCACCTTGCTCTATGCGTCGGTGGGCAAGGTCTACAACAGCGCGACCGCGAATTTCTCGGTGGAAGCCACGAACAACAACCCACCCGTGGGAGGACGGCAGTCGGGTACGTACTTCGGCATGAGCCATTCGTTCTGAACTCGGCCGCAATTGCACAGGGAGACAAAAAAATGACTGGATGTGTTGTGTCTGCGCGCGCGATTCATGAGACGGAACGGTGCTGGCCGTCCCGGATCGGCGGTGCGATGGTGGCGATGGTCCTGACGTTCGGACTGGCGGGTTGCGGCGGTGGAGGCGGCGGCGGGAGCGGGCTCTTTCCATTGCCCGACGCTGGAAGTGGAAGCGGTGGCGGCAACCCCGTTGCCCCGGTCGATCCGGTGACGTCCGTCGATCCAGCCGCCCCGGTGGACCTGGCGAATCTTTATGTCTCTCCGACGGGCAGTGATCAAAATCCCGGCACGCAAGCCAAGCCCTTCGCCACGCTGAAGCAGGCGGTGTCGAAGGCCACCAGCGATGCGCAGGCAGGCGTTGGCAGCGTGCCGCCGGCAGGGCGGACGATCTTTCTCGATCAGGGCACGCACTATCTGACGTCAACCGTCGTGCTGGGGCCGGAGCTCTCGGGCGCGCCTGGCAAGCCCTTCGTGATCGCGGCGGTGCCCGGCACGCAGCCGGTGCTCAGCGGTGCGCGAAGGCTGGATTCATTGCAATGGTCGATGACCGGCAATGGCGTCTGGACCGCCCCACGGATGGCACCGATTTCGACGATCTGTACATCGATGGCGAGCGCCAGGTGCGCGCGCGTTATCCCAACTTTCAACCCCGCAACCCATCCGGCACGAGGATCTTTTTCAACGGCAGCGGCAAAGCGACGGACCCGGCGCGCGTGGCGACCTGGAAGAACCCCAAGGGCGGATACGCACATGTGATGCTGAATGCCGAATGGGGCGACATCCACTACCAGATCAAGGGCAAGAAGCCCGACGGCACGCTCGACCTGAGCGAAGGAACCGGCAACAACCGCATGGAGCAAGGCCCGAACTGGAACGTCAGCTTCGTCGAGAACATCTTCGAGGAGCTCGATGTCCCGCAGGAGTGGTTCCATGACGTGGCGGGCAAGAAGCTCTACTTCATTCCGAAGACGGGTGTCGATCTGAGGACGACGCGCGTCGAGGTGAGCGGTGGCGCCGACAAGGGGCTGGTCGAGCAACTGATCGTGCTGAAGGGATCGGAGGCAGCGCCGATCCACGACGTGGCCATCAAGGGCCTCGTGCTTACGCAGACCGGCAACACCTTCATGAAGACCACCGAGCCGCTGCTGCGAAGCGACTGGAAGGTCTTCCGTGGCGGCGCCGTCTACATCGAAGGCGCGCAAGACGTGGAGATCGCCGGCAACGACATGCATGCCCTGGGCGGCAATGCGGTGTTCGTCAGCGGCTACAACCGCAGGGTCGCCGTGCGCGGCAACGAGATCCAGGACATCGGTGCCAGCGGCATTCTTTTCGTCGGCTCTCCGGAGGCGGTTCGCTCGCCCGGCTTCCACTACGCCGCGCGAACGAGCTACGCCGACATGGACAAGACGCCCGGGCCGAAGACCAACACCTACCCGTCGCAGTCCATCGCCGAGAACAACCTGATCCACGACATCGGCTTCAGGGAGAAGCAGGCGACCGGCGTGGAGATCTCGATGGCCTCGGAGATCACGGTGCGCAGCAACAGCATCTACGGCACGCCGCGCGCGGGCATCAACATCGGCGACGGCACCTGGGGCGGCCATGTGCTCGAGTACAATGATGTGTTCGACACCGTGCTGGAGACCGGCGACCACGGCGCGTTCAACTCCTGGGGACGCAACCGGTACTGGGGCCAGCTGCCGGCGGGCAATTCGGGCAATGCGAACGCCGATCTCACTGCGCACCCGGAGATGCCTTTCCTGGATGCGATGAAGCCCACCGCAATCCGCAACAACCGCTTCCGCTGCGACCACGGCTGGGACATCGACCTGGACGACGGCTCGACGAACTACGTGATCGAGAACAACGTGCTGCTCAAGGGCGGGCTGAAGAATCGCGAAGGCTTCAAGCGCATCAACCGCAACAACATCCTGGTGAACAACACCTTCCATCCGCACGTCTGGTTTGCGAACAGCCTGGATCATTTCGAGAAGAACATCGTGATGGGGGCCTATCAGCCCATCGGTATCGGCAGCGCCAACAAGGGCGAACTCGTCGACAACAACCTGCTGCCGACCAGCGCCGCGCTGAAGGCCGCGCAGGCGATGGGTTGGGATGCCAACTTGAAGTATTCGGGCGATCCGATGTTTGCCGATGGCGCCAAGGGCGACTTCGCGGTCGCGGCCAACTCGCCGGCCTTGACCGTCGGATTCCAGAACATCGCGATGGACAAGTTCGGCGTGCAGGACTCGCGGCTCAAGCCCAGGGCGAAGAAGCCGGTCTTCGACCCGCTGAACATCCAGGTGCTGGTGCTGGAAACGCCTTCGGACTTCCTGGGTGCCAAGGTCAAGTCGGTGGAGACGGAGGGCGAGCGTTCTGCGGCTGGCCTGCCCAGCGTGGCGGGCGTGCTGGTGCAGTCCGTGCTGGCAGGTTCGGATGCGGCGAACAGCGGTGTGCTGGCCAACGATGTGTTCCTCCAGGCAACCGTCACGGGCCAGGTGATGGACATCGTGGACAGCAATGACCTGAACGCCGCGCTGGGTGCGGAGGCTGCGAACGGCAAGCTGCGCGTGAAAGTCCAGCGCAACAACGTGACGACGGAGTTCGACCTGCTCTTCCCGTCGCTGGCTGTGCACAACGACGATTGGTCGGGCATCGTCTACACGGGAAGCTGGGGGAGTTCAACGGGGCGCGACAAGGCTTCGGGCGATTTCAACTTCGACGTTCACTACACCCAGACGAACGGGGATGCGATGAGCGTCGCCTTCAGCGGGAGCGGCATCCGCGTGCTTGCGCCTGTCGATGCCGCCGCGGTGCAGTTCTCGGCTTCACTCGATGGTGCGGCTGCGCAGAGCATGACGATCCCCGCTGTTTCCGTCTACAAAGGCCTGAGAGCGGTCTACAGCGTTTCGGGCTTGACCGCGGGACCGCATACCCTGGTGCTCAAAAAGGTTTCGGGTACGTACTTCCAGTTGGATCGCGTCGACGTGACGCAATAGGCCATTCCATGAACCGCGCCTTTGACCCGACGGCATCGCACCGCAGTTCGCGGCGGTTGACGACGGCGTCGCGATCTGAATGAATATGCCTGCCATGGACCGAAGCCCCGACGACGATGATCTGAAACGCATGGCGACACGCATCGACTCGCATCAGCATTTCTGGCGGCCCGCGCGCGGCGACTACACGTGGTTGCGCGCCGATGTTCCGGCGCTGGCACCGCTGGTGCGCGACTTCATGCCGGAAGACCTGATGCCGCTCATGAAGGCGCACGGCGTGGGGCAGACCGTGCTGGTGCAGGCGGCCGACTCGGAAGCCGAAACCGACTTCATGCTTGAACTCGCGACGGCCCACGAAGCCATCGGTGGCGTGGTCGGCTGGGTCGATCTGAGCAGCCGCGATGCCGTCGCTTCGCTGGAACGCATGGCGCGGCATCCGAAGTTCAAGGGCGTGCGCCCCATGCTGCAGGACCTGCCCGAAGACGACTGGATCGGGCGCGCGCCTCATCCCGAAGTGCTGCAGGTGCTGGTGAGACTGGGCCTGCGCTTCGATGCGCTGGTGAAGCCGCAACACCTGAGACCCCTGATGAATTTTCTGCGCGACTGGCCGCAACTGCAGGTTGTGGTCGACCACGCGGCCAAGCCTCCCGTGGGTGCCCCCGACAGCGAGGCCTTCGCCAGGTGGCGCGAGGAGATCGCCGAGCTCGCTGTGCTGCCGCAGGTCCACTGCAAGTTCTCGGGCCTCTGGACCGAGGCACCGTCCTCGACGCATCGTGACATCGATGCCGTGGTGCGAGCCGTGCTTCCGGTCTGGGACCTGCTGCTGCAGTGCTTCGGCCCTGGGCGCCTGATGTGGGGCAGCGACTGGCCGGTGCTCACGCTGGTCGGCGACTATGCGGGTTGGGTCGCGGCGAGCGAAGCGCTGATCGGCAGCCTGCCGGCCCACGCGCAGGAACATGTCTGGCACGGTACCGCGCAGCGCTTCTATGACCTTCAGCCCGTTTGAACATCGCATGCAGCAACCCCTCGTCACCATCCGCAACCTTTGAAGTCCTTTGCCGGCGTGCGCGCGCTCGACAAGGCGCAGTTCGATCTGCTGCCTGGCGAGGTGCACGCGCTGATGGGCGAGAACGGCGCGGGTAAGTCCACCTTGATGAAGGTGCTCGCAGGCGTCTACCGCAAGGACTCCGGCGAGGTGATGTTCGACGGCCAGCCCGTCGACATCGCGAGCCCGCGCGCAGCGCAGGTCCTGGGCATCGGGATCATCCATCAGGAACTCAACCTGATGAACCACCTGAGCGCGGCGCAGAACATCTTCATCGGCCGCGAGCCGCGCGGGCGCTTCGGTCTCTTCATCGACGAGGACGCGATGCGTGCCGAGGCACAGCGCATCTTCGAGCGCATGAACCTGCGGCTCGACCCGCACACGCCCGTGGGCGAACTCACGGTCGCCAAGCAGCAGATGGTGGAGATCGCCAAGGCGCTCTCGTTCGACTCGCGCGTGCTCATCATGGACGAGCCCACCGCCGCGTTGAACAACGAAGAGGTGGCCGACCTGTTTCGCATCATCGGCCCGCTCAAGTCGCAGGGTGTGGCCATCGTCTACATCTCGCACAAGATGGACGAGCTGAAACGCATTGCCGACCGCGTGACCGTGATGCGCGACGGCCAGTACATCGCCACCGTGTCGATGGCCGACACGCCGATGGACACGCTGATCGCGATGATGGTGGGCCGCCAGCTCACGGAAGTGGAGAACGATTTTCCGGACACCTCGGGTAACGAGATCGTGCTCGAAGCCCGGGGCATCAACCGTGGTTCGATGGTGCGCAATGCGAGCTTCGTGCTGCGCAAGGGCGAGATCCTGGGCTTTGCCGGGCTCATGGGCGCGGGCCGCACCGAGCTTGCGCGCGCGGTGTTCGGCGCTGATGCCATCGACTCGGGCGAGATCCGCGTGCGCGGCCAGAAGGTGACGATCAAGTCGCCCGAAGACGCGGTGTCGCACGGCATCGGCTACCTCTCCGAAGACCGCAAGCACTTCGGCCTGGCCACCGGCATGGATGTGGAAACCAACATCGCGCTGCCGAGCATGAAGAAGTTTTTGTCGATGGGCGTCTTCATCGATCAGGCGGCCATCGAGGCGGCCGGCGAGCGCTATGTGAAGCAGCTCAACATCAAGACGCCCTCGGTGCGCCAGCAGGTGCGCCTGCTCTCGGGCGGCAACCAGCAGGAAAAGATCATGCAGCTCGCCACCCGGCGCGAAGCTGCCGCCACTACATGACGATTGGAGACACCCCTTTGACAAACCCCACCGCCACCACCGCTGCCGCACCCGGCTTCTCGCTGAAGGCACGGCTCTTTCGACCCGTCACGCGACAGAAACTGTTGGCCTTTGCCAGCCTGATCGTGCTGATGGCGTTCTTCAGCTTTGCATCGCCACAGTTCCTGCAGACCGACAACCTCGTGAGCATCCTGCAATCGACCGCGGTGAACGGCGTGCTGGCCATTGCCTGCACCTTCGTGATCATCACCGCGGGAATCGATCTTTCGGTGGGCACGTTGATGACCTTCTGCGCCGTCATGGCCGGCGTGGTGCTCACCTACATGGGCATGCCGCTCGCACTCGGCATTGCGGCCGTGATCTTCTTCGGTGCGCTCGCCGGGTTCGTGTCGGGCGTGTTGATCGCCAAGCTCAAGATCCCGCCCTTCATCGCGACGCTCGGCATGATGATGCTGCTCAAGGGCCTGTCGCTGGTGATCTCGGGCACCAAGCCGATCTACTTCAACGACACGCCGGACTTTCCGGCCATCTCGCAGGACTCGCTGATCGGCTACTTCATTCCGTCGCTGCCGATTCCGAATGCGGTGCTGATCCTATTCCTGGTGGCGATTGCCG
>CAMATD010000243.1 GCA_945860785.1 Variovorax sp. YR752 | reverse complement strand
CGAGTAGACGCCGGTGAAGGCAAACCATGCGGGATACGGAATGCGCAGCAGGTTGAAGCTGCGCGCGAAGCGTACCGGCGGCGCGTCGAGCAGGCGTTCGCGCAGCCGCTCGGCGCCGTGGCGGATCGCGCGCAGGCGGTCTTGCGGCATGGCGGCGTTGCGCGCGCCTGCGAATTCCGTCAGTTGTGCGAAGCCGGTTGGCTCGGGGTCTCGGATCATGATCGTCTCCTGGGAATGGAAGCTTGCTTTTCGATTCGTCGCGTTGTGTTTGACGTTTGCTGTTCAGGGCGCGCTCACGCCGACGGTGTGCTCTGCTCCGCGAATGTCCCCCGGCGCGGCCTAGGGCCGCATGCCTCCTCCTTTATTTCGCTGCGCAGAGCACACCGCCGGCGTGATCGCTCAGCGCAGCGGTTGAGCGGCCAGCACAACGGCAGCGCTCACTGTGCACAGGGCACCGGGTGCTCCCCGCAGCGAAATAAAGGAGGAGCGAAGCGGGGGACATTCGCGGAGGGGAGTACCCGGTGCCCTGTGCACGCGCCCCGAACGCTCCCGTGTTGATTGCATGTATCGCCGCCGCGGCTCAATACATCGAGCGGCCGCCCGAAATGTCGAACACCGCGCCGGTACTGAAGGAGCAGTCCTCCGACACCAGCCACGCAGCCATGGCGGCCACTTCGTCGACCTCGACAAAGCGCCCCATCGGCACGCGCGCGAGCAGGGCGCTGCGCAACTGTTCGCGGTGCTCGGCAGGCACGCCTGCGAACACCGCCGTATCGGCCGCCGACGGCGTGATGCAGTTCACCAGCACGCCTGCCAACGCCAGCTCCTTGCCGAGCGACTTGGTCAGCGCGATCAGCCCCGCCTTGGAGGCCGAGTACGCCGCGTTGAAGCCGTTGCCCTCCTTGCCCGCGACCGAGGCGATGTTGACGATGCGGCCGCGCTGCCGCGGCAGCATCACCGGCACGATGGCGCGGCAGCACAGCCACGCGCCCGTGAGGTTGATGTCGAGCACGTTGCGCCATTGGGCGGGCGTGTGCTCCCAGGCGGAAACCGTCGGGCCGAGCACGCCCGCGTTGTTGACGAGGATGTCGATGCCGCCGAAGGTCTCCTGCGACTGCGAGGCCGCGCGTGCGATCTGGTCTTCGTCGCGCACGTCGACCAGCGCCGAAGTCACCGTGCCCAGTGGCGCGAGCTGCCGCACTGCATCCGCCAGCGCCGATGCCTCCACGTCCCACAGCGCGACGCTTGCGCCGTCCGCCAAGTAGCGTCGCGCGATGGCCAGGCCGATGCCTCGGGCGCCGCCCGTGACGATCGCGTGGCGGTCTTCGAGCGGCCGCACCCGCACGGTGGTCATGCGACGGCAGCCTCGGGCTTGGGCGCCGCGGCCGGTTGACCGAGCAACCCAATGACCAGCGCGCCGACCGCCTCCGCGGGCACGCCGACCAGCAGCTGCCGCAGCATCGTCAGCGTGTCGAAGTACACGCGCTCGCACACCAGCCGGTCACCCTCGAAGATGAAGAAGGCGTTCATCCGGCAGCGAAAGCTGTTGCCCGTCGGCGGCAGGCCCTTGAGCGGACCGCGGTGCGTGCCGAGCAGCCAGAACTCGACAATCACCGAATCGTCGGCATGCCGCAGCTGGATGATCTCGTGCCGCTGCTGTTCAGGGCGCGATCACGCCGACGGTGTGCTCTGCTCCGCGAATGTCCCCCGCTGCGCTCCTCCTTTATTTCGCGGAGGGGGACACCCGGTGCCCTGTGCACACGCCCCGAATTGCCCGTCCCGCCGGACCAAAGGTCAGGTTTCTGAATTGAATTGAAATATCGACCAGCCGCAAGAACGCCGAATGAAAAAATTCGCGCGAGTCGCCAATTCGTGGGACCGCTCTGCCGTGCTGCAGAGGCAAAAGAATGCCTAGATGACATCGGGGCGGACCGGGCGGCTACCCCTGGGCCCCCACCCAGAAATCGATTTCGCGCGCCGAGGCGCTGCCCGGCTTCAGGTAGCCCTTCTGCCAGCCGTCGCCGTCCTCCAGCCCCTTCCACTGCTTCGACGGCTTCTGCACCGCGCGGCGGAAGCGCCAGCGGTACTGGTTGTAGATCGACATGATGTTGGTGGCATAGGCCGACGCCACGCCGGGCGCATCGCGCACGATCAGCAGGTTCTCGTCGTTCGTGCCGCTGGCCTTGGGGCCGAGGTTGTGCGAGCCGGTCAGCAGCACCGGATGCGCCGAGAAGGGGTCCACCAGCACCACCTTGCTGTGCACCATCGCGAAGGTGCCGGGCAGCTTCTTCATCTCCTTGCGGAACCACTTGGTCGGCGCGTCGATGGCGGCGGGCAGGACGACGTCGAAGTCGGCCTTCTCCGAATTGGCCTGGTCGAACAGCTCGACGGGGTGGGCCGTGGTGCCCGGGTCCTGGTTGATCACGCCCTTGATGTAGAGGCGCTTGCCCTCCGCGCCGGCGCGGGCCGTGTCGATGATCTCGTTGAGCAGCGTGTCGGCCGGGCCGGGGTTGAACATCAGGAAGAGCACCGCCTGCTGCGCACCCTGGATGATGGCGCGGGCCTCTTCCAGGTCGACTTGGCCGACGGTCGGCGTGAACCACAGGCGCGTCGGCGCGGGGCCGACCTTGGTGGCGCGGGGCTTGCTGTTGCTGTCCTTCAGGTCCTGCGGAGTCTGGTCGCCGGCGTCCTTGAGCAGGTCCCACTGCTTGCGGTATTCGCGGGCGAGCTCGAAGTCGTCGAGCAGCAGCGAGTTGTTGGCCTGGGTGCAGAGCCCTGTCTTCGTCCAGTTCTGGCTGCCTGTCCAGACCCAGCGCGGTTTCTGGTTCGCGTCGCAGATCACGAGGAACTTGTTGTGCCCCAGCGCGCGCGGCGACACCATGCGGTCGTGCAGGTCGATCCTGGCGGCCAGCCTCTCGCGCGCGGCGGCGTTCTGGTCTTCGCCCTTTTTCTTGACGCTGCCGTTGGCCAGCACCACGTGCGCGCGCTTGCGGAATTTTTCCAGTGCGGTTTCGAGCGCCTCGTCGTCCAGCTCGTAGAGGGCCGCATACACGTCGCGTTTCTCGCTGGCCGCCTTGGCGAGCAACTCGAACAGGCGCTCGCCCAGCGGGCCCATCAGGTAGGCGCGGAACGGATCGTCGGGCGTCTCGATGACCTTGCGCAGCTTCATCGTCTTCAGGTCGCCGGGCACGATGCCCAGGCGCCGCGACACCCACTGCGAGGCCACGATGCCCCGGTTGAAATACGCCTCGATCTTCGGCGACACCTCGTGGTTCAGCGTGACCTCGTCGGTCCATTCGCTCGCGTCCTCGCTGTCGGCATGGAGGCTCTTGCGGTCGGGGCCGACCATCGGCACCACCCGGTACGGGAGGCGGTCGCCGGGGCTCGCCATGTAGTCGGTCCACTGGTACTTCTGGATCGGCCAGTTGATCGATGCACGGCGTTCGCCGTCCTTCTGAATTTTTTCGTCGGCAAAGCCGACCCAGGTGCTCACGACCTCCTCGACGCCATTGCGCCGCCGCATCAGCGCAAAGCCGCGGCAGTCCTTGATGAAGCCTTCGGGTTTCCAGGCGATGAATGCATCATCGCCGTTGTGATGGACCTTCACTTGCATGGCGTTCTCCTTGTGAAGTCCGCATTGAGGGGAGGCGCCGTGACATGGCAATGACAGCGCCGGTCTTCTGTCATAGGGAATTCACGGGTCGGCGAGACCATCGAAAGTTCTCATAACCCACGCGACAAGAACATGGCCAAAGACTACGCGCAGATGGAGGATTCCAACCCGTCCACCAACCCCACGATCCACGACGTGTCCGACCCGAAACGGCGGGTGTTCGTGCGCGGCGGGTTGGCAGCGGCGGTGGCCGGCCTTTTCGGCCCCCTGGCAGCCGGCACGCTGGCCGGTTGCGCCACCGCCGGCAGCGCGGTGAGTTCGCTGGGCCGGGCCATCGGCTTCAAGAGCGTGCCCATGGCGGCCGTCGACCAGGTCGTCGTGCCCGAGGGCTACAGCACGCAGGTGCTCTATCGCTGGGGCGACGCCACCGGCATCGCGGGCTGCATGCCGGCCTTCAAGACCGATGGCTCCAACACGGCGGACGAACAGGCCCTGCAGGCCGGCATGCATCACGACGGCATGGCCTTCTTTCCGCTCGACGGTTCGAACCGCGGCCTGCTGGTGCTGAACCATGAATATGTCGACGACGGCCTGCTGCATGCGGACGGCATGAAGACCTGGACGCCGGAGAAGGTCCGCAAGTCCATGAACGCTCATGGCGTGTCGGTGATCGAGCTGCAGCGCGAAGGCGCGAAGTGGTCGCAGATCGCGCCCTCGCGCTTCGCGCGCCGCATCACCGCGCTCACGCCGATGACGCTGACCGGCCCCGCCGCAGGCCACCCGATGCTGCGCACCGCGGGCGACCCGACCGGCACGCAGGTGCTCGGCACCTACAACAACTGTTCGAACGGCCAGACGCCGTGGGGCACCTACCTGACCTGCGAGGAAAACTTCGCGGACTATTTCGAAGGCACCGACACGCCCGACGCGCACCAGAAGCGCTGGGGCATCAAGAAGGGCAACGGCGCCAAGTACCGCTGGCAACGAGCACGAAGAGCGCTTCGACGTGGCGAAGCACCCGAACGAATCGAACCGCTACGGCTGGGTGGTCGAGATCGATCCGCAGGACCCCACATCGACGCCGCGCAAGCGCACCGCCCTCGGCCGCGCCGCGCACGAAGGCGCCGCCACCGCGCTCACCAACGACGGGCGCGCCGTGATCTACATGGGCGAGGACTCGCGCTTCGAATACATCTACAAGTTCGTGAGCCGCGACAAGGTGCAGCCCGGCGGCGCCGCCGCGAACCGCGAGCTGCTCGACCACGGCACGCTGTACGTGGGCCGCTTCGATGTGGACGGCACCGGCGAATGGCTGCCACTCACGCAGGGCAAGGGCGGGCTGGTTGCCGACAAGGGCTTTGCGAGCCAGGGCGACGTGCTCATCAAGGCGCGCCAGGCCAGCGACCTGCTGGGTGCGACCAAGATGGACCGCCCCGAATGGACGACCGTGGACCCGCTGACGAAGGAGGGCTACTGCACGCTCACCAACAACAGCAACCGCGGCGCCCCGGGCCAGCCCTTCATGGACGCGGCCAATCCGCGCTCCAACAACACGATGGGCCAGATCATCCGCTGGAAGGAAAGCGGCGACCTCGACGCGACGAAATTCGCGTGGAACCACCTCGTGCTCGCGGGCGACCCGAAGCAGACGCGCTACGAAGCGCAGGGCAACATCAAGGGCGACACCTTCGGCAGCCCCGATGGCCTGATGGTCGATGCGCGCGGCGTGCTGTGGATCGAGACCGACGTGTCGATCTCGACGCTGGGCAAGGGCGAGTACGCCAACCTGCCCAACAACCAGATGCTGGCCTGCGACCCGACCAAGGGCGAGATCCGCCGCTTCCTGCTCGGCCCGGCCGGCTGCGAGATCACGGGCCTGACGGCCACGCCGGATCTGCGCACGCTCTTCATCAACATCCAGCACCCGGGCGAGCCGGCCAACGAACGCAGCGACCCGGATCGCCCGTTGGCGGTGTCGAAGTGGCCGGACGGCGCTGGCCGTCCGCGCTCGGCGACCGTTGCCATCACGAAGAACGATGGCGGTGTGATCGGGACCTGATGAAGAAAGGGGCGGTGGCGCTCAGCAGGCGCCGCTGCTCCAGCAGCGCAGCGAGGGCACGAAAAGGCCCACGACGAAGGTGATGGCGCAGAACACCAGCAGGATCAGCGCCGCCATCCGCAGCCCTTCGGCGCTCCATCGCGGCGCGAAGCTGCTGATGAGCCCCGAGGCGAAGGTGCCCTCGAGCCGTGCCGCGCCGCCCCAGCGCAGCACCCAGAGCAAGAAGAGCGCTTCGAGCGCATGAATGGCGATCCACCAGATCAGCGACATGGGCTCCGCTCGCCGTTCAAGACTCGCTCTTGCCCTGCACGTCCGCCACCACGCGCGCATTGCGCTGGAAGCTCCAGTAGGCGCCGGCCCAGTCCATCATCACGACGATGCGGTTGCGGAAGCCGATCAGGAAATACGCGTGCGCGAACAGCCAGAACAGCCACGCGAGCCGGCCGCTGAAGCGCAGCGGGCCGAAGGGCGTGCCCAGGTCCACCACCGCCGAGTTGCGGCCGATGGTGGCGAGGTTGCCGTAGTCGGCATAGCGGAAGGGCACGGTCGGCTGGCCCGCGATGCGGTGCAGGATGTTCGCGGCCGCGGCGCGCCCCATCTGCTTGGCGCCGGGCGACACGCCGGGCACCGGCTTCGGCGGCTTGCCGGGGGCATGGCTCATGGCGGTCGCGAGGTCGCCCACCACGCTGATTTCGGGATGGCCGGCCAGGCTCAGGTCGGGCTCGACCTTGATGCGGCCTGCGCGGTCGCATTCGACGCCGGTGGCGCTGCCGAGCATGCGGCCCAGCGGCGAGGCCGCGACACCGGCGGCCCAGACCACGCAGCTGCTATCGATTCGGTAGCTGGCGACCGGTGCGCCATCGGCGCTACCCCCCGTCTGCACTTCGAGACCGGTGCTGTCGATGGCGGTGACGCGCGCGTTCAGCCGCACTTCGACGCCCAGCTTTTCCAGTTGTTCGAGCGCCTTCTGGCTCAGGCTTTCGGGCATGGCTTGCAGCACGCGCGGGCCGCCTTCGACCAGCAGCACCTGCGAGCTGCCGGGGTCGATGTGGCGGAACTCGCCCGAGAGCGTGTGCTTGGCGATTTCGGCCAGCGTGCCGGCCATTTCGACGCCGGTCGGGCCGGCGCCGATCACCACGAAGGTGAGGAGGGCGCGGCGGCGCTCCGGGTCGGTGGTGGTCTCGGCGGTTTCGAAGGACATCAGCACGCGGCGGCGGATCTCGAAGGCATCGGCCAGCGTCTTCAGGCCCGGCGCGACGGGTGCCCATTCGTCGTGACCGAAGTAACTGTGCGTTGCACCGGCGGCGACGATCAGGTGGTCGTAGGGCACGCTGCTTCCGTTGGTCAGTTGCACCGTGCGGCCTGCGGGGTCGATGGCACTCACTTCGCCGAGCAGCGTCGTGATGTTCGGTTGCTTCCTGAACAGCGTGCGCACCGGCGCCGCGATGGACGGCGCGGCGAGCCCGGCGGTCGCCACCTGGTAGAGCAGGGGCTGGAACAGATGGTGGTTGGTCTTGTCGATCACCGTGACATCGACGTCGGCGCTCTGCAGCTTGCGGGCCGCCTCGAGTCCGCCGAATCCGCAGCCGACGATGACGACGCGGGGCTTGGCCGGAGGGTTGTTCGTTTGCATCGAACGGATGATACGCAGCCGCCCTGCACGCCCGCCCATCTTGTGCCACAGTGGCTGCCCGTCGAATTTCCGGCGGCGGCCCTGCGGCGTTTTGTCCTACGGACTGCGCCGACCCGGATGGGCTAAAACTTGCGGCTGACCCGACTGGAGACTCCATGACGCTTTCCCGGCCGATCACACAGGCGGCGAGCACCCTGCGCGACAGGTTTCGCGAGGTGCGCGCCACGAGCCTGGCCCTTGCGGCCCCGCTGTCCGCCGAAGACCAGTGCATCCAGTCGATGCCCGACGCGAGCCCGACCAAATGGCATCTCGCGCATACCACCTGGTTCTTCGAGACGGTGCTGCTGCAGTCGCATGCCGAGGGCTATCAGGCCTTCGATCCGCGTTTTCATTACCTCTTCAACTCGTATACGAGGCGCTCGGGCCGCGGCATCCACGGCCGCACCGGGGCCTGCTCACGCGGCCCTCGGTGGACGAGGTGCACGCCTACCGCCGCCATGTCGATGCGGCGGTGATCGCGCTGCTCGATGGCGATGCGGTCGAGCGGGACTGGGCCGCGATCGAACCCATCGTCACGCTCGGGCTGAACCACGAGCAGCAGCACCAGGAGCTGCTGCTCACCGACATCCTGCATGCCCTGTCGTGCAACCCGATGCTGCCGGCCTACAAGCCTGCGAGCGGTCCGGCGCTGCGGCTGGCCACGGTGCCGCCTGCGGTGCGCTCGCGGCACGGTGGCGTGGTGGAGGTGGGCCATGCGGGACAGGAATTTTCCTTCGACAACGAGACGCCGCGTCACGCGGCCTTGCTGCAGCCCTACGCGATCACCGACCGGTTGGTGAACTGCGGCGACTATGCGCAGTTCATTGCCGATGGCGGCTATCAGCGGGCCGAACTCTGGCTGTCCGACGGCTGGGCCGCCGTGCAGGCGCAGGGCTGGCGTCATCCGGCGTACTGGCTGGCACCCGATGATCCACGCTTGGGCCTCGGTGCGCCGCAGCAGCAACAGGCCGGCAGCAACGCCGGCTGGCATGTGTTCGGCCTGCACGGCGTGCGGCCGATGGAGGCCGATGCACCGGTGTCGCAGCTGAGTTTCTACGAGGCTGCCGCGTACGCCGAATGGACCGGCGCGCGGCTGCCGACCGAGTTCGAATGGGAGGCTGCCTTCGACGTGCCCGGCATCACGCAGATGACCGGCCATGTCTGGCAGTGGACGCGTTCCTCCTACGACCCGTATCCGGGCTTCAGGCCGATGCCCGGCATCGCGGCCGAATACAACGGCAAGTTCATGGTGGGGCAACTGGTGTTGCGTGGTGGCAGTGTCGCCACGCCGGCCGGGCACACGCGGCCCAGCTATCGCAACTTTTTTCCGCCGGCAGCGCGCTGGCAGTTCTCGGGGCTGCGGCTCGCGAAAGACCTTTGATCATGCGCAATCCAATCTCTTCATCGTCGCTGTCGTCGTTCGTTTCCGCGAAGTCGCAGAAGCAGCAGCAGCGCCCGCCTGCGGCGACGGTGCCGTTGTCCGAATTCGGCAGGGAGATGCAGGCAGGGCTGGCGCGCTCGCCACGCAGCATTTCGCCGAAGTTTTTCTACGACGTGGCGGGGTCGCAGCTGTTCGACCGGATCTGCGAACTGCCCGCGTACTACCCGACGCGCACCGAGCTGCGCATTCTTGGCGAATGTGCAGGCGAGATTGCTGCGCAGATCGGGCCGAATGCCGAGATCGTGGAGTTCGGTGCGGGGTCGTTGACCAAGGTGCGCCTGCTGCTCGATGCGCTCGATGCGCCGAAGCGCTATCTGCCCATCGATATTTCCGGTGAGCATCTCGAAGCGGCTGCGCAGCGGTTGAAGGCGGACTATCCGGCGCTTGTGGTGCAGCCCATTGCGGCGGACTACACGATGCCTTTGGTGTTGCCTGCACCGATGGCCGGTGCGGGTCGGCGTGTCGGCTTTTTTCCGGGGTCGACCATCGGGAATTTCGAGCCCGATGAGGCGCTCGCCTTCTTGCAGCTGGCTGCTCGGATGCTGCGAGGCGGTGGGTTGCTGATCGGCGTTGATCTGGTGAAAGACCCGGGGCGCTTGCATGCGGCCTACAACGATGCCCAGGGCGTGACTGCGGACTTCAATCTGAATCTGCTGCGTCGTGCGAATGCCGAGCTGGACGCGGACTTCGATCTCGACGGGTTTGCGCATGCGGCGTTCTACAACGCGCCCCGGCAGCGGATCGAGATGCACCTTGTGAGTCGTCGGGCTCAGAGCGTTTCCTTGAATGGGGAGCGGTTCGGGTTTGAAGAAGGGGAGACGATTCACACGGAGTACTCGCACAAGTTCACCGTGGATGGGCTCAGGGCGCTTGCGGTGCGGGCCGGGTTTCGGCCTGCGGCGGTTTGGACGGATCCGGAGAGGCTCTTCAGCGTTCACTGGCTGGCTGCTTAGTTTTTTTCCGGGGCCGGGACTCGCCCCGGCGGGCGACCTACTTTTCTTTGCTTCGCCAAAGAAAAGTAGGCAAAAGAAAGGCGACCCCACTGTCTGCGACTCCTTCGCGTTGCTACGGGGCAACCTGCGGTGCTCGCGTTTCGCGGGGTCT
>CAMATD010000242.1 GCA_945860785.1 Variovorax sp. YR752 | reverse complement strand
GCCCAACGAGCGCTGTGCAGAGGTCGAGGCCGTCGTGCCCCCACCCCGGCCCTCCCCCGGGAGGGGAGGGAGAAATACAAAACACACGCGTACGCTCATCGCATCAACCCGCCCTGGCGAAGTTTTTGCTCGAAATGCCGCAGGACCAGCGTCATGGTCCCGGTCAGCACGAAGTACACGAGCGCAATGGCCAGGTACACCTCCAGCGACCGGTACGACACGCTGATGATCTTCTGCCCTTCGTGCATCACGTCATGAATGGTCAAGAGCGACACCAGTGCCGAGTTCTTGATGAGCGCGATGAACTCGTTGCCCAGCGGCGGAATCATCCGCACCACCGCCTGCGGCAGCACGATCTGCCGCATCGCCACGCCCGGCGTCATGCCCAGCGACTGCGCCGCCATGGTCTGGCCCTTGTCGATCGACTGGATCGCGCCGCGCACGATCTCCGACACGTACGCGCCCGAGTACACACCGAGCCCCAGCACGCCGCACAAGAAGGCCGGCAGCAGGATGCCGAAGTGCGGCAGGCCGAAGAACAGGATGAACAGTTGCACCAGCAGCGGCGTGCCGCGGATCGCCGCCACATACGCGGTGCAAACGCCGTAGATCCAGCGCCGCTTCGGGTTCAGCCGGCCGATGCCGACCACCAAACCCAGCACGCAACCGAGTGCCAGCGCGCAGGCGGTGATCTCCACCGTGACGAGCGCACCGCGCAACAGGTCGGGCCAGCCCTGCCAGACCGGCGAGAAATCGAAATCCATGGCCCGCTTACTTGGCGTTGGCGCTGAACCACTTCTTCACGATCTGTGCGTAGGTGCCGTCGGCCTTGAGCTTCTCGAACGCGCCGTTCACCGCCTTGGTGAGCTCGGGCGTGTCCTTGCGGATCGCCATGCCGTATTCCTCGGTGGTGATCTGCTCGTCCAGCACCTTCAGGCCGGGACGCGTGCGCACGTACTGGTAGGCGGCGGGCTTGCCGGTGACCGCGGCGTCGGCGCGGCCGATGTCGACGAGGTTGAACATCTCCTGGTTCTTCTCGACTTCCATCAACTGCACCTGCGGGAATTTCTCCTTCGTGTAGACCACCGACTTGGTGCCCACCTGCACGCTGACCTTCTTGCCGTTGATGTCGGCCGGCGCCTTGATGGCGGTGTTGCCGTCCTTCACCATCACGACGAGGCCGCCTGCGTAGTACGGCGCGGTGAAGTCGACGACCTTCTTGCGCTCGTCGGTGATGTAGATGGCCGAGACAGCCATGTCGAAGCGCTTGGAGATCAGGCCCGGCACGAGGCCCTTGAAGTCGATGTCGATCCACTCGATCTTGCGGCCCAGCGTCTTGCCGATGGCCTCGACCAGCTCCACGTCGAAGCCGGTGCGCTTGCCGTTCTCCACGTACTCCATCGGCGGGAAGGTGGCGTCGGTGGCCACGCGCAGCGGCTCGCCTTGCGCTTGCGCGGCGCCGGCGAGACCGAAGAGAGCCAGGCCGGAGAGTGCGGCGGCAACGAGGGAACGGCGGGTGTTCATGGTGAAAGGCTTCCGTGGGTTTGAAAAAGATAGAGATGCAGCAGCGACTACTGCAGGGCGCGAGAGATGCGAGCCGCCGTGACGACGGTCATGTGGAGCAATGCAGCTTCCATGCCCTCGACGCGCGTGAGCGGCGCCATGAGCGTGATCGCGCCGCGCAGGCGCCGGCCCGAAACCAGCACCGGCGCGCTCGCGCCCCAGACGCCGGCATCGACCTCGCCCTGGGTCACGGCATGGCCGGCTTGGCGGATTGCATCGAGTTCGGCGGCGCGTTCGGCGCTTTCGCCAAGGCCGTCGAGCAAGGCCTCGCGCTGGTCGAGCGGCAGATGCGCCAGCAGGCACTTGGCGCTGGCGCCGTCGCTGGCCGGGACGCTGCGGCCCCGGTCGAACGAGCAACGCAACGAATGCTCGCTGTCGATCATCTCGAGGCAGACCACGCAGTCGTTCACCGCGGTGACCAGGGCCACGCTCTCATGGCTTTGCTGCACCAGCGCGCGCATGTCGGCGCGGGCCGCCATCACGAGGTCGGAGTTGCCGTCGAAGCCGCTGGCGAGCTGCACGCTCACCGGGCCCGGCGAGTAGCGCCCGTCCGACTCCATCACGAAGCCCCAGCGGCGCAGCGTGGCGATCTGCCGGTACAGCGTGCTCTTGACGAGGCCGGTGGCCTGGCCCAGCTCGGCCGCCTTCATCGCCACCTTGCTTTGCGCCAGCACCGACAGCACCAGCAGGGCGCGGTCGTTGTGGGCGGAGGCATCGGTCAGGGGCATCATCGTGGGCTGTCGCTGGATGTCGAAAGTGGGAACCGGCGTGCAGTATCTTGCTCGCCGTTCCCACGTCCAAGCCTTGATTCCCATTCGGTGGGAATCGGCCTGCTTTTTCTTTCTACCTTCGTCTTACCCTCGATCAACCCACCAGCAGCGGAAAGCGCGCGTCGTCCATCGGCGCGCCGGCCAGCAGCGTCTGGTCCAGGCCGGGAAAGTCCGGCGAGGTTTTCCAGCTGCGCGGCGCATGACGGATGTCGTCGCCCAAGAAGCGCACCGAGAACACGCGACGCCGGTTCGGCCCCTCGACCCCGGCGGCTGCATGCAGCGTGAGCATGTGGAAGCAGACGAAATCGCCGGGCTCGATGTTCCAGCCCACGATGGGGAAGCGCTCGCGCGCGCTCTCGATGTCGGGCAGGTCCTCGAGGCTGCCTTCGGGGAACCACTTGGCGTGGTTGTCCATGAAGGTGCGCGGCATCAGCCACGGCCCCTTGTGGGAGCCGGCCACGAATTCGAGCGTGGCGGCACGCGACACCGGATCGACCGGGATCCACATGCTGATGTTCTGCGCGCCCTCGATGTTGTAGTAGGGCTGGTCCTGGTGCCAGGGCGTGCGCTGCCGCGTGCCGGGCTCCTTGACCAGCAGATGGTCGTGATACAGCCGCACGGTCTGCGAGCCCATCAGGCGCTGCGCCAGTTGCGCGAGCGGCGCCTCGAAGATGAAGCGGCGGAAGGCGTCGATGTCCTGCCAGTTGCAGAAGTCCTCGAAGAAACGGCCCGGATCGTCGGGCCGGCTCGCCACCTTGGCGCGCGGGCTGGGCGCGGCGAGGTTGGCCTCGATGCCGTCGCGCAGCAGCGCCAGCTCGTCGGCCGTGAGCAGCTGGCGGATGCAGACCGCACCATCGCGCTGGAACTGCGCGACCAGCGCATCGTCCACGCGTTCCTGCACGCGGCGCTGCAGTTCCTGGGCGTCAGGAACCCGCACCATCACTTCACCATCGGCAGCTTGAGGCCCTGCTTCTTCGCGGTCGCGACGGCAATGTCGTAGCCCGCGTCCGCATGGCGCATCACGCCGGTGGCCGGGTCGTTGAAGAGCACACGCTCGATGCGCTTGGCGGCAGCGTCGGTGCCGTCGCACACGATCACCACGCCCGAATGCTGCGAGTAGCCCATGCCCACGCCGCCACCATGGTGCAGGCTGACCCAGGTGGCGCCGCCCGCGGTGTTGAGCAGCGCGTTGAGCAGCGGCCAGTCGGAGACGGCATCGGTGCCGTCCTTCATGGCCTCGGTCTCGCGGTTGGGGCTGGCGACCGAGCCGGTGTCGAGGTGGTCGCGGCCGATGACGATGGGCGCCTTCAGTTCGCCGTTCTTCACCATCTCGTTGAAGGCCAGGCCCGCGATGTGGCGCTCGCCCAGGCCCAGCCAGCAGATGCGCGCCGGCAGGCCTTGGAAGGCGATGCGCTCGCGCGCCATGTCGAGCCAGCGGTGGGTGTGGGTGTTGTCGGGGAACAGCTCCTTGATCTTGGCGTCGGTCTTGTCGATGTCTTCCGGGTCGCCCGAAAGCGCGACCCAGCGGAACGAGCCCTTGCCTTCGCAGAACAGCGGGCGGATGTAGGCCGGCACGAAGCCCGGGAAGTCGAAGGCGTTCTTCACGCCCTCGTCGAACGCGACTTGGCGGATGTTATTGCCGTAGTCGACCGTGGGAATGCCCATGGACTGGAAGTCGAGCATGGCCTGCACGTGCACGGCGCACGACTTGGCCGCCGCCTTCTTCAGCGCGTCGTGCTGCGAGGCGTCCTTCATCGCGGCCTGCCATTGGGGCACGCTCCAGCCCGAAGGCAGGTAGCCGTTGATCAGGTCATGCGCGGAGGTCTGGTCGGTCACGAGGTCGGGCTTGAGGCCCCCGGCCTTCGCGCGCTTCACCAGCTCGGGAAGGATGTCGGCCGCATTGCCGAGCAGCGCGATCGACACGGCTTCCTTCGCGTCGCAGTGCTGCTTGATGAGTTCGAAGGCATGATCGATGTCGCGCGCCTGCTTGTCGACATAGCGCGTGCGGAGGCGAAAGTCGATGCTGGTCTGCTGGCACTCGATGTTGAGCGACACCGCGCCCGCCAGCGTGGCCGCGAGCGGCTGCGCGCCGCCCATGCCGCCGAGGCCGGCCGTGAGGATCCACTTGCCCGCGAGGCTGTTGTTGTAGTGCTGGCGGCCGGCTTCGACAAAAGTTTCGAAAGTGCCTTGCACGATGCCCTGGCTGCCGATGTAGATCCAGCTGCCAGCAGTCATTTGGCCATACATGAAGAGGCCCTGGCGGTCGAGTTCGTTGAAGTGCTCCCAGTTGGCCCACTTCGGCACGAGGTTGGAGTTGGCGAGCAGCACGCGCGGTGCGTTCTCGTGCGTCTTGAACACGCCGACGGGCTTGCCCGATTGAATGAGCAGCGTCTCGTCGTCGTTGAGTTCTTTGAGCGACGCGAGGATCTGGTCATAGCAAGCCCAGTTGCGCGCAGCGCGGCCGATGCCGCCGTACACCACAAGGTCCTGCGGGCGCTCGGCCACCTCGGCGTCGAGGTTGTTCTGCAGCATGCGGAACGGCGCTTCGGTGAGCCAGCTCTTGCAATTGAGCGTGCTGCCGCGCGGGGCGCGGATCACGCGCGTCGGGTCGTGGCGCGGGTCGGTGGCGTCGGGGTTGTTCAGGGCGAATTTTTCGGGAGCGTTCATGGCGTTGTTCTCCTATCGGTTTGGCGATTCTTACGAGTGACTGGGCAGGATGTTCAGCAGCGCGGCCGGCAGTTCGGCCTTCAGCGCCCACTGGCGCATGGCTTCGATGTCGGGGGCGAGATAGCGGTCGCGTTCGAGGAAGGCGACCTTCTGGCGGATGTTGGTGAATTCGGCCTCGACCAGCGGCGAGCTCTTGAGCTTTCTCTTGAGCTCGATGCCTTGCGCGGCGGCCATCGCTTCGATGCCGACCACCACCGCGGTGTTGTTGACCATGTCGCCGAGCCGGCGCGCCGCGAAGGTGGCCATCGAGACGTGGTCTTCCTGGTTGGCCGAGGTCGGCAGGCTGTCGACGCTGGCCGGGTGCGCGAGCGACTTGTTCTCCGAAGCCAGCGCTGCCGCTGTGACCTGCGCGATCATGAAACCCGAGTTGAGGCCTCCATCGCGCACCAGGAACGGCGGCAGGCCCGAGAGGCCGGTGTCGAGCAGCAGCGCGATGCGGCGCTCGGCGATGGCGCCGACTTCGCTCACGGCCAGCGCGATGATGTCGGCCGCGAAGGCGACGGGCTCGGCGTGGAAGTTGCCGCCCGAGATGACTTCGCCGGTGTCGCAGAACACGAGCGGGTTGTCGGATGCGGCGTTGGCTTCGATCACCAGCACGCGCGATGCGTGCGCGAGGTTGTCGAGGCAGGCGCCCATCACCTGCGGGATGCAGCGCACGGAGTACGGGTCCTGCACGCGGCCGCAGTCGGCGTGCGAGGGGACGATCTCGCTGCCTTCGAGCAGCGTGCGCACCGCGCCTGCGACGGCGATCTGGCCCGGCTGGCCGCGTGCCGCGTGGATGCGTGCGTCGAACGGCTTGATCGATCCCTGAATGGCTTCGAACGACAGCGCGCCCGACATCAGCGCGGCGGCGAACACGTCTTCCGCGCCGAACAGGCCGGCAAGCGCCAGCGCAGTCGACACCTGCGTGCCGTTGAGCAGCGCGAGGCCTTCCTTGGGGCCGAGCACGAAGGGTTCGAGGCCGATGCTGCGCATCGCCTCGGCGCCGCTGACGAGCTTGCCGTCGGCCAGCGTCGCCTGGCCTTCGCCGATCAGCACGCAGGCCATGTGCGCGAGCGGCGCGAGGTCGCCCGAAGCACCGACCGAACCCTTGCACGGAATGCTCGGCGTGACGCCCGCGTTGAACAAGGCCAGCAGCGCATCGACCAGCGCAGGCCGCACACCCGAATGGCCGCGCGCCAGGCTCACGGCCTTGGTCGCGAGGATCATGCGCACCACCGGCGCCGCCAGCGGCTCGCCCGTGCCCACGCTGTGCGACAGCACGAGGTTGCGCTGCAGCTCGACCAGGTGGTCGTTGCCGATGCGCGTGCTCGCGAGCTTGCCGAAGCCGGTGTTGATGCCGTAGACCACCTGGTCGTTCTCGACGATGTGGCGCACCGCCGCCTCGGCCTTCGCCATGCCGTCGCGCACCGACGGATCGAGCACGAGTTGCACGCCGCCGGCCTGGATGCGTCGCAGCATCGCAAGATCAACCTTGCCGGGCGTGAGGGTCAGGGTGGCATTGGAAGTAGCGGTGTGATTGCTTGGCATGTGAACCTGTCTATACAAGTGGTTGCGAGAGAAAACTGAGTCGATAGCGACGTTTAGAAAACTACGGCCCTTCGTGGAACACCGCGGAACCGGCTTTGCCGGGCCGCTGGTGTTGCCCCCGGTGAGGGGGTTGGCGAAGCGACACGAAGTGCGCGAAGACTGGGGGAGAGTTCATTGCTCTAGCCGAAGCTGGGGTTGCCGTCGGCTCGGAAGCGACTGCCCAGGCTGTAGCGCGAAGCGGGATGCAGGCAGCGCACCCAGGTCACGGGGGTGTTGCGTGTCCACGTGCGGCGCGTCAACAGCAGGCACGGGTCGGTGGGTTCCATCACGAGGCGCGCCGCCTGCTCGGCGGTGGGCAGCACGGCATCGACGACGTGTTCGATCTGGTCGAAGGGCACGTTGCGCACCAGGTATTCGCTGGGCGGCATCGTGGTGAAGTCCTGCTCGAGGTAGTCGGGCACGACCTGCGGATTGACGTAGCGCTCCTCGAGCTGCACCGGCGTGTCGTTCTCCAGGTGGAGGCAGGCGCTGTGGAACACCGAGTCGCCGGCGCGCAGGTCGAGCCACGCGGCCACGTCGGGCGAGGCGGCGATGCGTTCGACCGCGAGCATTTCGCAGCGGTAGTCGTGGCCGCGCTGGCGGATTTCGCTCGCGATGTTGGCGATCTGCAGCAGCGTCGACTGCGGCTTGTTCTCCGCCACGAAGCTGCCGACGCCGGCCACGCGCACGATGCGGCCCTGCTCCACCAGCTCGCGCAGCGCGCGGTTGACCGTCATGCGCGCCATGCCGAACTGCGCGACCAGCTCATGTTCCGAAGGCAGGCGGTGGCCGGGCGGCCACGTGCCGTCCTGGATCTTGCGGGAGATGTGATCCTTGACTTGCGCGTAGAGCGCGAGGGTGGGCAGGTCGCACTTCATGTCGATCTGTGCGTCCGTTCGGGGCGCTGCTGTCCAGGGCGAGTGCGAATGGCACCGGGTGGTCCCCGCAGCGAAATAAAGGAGGAGCGAAGCGGGGGACATTCGCGGAGCAGAGCACGCCGTCGGCGTGGGCGCGCCCTGAATAGCGCACTCCACACACAACGCGACGAGCAACAGAGCAAGGCGTCATCTAGTGCTCCGCGGCAGCCATAGACTCGGCGCGGATCTCTTCCGTCAACCGCGCCTTGATGTCCATGAACTCCGGCGAGGTCTTGATCGTGTAGCTGCGCGGATGCGGAAAGTCCACCGCGATCTCGGTCTTGATGCGCCCCGGCCGCGCGCTGAACACCGCCACGCGGTTGGCCATGAAGATCGCTTCGTCGATGTCGTGCGTGACGAACAGCACCGTCTTCTGCGCCGACTCCCAGATGCCGAGCAAGAGCTCCTGCATCAGCACGCGCGTCTGGTTGTCAAGCGCGCCGAAGGGCTCGTCGAGAGCAGCATCTTAGGGTCGTTGGCGAGCGCGCGCGCAATCGCGGTGCGCTGCTGCATGCCGCCCGAGAGCTGCTTCGGAAAGTGATGCTCGAAGCCGCGCAGGCCGACCTTGGCGATGAAGAACTCGCTGCGCTCCTTCTGGTCGGCCTCGCTCATGCCGCGCTCGCGCAGGCCGAAGCGGATGTTCTGCGCCACGGTGAGCCACGGGAACAGCGTGTAGCTCTGGAACACCACGCCGCGGTCGGCGCCCGGGCCGTCGATGCGCTCGCCGTCGAGCATCACCTGGCCGGTGGTCGGAAAGTCGAGGCCCGCGACGATGCGCAGCAGCGTCGACTTGCCGCAACCCGAGGGGCCGAGGATGGTGACGAAGTCGTTCTCGCGCACCTCGAAGTCGATCGGCAGCAGCGCCTGCGTGCTCTGGCCTTTGGTGCCGGTGAAGACACGCGACACGCCCTGGATGGAGAGTTGGTTCTTTGTCGTCATCACAGTGCGGCCCATGCGAACAGACGGCGATTCATCGCCTTGAAAGCGAAATCGGACAAGAGCCCGATGACACCGATCACGATGATCCCGAAGATGATCTGCCCGGTGTTCAGCAGCGCCTGGCTGTCGGTGATCATGTGGCCAATGCCGGAAGACGAGCCGATCAGCTCCGCCACGATCACATACGTCCACGCCCAGCTGAGCACGAGGCGCAGCGTTTCGGCGATGCCGGGCGCAGCGCCCGGAATGAGCACACGCGCCACGATGCCGCGGCTGTTCGCGCCCAGCGTGTAGGCGGCTTCGACGAGGTCGCGCCGCGCGCCGCCCACGGTGACGGCCACCATCAGCACGATCTGGAAGAAGGAGCCGATGAAGATCACCAGCAGCTTCTGCATTTCGCCGAGGCCCGCCCACAGGATCAGCAGAGGAATGAAGGCCGAGGCCGGCAGGTAGCGGCAGAACGAGACGAAGGGCTCGAAGAAGGCCTCGACCGTTTTCCAGGTGCCCATCGCGATGCCCAGCGGCACCGCGAACACTGCCGCCAGCAGGAAGCCGCCGAACACGCGCCATACGGTCATGCCGATGTCGCCCCGATGAAGCCGTACTCGGTGAAGAGCAGCCAGCCCTCCTTGAGCATGGTGAGCGGGCTCGCGAGGAAGGTCGGCGGCACGAAACCACCGAGGGTGGCGATCGCCCACACCAGCACGAACACGACGAAGAAGCCGAGCCCCAGCAGCACGCGCGCACGCGCACCGATGGGTTCGAGCGGCGCGAACACGCGGCGCCGGGCGGGTGCCACGGGCTGGGATGAAACGGCGGGCGCCGATGCCGCGCGGGGCGGCACCTGCGGCAGCGTCTTACTTGACGAAGCTTGCATCGAAAGTCGCTGCGTAGTCTTCAGGGGCCTTCCGGATCACACCGGCTTCCAGAAGGATCGTCGTGGCTTCCTTCATGAAGGTGCTGAGTTCGCCCGAGAAAAACTTCTGGTTGGCGGCCTTGTCCTGCCAGCGCAGGTAGGCCGACGACTTGGCGAACTGCTCGCCGCTCTGCTTGACGGCCGAGCCCATGAGCTCGTTGGCCTTGGCCGGGTCGGCCTTGATCATGTCCAGCGCCTCGAAGTACGACTGGGTCATCAGCGCCTGCGCGGCCTTGGCGTTGGCCTTGAGCCAGGTGGGCGCACAGCCGACGGTGTCCATCACCATCGGGTAGTCGAGCGTGGTGGCCAGGATCTTGCCGGCCGCCGGGTTGGCGCGCACGGTCGAGAGGTACGGCTCGTAGGTCATGGCGGCGTCGTTCTGGCCGGCCCCGAAGGCCTGCGCGGCGGGCTGCGGCTCGAGCGAGACCACCTTCACGTCCTTCAGCGTCATGCCGTTCTTGCTGAGCATCCAGGCCAGGCCGAAGTACGGCGCGGTGCCCGGGGCGCTCACGCCGATGCTCTTGCCCTTG
>CAMATD010000241.1 GCA_945860785.1 Variovorax sp. YR752 | reverse complement strand
TCGGCGCCGATGGGTGCATCGGCATCGAGCTCGAGCAGGCCGCCGTGGTCTTCGCTCAGTTGCAGTTCGCGCGCCGAGCACAGCATGCCTTCGCTTTCGACGCCGCGCAGCTTGCCGAGCTTGATGAGGAAAGGCTTGCCGTCTTCACCTGGCGGCAGTTCGGCGCCGACGAGCGCACACGGCACCTTGATGCCGACGCGCGCATTGGGCGCACCGCACACGATGTTGAGCAAGGCGCCCTGCCCCGCATCGACCTGGCACACGCGCAGGCGATCGGCGTTCGGGTGTTGTGCGGCTTCCTTGATTGCACCGACCACGATGCGCGTGAAAGGCGGCGCCACCGGTCGGCGCTCTTCGACCTCGAAGCCGCCCATGGTGAGCGTTTCGGCCAGTGTGGCGCTGTCGAGGGGCGGGTTGCAGAACTCGCGCAGCCAGGATTCCGGGAATTGCATCTCTTCGATCTCGATCTGTTTTTCTGGTGTGGAAAGGGCGTGTCAGTGGATCACTGGAACTGCGAGAGAAAACGCAGGTCGCCGTCGAAGAAAAGGCGCAGGTCGTTCACGCCGTAGCGCAGCATCGTGAGCCGGTCGGGGCCCATGCCGAAGGCGAAGCCGATGTAGCGCTCGGGGTCCAGCCCCATGTTGCGCACCACGTTCGGATGCACCTGGCCGGCACCCGACACCTCGAGCCAGCGGCCGGCCAGCGGGCCGCTCGCAAACTGGATGTCGATCTCGGCGCTGGGCTCGGTGAACGGGAAGAAGCTCGGGCGGAAGCGCAGCACGAGGTCGTCGCGCTCGAAGAAGGTGCGGCAGAAGTCGGTGAAGACGACCTTCAGGTCCTTGAAGCTCACGTTCTCGCCGAGCCACAGGCCTTCGCACTGGTGGAACATGGGCGAATGGGTGGCATCGCTGTCGACGCGGTAGGTGCGACCCGGCGCGATCACGCGGATCTCGGGCGCCTTGACGGTGCCGGTGGTGTCGGCGGCAGCAGCGGCGAACTCGGCCGCGTACTTCTTGATGTGCTGATGCGCATAGCGCACCTGCATCGGGCTGGTGTGCGGACGCAGGTTGTAGGGAATGCCGTCGTCGCCGTTCAGGTCGACGTAGAAGGTGTCCTGCATCGAGCGCGCAGGATGGTTCGGCGGGTTGTTGAGCGAAGTGAAGCTGTGCCAGTCGCTCTCGATCTCGGGGCCGTCGGCCACGTCGAAGCCCATGCTCGAGAAGATCTCCTCGATGCGCTCCAGGGTGCGGCTCACGGGGTGCAATCCGCCGGAAACGTGGCGGCGGCCGGGCAGGCTCACGTCGAGCGCTTCGGCACGCAGTTGCAGGGAGAGTTCTTCGTCGGCCAGCTGCTGGCGACGATCGGTCAGTGCGGACTCGATGGCCTGTTTGGCCACGTTGATGGCGGCACCGCGGGACTTTTTCTCTTCGACGCTCAGCGCGGCCATGCCCTTCATCAGCTCGGTGATGCGGCCCGACTTGCCGAGGAACTGGGCCTTGGCGTTTTCGAGCTCGGCGGGCGTTTTCGCTTCGACGAAGACGGCGCGGGCGGTGTCGACAAGAGAGTCCAACTCGTTCATAGCAACAAAAATCTTCGAGGGGAAATAAAAAAGAGCTGGAGCCTTTTCAAGCGCCAGCCCTTGAGCCGTGGGCGCAGGAAGCTGCCCGAAGGCAGCACCCCTGCTGTGCAGAATCAAGCAGCCAGCTTGGCCTTGACCTGCTCCACGATGCCGGCAAAAGCGGCCTTGTCGTGCACGGCGATGTCCGCAAGCATCTTGCGGTCGATCTCGATACCGGCCTTGCGGATGCCGTTGGCGAACTGGCTGTAGGTCAGGCCCAGTTCACGCGAGGCGGCGTTGATACGCGCAATCCACAGCTGACGGAACACGCGCTTCTTGGTACGGCGGTCACGGTAGGCGTATTGGCCTGCCTTCATCACCGCCTGTTTGGCGACGCGGAAGACATTGCCGCGGCGACCGCGGAAACCCTTGGCGAGTGCGAGAACTTTCTTGTGGCGGGCGCGAGCCGTTACACCACGTTTGACGCGAGGCATGTGTGTACTCCTTGTTCGTCTGAGTTAAATGCCACGGCCGGGCAGCATGGCGGCGACAGAAACCATGTTGGTTTCATGCACTGCGACTGCACCACGGAGGTGACGCTTGTTCTTGGTGGTCTTCTTCGTCAAGATGTGACGCTTGAAGGCTTGACCGCGCTTGACGGTGCCACCGGGACGAACGCGGAAACGTTTTTTCGCGCTGCTCTTGGTCTTCATTTTGGGCATGTGAATGCTCCTTTAGTTTGTGCTCGTGAGGCGCCGCGGATACTCCACGGACTTGTTGGCCCCGAGACACTTCTTTATCCCGCCCCTGCCTGCGCTTTTTTCAAAGTGCCGGCAACGGCGAAATCCCTTCAAAACCTCGTCTACTGCAAACACCTCAGGCGGTTGCTGCGGGCGCCGTTGCCGGCGCAGCTTCTGTCGCCGGCTTGGGAGCGCTGCCACCCGCCTTCTTGCGGCCCGGAGCGATCATCATGATCATCTGCCGACCCTCAAGCTTCGGGAATTGCTCGACCATGATCAGGTCGCCCAACTCGTCACGAATACGCTGCAACAGTGCCAGACCGAGCTCCTGGTGCGTGATCTCGCGGCCGCGGAAGCGCAGCGTGATCTTGCATTTGTCGCCCTCTTCAAGAAAGCGCTTGATGTTGCGCATCTTGATGTTGTAGTCGCCATCGTCGGTACCGGGGCGGAACTTGATTTCCTTGACCTCGATAACCTTCTGCTTCGACTTCGCTTCGGCCGCTTTCTTCTGCTCGTGGTACTTGAACTTGCCGTACTCGATCAGGCGACATACCGGTGGGTTGGCCGCCGCGACGACCTCCACCAGATCCACATCGGCCTCGCCAGCGAGGCGCAGGGCCTCCGAGAGACTCATAACACCCATTGGCTCGTTTTCCGGGCCTACTAGGCGGACTTCCGGGGCCATGATTTCCCGGTTCAGGCGGTGTTGGCGTTCCTCGCGGTGGCGGCGGTCGCGAAATGCAGTAGCGATGGTCAGAATCCTTCAAAATTTGCTACAAAATCTGTAGCGAACGCCGGTCAGTCATCGCGGACAAGCGGCACGATTTGGCTGGGAAACATATGGGGTGTTTCAGAGACAAATCAACGCTTGTCAGCAACATCCTGGACGAGCCGTTGCACGAACGATTCGAGAGACATTGCACCGAGGTCTTGATTGCCCCGGGCGCGCACTGCGACGGCACCTGCTTCCTTTTCCTTGTCGCCTACGACGAGGATGTAAGGGAGCTTTTGCAACGAATGCTTCCGTATTTTATACGTAATCTTCTCGTTGTGCAGGTCCAGCTGAACCCTAAGCCCTTGATTTTGCAGCGTTTTCGCAACTTGCGCAGCGTAATCGGCCTGCCCTTCGCTGATATTGAGCACCGCAACCTGCACCGGAGCGAGCCATGCGGGCAGTGCGCCGGAGTGGTGTTCGATCAGCATGCCGATGAAGCGCTCCAGACTGCCCACGATGGCGCGATGCAGCATCACGGGGTGCGCGCGGTCGCTCGATTCCGTGACGTATTCGCCGCTCAGGCGCTCGGCCGTATTGAAGTCGACCTGCATCGTGCCGCACTGCCACTGGCGGCCAATGGCGTCGCGCAGCGTGTACTCGATCTTGGGGCCATAGAAGGCGCCGTCGCCGGGCGAGATGATGAAATCGACGCCCGAGCGGCGCAGCGATTCCATCACCGCATGCTCGGCCTTGTCCCACAGCTCGTCGGAGCCCACGCGGTTCTCGGGCCGCGTGGCGACCTTGTAGAGGATGTCCGTGAAGCCGAAGTCGGCATACACCTTCTGCAATTGCTCCGTGTAGGCGATGCATTCATCGAGGATCTGGTCTTCCGTGCAGAAGATGTGCCCGTCATCCTGCGTGAAGCCGCGCACGCGCATGATCCCGTGCAGCGCGCCGCTGGGTTCGTTGCGGTGGCATTGGCCGAACTCGCCGTAGCGCAGCGGCAGGTCGCGGTAGCTGCGCAAATCGCTCTTGAAGATCAGCACATGGCCCGGGCAGTTCATCGGCTTGAGCGCGTACTCGCGCTTCTCCGATTCCGTCGTGAACATGTTGTCGCGGTAGTTCTGCCAGTGGCCCGTTTTCTCCCACAGGCTCTTGTCGAGGATCTGCGGGCCCTTCACTTCCCAGTAGCCCGTGTCGCGGTAGATGCCGCGCATGTACTGCTCGACCTGCTGCCAGATCGCCCAGCCTTTCGGATGCCAGAACACCACGCCCGGCGCCACTTCGTCGATGTGGAAAAGGTCGAGTTCCTTGCCCAGCTTGCGGTGATCGCGCTTCTCGGCTTCCTCGATGCGCTGGATGTACTGGTCGAGCTGCTTCTTGTCGGCCCAGGCCGTGCCGTAGATGCGTTGCAGCTGCTCGTTCTTGGCATCGCCGCGCCAGTAGGCGCCGGCCAGCTTCGTGAGCTTGAAGACCTTCAGGAAACGCGTGTTCGGCACGTGCGGGCCGCGGCACATGTCGACGTATTCCTGGTGGTAGTAGAGGCCCATGGCCTGCTCGTCGGGCATGTCCTCGACGAGGCGCAGCTTGTAGTCTTCGCCGCGCGACTTGAACACCTCGATCACCTCGGCGCGCGGCGTCATCTTCTTGACGACGTCGTAGTCCTGCGAAATCAGCTCGCGCATGCGCGCTTCGATCGCGACCATGTCTTCGGGCGTGAAGGGGCGCTCGTAGGAGATGTCGTAGTAGAAGCCTTCGTCGATCACGGGCCCGATCACCATCTTGGCCGTCGGATAGAGCTGCTTCACCGCATGGCCGACCAGGTGGGCCGTCGAGTGGCGAATGATTTCCAGGCCCTCGTCGTCCTTGGGCGTGATGATCTGGAGCCTGGCGTCATGGTCGATGACGTCGCTGGCATCGACGAGCCGGCCGTCGACCTTGCCGGCCACCGTCATCTTCGCGAGGCCGGGGCCGATGGACTGGGCGACTTCGGCCACCGAAACCGGGCCTGGGAACTCGCGGCGCGAGTTGTCGGGGAGCGTGATCTGGATCATGTGAGAACCTCGGGAGAAAAACAAAAAAAGCACGGTGGATGCCGCGCTTTGCTTGGTTTGGAGCTGGAAGAAACCAGCGTGCGCGGGCTACCGGCCCTTTCCTTCGATCGCGTCGAAGAAGAAAAAGCCGCTGAATCCTTGCGGAGTAGTTCGCGGTGTCATAACCAAGGTGCCTTTCTCGCTCTTGTTGAGTGCAGAGACGGCGATTCTAGCTTCTGCCTGCTCAGGCCGTGGCCGCGGCGTTCTTGAGCCCCAGCACCTCGATGGGCTCGATCGACGGCGGACTGGCGAACAGCTCGGGCGCTTTCGCCATCAGGGCCTGCGCAATCGGGCCGGTGAGGTGGGCCTGGCGCCCTGCCTCGTCTTCGAAGGCGTCGAAGATGCCGAAGGTGCTCGGCGACAGGCGCAGCGCAAACCAGATCGGCGTGGTCTTCTCGTCGCGCGTCATGGCAAGGCCGGCTTCGAGGAACTTCTGGACTTCGGACTCCTTGTCGGGCTTGGCTTCGAGGCGGGCGAACAGTGCGAACTTGATCATGGGTCATCTCCTGGAGTGAAAAACGGCGCGCGATATTGCGAGGCGTTGGCATGAACTCTAGGCAGCATCTCTCCATGGAGCTATTGGCATTTTTGACATCTTTGATATCGTTATGGCCATGAAACTCGACGTGCTCGCCCTCGATGGCGTCTTCGATACCGGCCTGGCCACGGTGCTGGACGTGTTCACCACCGCCAACGAACTGGCGGCCATGCTGCGGCTCGACGTCGCGCGCTTCGAAGTCACGGTGGTGGGTGCTCGCAAGAGAGTGCGAACGTCGCAGGGCACTCACAGTGCCCGTGGTTCGCACCATCCACGGGGACTCCGCGGATTGGCTGATCGTCCCCGCGCTCGGCTGCAAGATGCCCGAAACGCTGGAGCCTGCATTGGCGCGTGCCGACGTGCGCGATGCCTGTGCCGCGCTGCACGAGCGCGCCGATGCAGGCGTCCATCTCGCGGCCGCCTGCATCGGCACCTTCGTGCTCGCGGAGTCCGGCCTGCTCGACGATCACAAGGCCACGACGACCTGGTGGCTGGCCGCGCTGTTCCGCCAACGCTATCCGGCGGTGCAGCTCGACGACTCGCGCATGCTGGTCAGTTCCGGCAATCGCGTCACCGCAGGCGCAGCGCTGAGTCACGTCGACATGGCGCTCTGGCTCGTGCGCCAGGCGAGCCCCGAGCTCGCCACGCTGGTCGCGCGCTATCTCATCGTGGACTCACGCCCCTCGCAGTCGGCCTATGTGATCTCCGACCATCTCTCGCATTCCGATCCGCTGGTCGAGCGTTTCGAGCGCTGGGCGCGCGGCAAGCTGGCCGAGGGCTTTTCGCTCGACGAGGCCGCGCTCGCCGTCGGCACCAGCAAGCGCACGCTGACCCGGCGCATGCAGCAGGTGCTCGGCAAGAGCCCGCTGTCGTATGTGCAGGATTTGCGCGTGGAACGCGCGGTCCACCTGCTCAAGACCAGCGACAAGAGCCTTGAGCAGGTCGCCGGCATGGTTGGCTACGCCGACGGCGTGACGCTTCGAACGCTGTTGCGCCAGCGCCTGGGCCGCGGCGTGCGCGAAGTGCGGCTCGAAGCCTGATCGCCCCCAGCCTCGCCCACAAAAAAGCCCGGCACATGGCCGGGCTTGAAAGTGACAGCGAAAAAATCTGTGCTGCAGCAGATCAGTGGAACTGCTCTTCTTCGGTCGAGCCGGTCAGCGCGGTGACGCTGGACTTGCCGCCCTGGATCACGGTGGTCACTTCGTCGAAGTAACCGGTGCCCACTTCCTGCTGGTGCGACACGAAGGTGTAGCCGCGGTCGCGCGCTGCGAATTCGGGCTCCTGCACCTTCTCGACATAGGCCGACATGCCGCGCGCCACATAGTCCTGCGCCAGGTCGAACATGTTGAACCACATCGAGTGGATGCCGGCCAGCGTGATGAACTGGTACTTGTAGCCCATGGCGCCCAGTTCCTTCTGGAACTTGGCAATGGTCGCGTCGTCGAGGTTCTTCTTCCAGTTGAACGACGGCGAGCAGTTGTAGGCCAGCATCTTGCCGGGGTGCACCTTGTGCACGGCTTCGGCGAACTTGCGTGCGAACTCGAGGTCGGGCGTGCCGGTTTCGCACCACACGAGGTCGGCGTAGTACGCATAGGCGACTGCGCGGCTGATGGCCTGGTCCATGCCCTTCTTGGTCTTGTAGAAGCCTTCGGCGGTGCGCTCACCGGTCAGGAAGGGCTTGTCGTTCTCGTCGTAGTCGCTGGTGATGAGGTCGGCCGCTTCCGCATCGGTGCGGGCAATCACGAGCGTCGGCGTGCCGCAAACGTCGGCGGCCATGCGCGCTGCGATCAGCTTCTGCACCGCTTCGGTGGTGGGCACGAGCACCTTGCCGCCCATGTGGCCGCACTTCTTGACCGAAGCGAGCTGGTCTTCGAAGTGCACGCCGCCGGCGCCGGCCTTGATCATGGCCTTCATCAGTTCGAAACCGTTCAGCACGCCGCCGAAGCCGGCTTCGGCATCGGCCACGATGGGCGCGAAGTAGTCGGTGTAGCCCTTGTCGCCGAGGTTCACGTTCTTCGACCACTGGATTTCGTCGGCGCGACGGAAGGTGTTGTTGATGCGCTCGACCACGGTCGGCACCGAGTCCACCGGGTACAGCGACTGGTCGGGGTACATCGAGGCGTAGCTGTTGGTGTCGGCGGCGACTTGCCAGCCCGACAGGTAGATGGCCTTCACGCCGGCCTTGACCTGCTGCATGGCCTGGCCGCCGGTGAGCGCGCCGAGGCAGTTGACGTAGGGCTCGTTGTTCACCAGGTCCCAGAGCTTCTCTGCACCGCGGCGAGCCAGCGTGTGCTCGATCGGGAAGGAGCCGCGAAGGCGCACCACGTCGGCGGCGCTGTAGCCGCGCTTGATGCCCTTCCAACGCGGATTGGTGGCCCAGTCTTTTTCGAGGGCGGCAATCTGTTGTTCGCGGCTCAGTTGTTCGGTGAGGGTCTGGGGCATGGTCACTCCGTGAGGTTGATTGAGGGTTGGGCGCTGTGGCCGTGGGATTTACTGTAATCGGATCGCGGACTCTTATGTCTTATAGAAGACATATTTTTCACCCAACAAAATCAACAACTTACGGATATATTTCTCAATGCAAAATTATTTTTCTCATATTGAGAAAAATATTGCGCCGCAGCAGAGGTCATTTTCATAATGCGCAATCAATCTTTCGGTGGTGAAAACGCGGCCGCATGCGCCATCCAATCGCCATCGCGAATCACCGGACGGCCCGCGATCCGCGTCGGATGGATCTCGTAGACAAGGGGCAGTCGAGCCATTGCGCACCCATCGCAACGCGCACCTGACGCTTGATGTACTCACCCGAATCATCCTCCGCGACCTCTTCGAGCAGGTCGAGCGCCGCCTCCACGGCCGGTTCGATGTGATAGACCTCGCCCTTCACGCGCCCTGCCCCGCCCAGCACCACACCCGGATAGGCGCCGAGGTCGTACAGCGTTCCGGCAATGCTTGCCTCGGCCACGAACACGGGCGCAGGCCGGTAGCGCGCGATGTCGTTGCGCCCATGCCGGCGCAGCGTGCCGTAGACAAAAACGTGGGGCATCATCGAATCCGATCTCCGCAACAACAAGAACTTCAGTCTATTGAACTCCGCTGCCCCCGCATCCGGTCGCCTCGTGGCCTATGGCTGCCTGGCCTTGAGCATGTCGCTCGTCGGCGCCTACGTCGCCCTCTCCAAGCCTCTGGTCGCCGCCTTCCCGGTGCTGCTGCTCGCGTGGCTGCGCTTCGGCATCGCGGCGCTGGCCATGCCGCATTGGCTTAGGCGTGGGGTCGAAGAGCCGCCCATGACGGGCCGCACGCGCTGGCTCGTCTTCCTCGAGTCCTTCCTCGGCAACTTCCTGTTCTCGATCTGCATGCTGTTCGGCGTGAGCATGACGAGTGCGGTGTCGGCCGGCGTGATCATGGCGTCGATCCCGGCAGTGGTCGCGGTGGCGAGCTGGCTGTTCCTGCGCGAACGCATCACGGTGCGCATCGGCCTGCTCGCGCTCACCCCGGCGCATGCGCCGGCATCGCCCGATGCAGCGAAGTCATCGATGCCCTGGCTCGGCAACCTGCTGGTGTTCTGCGCGGTGCTCTGCGAGACCGCCTATGCGGTGATCGGCAAGTCGCTCACGGGACGGCTGGGACCCAAGCGCATCGCGTCGCTCATCAACCTCTGGGGCTTCATGCTGTCGATGCCCTTCGGCATCTGGTTCGCGCTGCAGTTCGATTTCACCTCTGTGCGCTTTGGCACATGGGCCTTGCTCGTGGTCTACGCGCTCGCAGCGAGCATCTGGACGGTGTGGCTCTGGATGACCGGATTGCGCCACGTACCCGCTGCGCAGGCGGGCGTTTTCGCCGTGATGCTGCCCGTCAGCGCGGCCCTTGTCGGCGTGCTCGTGCTCGGCGAAAACCTCTCTTCGCCACAGCTGCTTGCGTTCGCAATTGCACTCGTGGGCGTGGTGCTGGCGACCTGGCCCGGGCGCCGAACGTGAAAAACAGGGCTTCTCTCCTCTGAAAAAACAACAACTCCCAATGAAAAAACCGCTTTTTCCCTTGGAAACGCGTTTTTTCTCATTTAGCATCCGCATTGCCACTGGAGACGCAAGTTTTTCATTGGTGAGTGTTCAACCAAAAAAGGAAATCAACCATGGCAACTGCAAAGAAGGCTCCGGCCAAGAAAGCTCCTGCGAAGAAGGCCGCTCCTGCGAAGAAGGCCGCTCCTGCGAAGAAGGCCGCTCCTGCGAAGAAGGCCGCTCCTGCGAAGAAGGCCGCTCCTGCGAAGAAGGCCGCTCCTGCGAAGAAGG
>CAMATD010000240.1 GCA_945860785.1 Variovorax sp. YR752 | reverse complement strand
TCGACGCCGACGAGGAAAACCCCGAAGTCCCGCCGCTCAAGCGCGTGCTGCTGCCCGAAGCCGATTCGCCCACGCTGCACAAGGTGCTGGCCCAGGCCGGGCTGGGCTCGCGGCTCGAAATGGAAGCGCTGATTCTCCAGGGCCGCATTTCGGTCAACAACGAGCCGGCTCACATCGGCCAGCGCATCCAGTACGGCGACCAGGTCAAGATCAACGGCAAGCCCATCCGCTACCGCATTGCGCCGCCACCGCCGCGCGTCATCGCGTACCACAAGCCGACCGGCGCAGTGGTCACGCATGACGACCCGCAGAACCGGCCCACGGTGTTCCGCAAGCTGCCGCGCCTGCAGCAGGGCAAGTGGTAGTCGGTCGGCCGTCTCGACCTGAACACCGAAGGCCTGCTGCTGTTCAGCAGCTCCGGCGACCTGGCCAACCAGCTCATGCACCCGCGCTTCGGCCTGGAGCGCGAGTACGCGGTGCGCGTGCTGGGCGCGCTCAGCAGCGAAGAGAAGAAAAAGCTGCTCGAAGGGGTTCGTCTCGAAGACGGCATGGCCCAGTTCGGCACCATCGAAGAGGGCGGCGGCGAAGGTTCGAACTGCTGGTACCGGGTCACCATTTCCGAGGGCCGCAACCGCGAGGTGCGCCGCCTGTTCGAATCGATGGGCCACGCGGTCAGCCGGCTGATCCGCATCCGCTACGGCGCCATGGTGCTGCCGCGCGGCCTGAAGCGCGGCGCCTGGATGGAGCTCGACGAGCGCGACATCCGTGCGCTGTTCCAGGCGTCCGGTGGCGCGGCTGCGCGCCCCGAGGGCCCGCAGCAACGCGGCCCCGGTGGCCCGGACGGCGGCGGTGGCCGCAACGGCCGCAACAAGAAGCGCCGTGGCAACCGCAATGCCGGTGGGCAGGGTGGCCAGGGCCAGCAGCCGCGCGACATGCGCGATCCGCGGGAAGAAGGGCGCGAGGCGCCCATTCCGAACCCGCTGGGCGACGGCCGTCCGCCGCGCGGTGACCGCGGTGGCCGTGCCAACCGCGGGGGCGGCACCGGCGGCCCGCCGCCGCAGGGACGACGCGGCAATGGCGGCAACAACCGCGGCGGTGGCGGCCAAGGCCAAGGCGGCGGCAATCGCCAGGGCGAAGACCGCCAGCCGAGCGACGCCAACCAGCCCGATCCGATGAAGACCTCGCTCGGTTACATCGGCGCCGACAGCTTTTCGCGCCAACGCAAGGAACAGCGCCAAGGCCAGGGGCAAGGACGCCGCGGCGGCGGTGGAGGTGGTGGCGGCTTTGGCGGATCGGGCGGCGGTCGACGCCGCGGACGCTGAAAGCCAGCCCACGGCGCGGCCTTTCGCGGGGTTTTCACCAACCCCGAGGGCTGCGCCGGTTAAAATCAAATACTTTGTCGACATGTGGTGCAACAAATTCGTTGCAGTTATGACAAAACACTTCAAAATCAAAGCTCAGGAAGCATTTCAATGGCTATCGAACGTACCCTTTCCATCATCAAGCCCGACGCAGTCGCCAAGAACGTCATCGGCAAGATCGTTTCCCGCTTCGAAGCTGCCGGCCTCAAGAGCGTCGCCGCCAAGCTGGTGCATCTGTCGCGCAATGAAGCTGAGCAGTTCTACTCGGTCCACAAGGAACGTCCTTTCTTCAAGGACCTGGTCGAGTTCATGATCTCCGGCCCCGTGTTCGTGCAAGTGCTCGAAGGCGAAAACGCCATCGCCAAGAACCGCGACCTGATGGGCGCCACCGACCCCAAGAAGGCAGCCGCCGGCACCATCCGCGCCGACTTCGCCGACAGCATCGACGCCAACGCCGTGCACGGTTCGGACGCGCCCGAAACCGCAGCGAACGAAGTCTCGTTCTTCTTCGCCGGCCTCAACGTCTACGCACGCTGAAGCCGTCTCTCGCCTGATTCCATGACCACGGCCAACCTGCTCGAATTCGACCTCGAGGGACTGGCCGCGTTCTGCGCAAAACTCGGCGAGAAGAAATTCCGCGCCACGCAGCTGTTCCGCTGGATCCACCAGCGTGGCGCCAGCGACTTCGCCCAGATGACCGATCTGGCCAAGTCGCTGCGCGAGAAACTCGCGACCACCGCGCGCGTGGAGGCCCTGTCGGTCCTCACGCAGCATGAATCCAAGGACGGCACCATCAAGTGGCTGTTCGACGTCGGCGGCGGCGATGCGGTCGAGGCCGTGTTCATCCCCGAAGACGACCGCGGCACGCTGTGCGTGTCGTCGCAGGCCGGCTGTGCGGTCGGATGCCGCTTTTGCTCCACAGGGCATCAGGGCTTCAGCCGCAACCTCACCACGGGCGAAATCGTCGCCCAGCTGTGGTTTGCCGAGCACTTCCTGCGCAAGCACCTGAAGCGCAGCGAGCGCGTCATCTCCAACGTGGTGATGATGGGCATGGGCGAGCCGCTGCAGAACTACACGGCACTGGTGCCCACCTTGCGGACCATGCTCGACGACAACGCCTACGGGCTGTCGCGCCGCCGCGTCACCGTGTCGACCTCCGGCGTGGTGCCGATGATCGACCGGCTGGGCGCCGATTGCCCGGTGGCCATGGCCGTGTCGCTGCATGCGCCGAACGACGCGCTGCGCGACGACCTCGTGCCGCTCAATCGCAAGTACCCGATTGCCGAATTGCTCGAGGCCTGCAAGCGCTATCTCGAACACGCACCGCGCGACTTCATCACCTTCGAATACTGCATGCTCGATGGCGTCAACGACCAGCCCGAGCATGCGCGGCAGCTGGTCGAGCTTGTGCGCAGCCATGGTGTCTCGTGCAAGTTCAACCTGATTCCGTTCAATCCGTTTCCGGCCTCGGGCCTGCTGCGGTCGCCGCAGCCGCGCGTGCTGGCGTTCGCCAGGACGCTGAGCGAGGCGGGCCTCGTGACCACCGTGCGCAAGACGCGCGGCGACGACATCGATGCCGCCTGCGGACAGCTCGCCGGCGATGTCAAGGACCGCACCCGCGCGGCCGAGCGCATGGCCCAGCGCCGTGCGGCAACGGAGCGCCCCATTGTTTTGCATCCGGTCCGCAAGACCCCTACCGTCTCCCAGGAGCATTGAAGCGATGAGCATTGCCTTTCCGATGACCACCGCGAACACGCAGCGAATATTGACTGCAGGCTTCGCCGGTGTCGCCGTGGCGTTTCTGCTCGGAGGCTGTGTCAACACGCGGACCACCACCAGCCTGGCCGACAGCAGTTCGGGCAGGGGCAACGACATCGTGACCGAGTCCGACGAGACCAGCCGGCAGCGCCGGGCGGCGCCTGCGCATGGAGCTCGCTTCGGGCTACTTCGAGCAAGGCCAGACCACCGTGGCGCTCGACGAGATCAAGCAGGCCCTGGTCGCCGACCCCAACAACGCCGACGCATACAGCCTGCGCGGGCTGGTCTACATGCGTCTCGAAGACGCCGGCATGGCCGAAGACAGCTTCCGCCGCGCCATCGCGATCAATCCGCGCGATCCCAACGCGCGCCACAACTACGGCTGGCTGCTGTGCCAGCAGAACCATTATGGCGACGTAGCGGTGCAATTTACCGAGGCGCTCGGCGTGCCGGGCTACACCGACCGCGCCAAGACGCTCATGACGCAGGGCGTCTGCGAGCTCAAGGCCGGCCAGCGCCCGCAGGCCGAGCGCAGCCTCCAGCAGGCCTACGAGATCGATGCCGGCAATCCGGTGGTCGGCTTCAACCTGGCGTCGGTGCTGGCGCAGCGCGAGGAATGGTCGCGTGCGCAGTTCTACATTCGCCGCGTCAACAACAGCGCTTCGGCCAGTGCCGAGACGCTCTGGCTCGGCATCAAGATCGAACGAAAGCTGAACAACCGCGAGGCAGCCGCGCAGTTGGGCGGCCAACTGCAACGACGCTTCCCCCAGTCGCGGGAGGCAACAGCGTACGAGCGCGGGAATTTCAATGACTGAACGGGTTTCGGAGTTCGGAACTTCCGCGGCAATGCCGCTCGAGGAAGGCGACATCGCGCACAAGACCGCCGGCGACATGCTGCGCGAGGCGCGCGAGGCGCACGGACTGCATATCGAGATGGTGGCGGCTGCGCTCAAGGTGCCGCCGCAGAAGCTCATGGCGCTCGAGGCCGACGACATCGCCTCGCTGCCCGACCCGGTCTTCGCCCGGGCCCTGGCAAGCAGCGTCTGCCGCGCCCTGCGCATCGACCCCGCGCCCGTGCTCGCGAAATTGCCGAGCACGAAACACACGCCGCTGGCCGTGGCCGACCGCACGCTCAAGAGCAACATCGTCTCCGGCACGCCGCGCTGGAATGGTGGCCGCTCCAGCGGCTTGCCGTCGCGCGCACTGCTGACGGTCGTGGTGCTGCTCCTGATCGGCGCGGGTGCGCTGTTCTGGCTGCCGCAATCGGTCTTCGACCAGATCGGTGCCACCGTGTCGCGCCTGACTTCGCGCAGCGAAGCCGAAGCAAACCCGGGGGGCGAGTCGCCCGCCGTGGGGTCGGCTTCGGGCGGGCCCGCCGTGGTCGCCGAGAACGTGCCCGTACAGGCTGTGGCGCCGAGTGCACCGAGTGCGCCGTCGGGTGTTGTGCCTGCGGCAAACGCAAACGCAAACGCAAATGCAGACACGGCCGCAGCGCCTGCCGCTGTCGTCGCGGCACCGCCTGCCGCTGTCGTCGCGGCACCGCCTGCTGCTGTCGTCGCGGCACCGCCAGCCGCTGCCGTCGCGGCACCGCCAGCCGCTGCCGTCAGCAGCAGCCAGCAGCTCGTTTTCGTCGCGCGCGAAGAGTGCTGGATCACCGTGACCGAGGCCGGCGGCAAGCAGTTGCTGCGCCGCAGCCTGTAGGCCGGCGAAACCGTCGGCCTGTCGGGCGCGCTGCCCCTGGCCGTGGTGGTGGGGCGGGCCTCGGCCGTCGATGTGCAGGTGCGCGGCAAGCCTTACGATCTGAAGCCTGTCACCCGCGGCGGCGGCGTGGCGCGTTTCGAGGTGACATCGTGACCGACTGCACTCCGCAACCCATCGAATCGGCAGCCCCCAAGGCACGTCGTTCGCGCCAGGCCAGCGTGGTCTGGGGCCCGCGCGTCGTCACGGTGGGCGGCGACGCACCCGTGCGGGTGCAGTCCATGACCAACACCGACACGGTCGATGCCATCGGCACGGCGATCCAGGTCAAGGAATTGGCCATCGCGGGTTCCGAGATGGTGCGCATCACGGTCAACACGCCGGAAGCCGCGGCCCAGGTGCCCTACATCCGCGAGCAGCTCGACCGCATGGGCATCGACGTGCCGCTGATCGGCGACTTCCACTACAACGGCCACCGCCTGCTCACCGACTATCCGGCCTGCGCCGAGGCGCTGAGCAAGTACCGCATCAACCCCGGCAACGTGGGCAAGGGCGACAAGCACGACCGCCAGTTCGGCCAGATGATCGACGCCGCCATGCGCTGGAACAAGCCGGTGCGCATCGGCGTGAACTGGGGCAGTCTCGACCAGGAACTGCTCTCCGGCCTGATGGACATCAACAGCCAGCGCGCCGACCCGTGGGACGCGAAGCAGGTGATGTACGAGGCGCTGATCACCTCGGCCATCGAATCCGCCAGGCTGGCCGAGTCGATGGGCATGGCCGGCAACCAGGTCATCCTGTCGTGCAAGGTCAGCGGTGTGCAGGACCTGATCTCGGTGTACCGCGAGCTCGCCAAGCGCTGCGACTATCCGCTGCACCTCGGGCTCACCGAAGCCGGCATGGGCACCAAGGGCACGGTGGCGTCGGCCACGGCCTTGTCGATCCTGCTGCAGGAGGGCATCGGCGACACGATTCGCGTGTCGCTCACGCCGCAGCCGGGCGAATCGCGTACGCAGGAAGTGCTGATCGCCAACGAGATTCTCCAGGCCCTGGGCCTGCGCGTGTTCGTGCCCAGCGTCACGGCCTGCCCGGGCTGCGGCCGCACCACGAGCACCACCTTCCAGGAACTGGCCAAGCAGATCGACGACTACCTGCGCATGCAGATGCCGGTCTGGCGCACCAAGTACCCGGGCGTCGAGACGATGAAAGTGGCCGTCATGGGCTGCATCGTCAACGGCCCCGGCGAGAGCAAGCACGCCGACATCGGCATCAGCCTTCCGGGCACCGGTGAAGCGCCGGCCGCGCCGGTCTTCATCGCCGGCGAAAAAGCCCTCACGCTGCGCGGCGACAATATCGCCAACGAGTTCCATCAACTCGTCGAAACCTACATCGAAAAGCGCTTCGGCGGCGAACACGCCGTCGCTGCCTGACACCTCCGCAGACTCATGGCTGAAAAATTGAATGCCGTCAAAGGCATGAACGACATATTGCCGCCCGAATCGGCGCGCTGGGAGTGGCTCGAGGCCATCGTGCGCGACCTGATGGGGCGCTATGCGTACCGCAACGTCCGCACGCCGATCCTCGAGCACACGGCGTTGTTCGTGCGCGGCATCGGCGAAGTGACCGACATCGTCGAGAAGGAGATGTACTCCTTCCACGACCGCTCGGACAAGTACGGCGACAACGACCACCTCACGCTACGGCCCGAGAACACCGCCGGCCTGGTGCGCGCGGTGATCGAGCACAACATGCTCTACGACGGCGGCAAGCGCCTCTGGTACATCGGCCCGATGTTCCGGCGCGAGAAGCCGCAGCGTGGGCGCTTTCGCCAGTTCCACCAGATCGGCGCCGAAGCACTCGGCTTTGCCGGCCCTGATGTCGATGCCGAGCTGATCCTGCTGGCCAATGCGCTCTGGAAGGTCATTGGCCTGACGGACGTGCGCCTCGAGCTCAACAGCCTGGGGCAACCGGCCGAGCGCGCGCAACATCGTGCCCAGCTCATCGCCCACTTCGAGAAGCACGCCGACAAGCTCGACGAGGACGGCAAGCGCCGCCTGCACAGCAATCCGCTGCGCATTCTCGACACCAAGAATCCGGCGATGAAAGACATCGTCGAATCGGCGCCGAAGCTGATCGACTTCCTCGGCGCCGAATCGCTGGCGCACTTCGATGGCCTCAAGGCCATCCTCGACGCCAACGGCGTCGCCTACACCATCAACCCCCGTCTGGTGCGCGGCCTCGACTACTACAACCTCAGCGTGTTCGAGTTCGTGACCGACCGTCTCGGCTCGCAGGGCACGGTGTGCGCGGGTGGCCGCTACGACGACCTGATCGCGCAGATCGGCGGCAAACCGGCGCCCGCGGTGGGCTGGGCCATCGGGGTGGAACGCGTGCTCGACCTCATGAAAGAGCAGGGCACCCAGATCCCGGTGCCGGTGCCCGATGTCTACGCCGTCGTGCCCGATGCGGCCGCCATGCCGGTGGTGCTGCGCACGCTGCAGCAGTTGCGCGAGGCCGGTGTCCGCGTGCAGATGCACGCCGCCACGGTTGATGGCCTTGGCAGCTTCAAGTCGCAGTTCAAAAGAGCCGACAACAGCGGCGCCACCTACGCCCTGATCTTCGGCGCCGATGAACTTGCACGCGGCGAAGTGACTCTCAAATCGCTGCGCGACGGAAGCGGCGCGCAAACCTCCCGGCCGCTTGCTGAAGTGGCCGCCTGGGCCGCCAACCTACAATCGCCGGCTCCCAACATCTGACAGCGCATGGCAACCCATCTCGATCTCGAAGAACAGGAACAGCTCGACCAGCTCAAGCATTTCTGGAATACCTACGGCACCCTGATCACCTGGGCCGTGCTGCTCGTGGCCGGTGCCTTCGTGGCCTGGAACGGCTGGCAATGGTATGGCCGCAACAAGGCGGCGCAGGCCGCGGCGCTTTACGACGAGGTCGAGAAGACCACGCAGGCCGGCGACCCGGCGCGCATCGCCCTCGTGCTCGAGGACATGAAGAAGCGTTTCGCCGGCACCACCTACGCGCAGCAGGCCGGCCTGCTGGCCGCCAAGACGCTGTACGAGAAGGGCAACGCCCAGGGTTCGCGCGCCGAGCTCGAATGGGTGGCGCAGAACGCCATCGACCCGGGCTACAAGGCCATCGCCAAATTGCGCCTCGCGGCCGAACTGCTCGATGCCAAGTCCTACGACGACGCGTTCAAGCAACTCTCGGGCGACGTGCCCAAGGAATTCGAACCGCTGGTGGCCGACCGCAAGGGCGACATCTACATGGCTCAGGGCAAGCGCGACGAAGCGCAGGCCGAGTACCGCAAGGCCTGGACGGGCCTCGGCGCGACTTCCGACTACCGCCGCCTGATCGAGATCAAGCTCAACGCGGTCGGCGTCGACCCGAAGAGCCTGGCACCGGCCATCACTGTCACACCCGCAGCCCCCAAAACCTCCTGACCGCATCATGAATTTCAAGCGTCTCATGCCTGAATCGGCCGCCCTGCGTGCGGGTTCCGCTCTTGTTCTGGCCGCACTTCTGGCTGCTTGCTCGGGCACGCCGAAGCCCAAGCCGGAAGAGCTTCCCGCCAACCCCGCCTTGCTCGGCGTGCGTCAGGCCTGGAGCGTTCGCATTCCGGCCGTCGGCTTTCCGCTCACCGCCGATGTCAGCGGCGACACGGTGACCGTGGCAGGCAGCGATGGCACGGTGGTTGCCATCGACGCCCGCGCCGGTCGCGAAACCTGGCGTGCCAACGCCGGCGCCCCGCTGGCGGCAGGTGTCGGCAGCGACGGCTCGATGGCTGCGGTGGTCACCACCAACAACGAACTGGTCGCGATCGAGAACGGCAAGGTCCTGTGGAAGCAGAAGCTGTCGGCCCAGGCCTTCACCGCGCCGCTGGTCGCCGGCCGCCGCGTGTTCGTGCAAACCGCCGACCGCAGCGTCAGCGCCTGGGACGGCCAGAGCGGCCGCCGCCTCTGGCTGCAGCAACGCGCCGGTGAAAACCTCGTGCTCCGCAAGTCGGGTGTGCTGATTGCGGTGGGCGACACGCTGGTCGCGGGCCTCGGTGGCCGGCTGGTCGGCATCAACCCCGCCAACGGCACCTCCCGCTGGGAAGCGCCCATCGCCGCGCCGCGTGGCACCAACGACGTGGAACGCCTGGTCGACCTGACCGGCAGCGTGAGCCGCTTCGGCGACACGGTGTGCGCACGCGCCTATTACGCCAGCGTCGGCTGCGTCGAGACCGTGCGCGGTGCGCTGGTCTGGAGCAAGCCGGCTGCGGGCTCGGACGGCGTCGGCGGCGACCAGGGCTTCATCTACGGCACCGAGTCCGACGGCAGCATCACGGCCTGGCGCCGCGCCGACGGCGAGCGCGCCTGGCAATCGACCCGCTTCAAGAACCGTGACCTGACCTCGCCGCTCGCGGTGGGCCGCTCGCTGGTCATCGGCGAGAGCACGGGCTCCCTACATTTCGTTTCGCGCGAAGACGGCGCGTTGCTCAATCGTGTCACGCCCGATGGCTCCGCCATTACCGTTCCGCCGGTCCTGGCCGGCAACACGGTCGTGATCGTGACTGCCAATGGTGGCGTGTTTGGCTATCGCCCTGAATAATCTTTTTTCCCAAGGCCCGACCATGAAAACCGCGCCATCGAAAGGCCGGCCATGAAGCCGGTCGTGGCCCTGGTCGGGCGACCCAACGTCGGCAAGTCGACGCTGTTCAACCGCCTGACCCAGACGCGCGACGCCATCGTCGCCGACTTCGCCGGTCTCACGCGCGATCGCCATTACGGCAACGGTCGCCTGGGCAAGCACGAGTTCATCGTCATCGACACCGGCGGCTTCGAGCCCGATGCGGGCAGCGGCATCTACAAGGAAATGGCCAAGCAGACGCGGCAGGCCGTGGCCGAGGCCGATGTGGTGATCTTCGTGGTCGATGCCCGCGAAGGCCTTTCGGCGCAAGACCACGACATCGCCAACGAGCTGCGCCGGCTCGGCAAGCCCTGCGTGCTGGCGGCCAACAAGGCCGAGGGCATGCACGACGGCGCCAAGCTCGTGGACTTCTACGAACTCGGCTTCGGCGATGTGCACGGCGTGTCCGCCGCGCACGGGCAGGGCATGCGCGACCTGGTCGAGCTGGCGCTCGAGCCGCTGAACCT
>CAMATD010000239.1 GCA_945860785.1 Variovorax sp. YR752 | reverse complement strand
GCCCAAACTCGCTTCGCTCAAACAAGGGCGAGCCCTGATCCGCCTGTCGCTGCGCTGCTCGGCGGTGCCTCAACGGCCGGCCGGGGACACACCACCCACCGCCGTGGACGCATTGGGGGAACACCTTCCAACCCCACCCCGGAGCCCGGTGTGCGGCACAGTGGGGGCGACTGCGCCGCACCGCATACCGGGCGCCCCAACGAGCAGCAGGGCGCTCATGCAGCAGCCTTCAGCGACTCATGGTGCCCACCACCCATGTGCGCCCCGATCACATGCCGCTCGGCACCGGCAGCCGAAGTCTCGAACACGATCTGCCCCTCGCTCATCACGACGATGCGATCGGCCAGTTCCAGGAGTTCGTCGAGGTCTTCGCTGATCAGCAGCACCGCCCCTCCCTTCTCGCGCACCTGCACGATGCGCTCGTGAATCTCGGCAACGGCGGCGAAGTCGAGACCGAACACGGGGTTCGCCGCGATCAGCACGTTGATATCGCCAGCCAACTCGCGTGCCAGCACCGCACGCTGCACGTTGCCACCGGAGAGACTGCGAATCGGCGCGCCCTCGCCCTGCGTCTTGACACCGTATTCGGCAATCCATTCGCGCGCACGGCTGCGCCAGAACGGGAAGCTCAGGACGCCACCACGCGACAAGGGCGGCCTGTCGAAATCGCGCAGCGCCATGTTCTCTGCCACGCTGAGGTCGCCGACGCAAGCGTTGCGCAGCGGCTCCTCGGGAAGACTGCGAACCTTGAGGCTGCGGTTCTCGGCGCGGCGCGCGTTGTAGGGCTGGCCCATCACGGTCACGCTTCCGGCCAGTCGCGGGCGTTGCCCGACCAGGGCTTCGACCAGTTCGCGCTGGCCGTTGCCGGAGACACCTGCCACGCCAAGGATCTCGCCCGCGCGCACGGACAGGCTCAGGTCGTGGAGCGCAAGCGTGCCGCGATCACCCTGCGCCTTGAGGCCTTCGACCTTCAACGCGATGGGCGCTCCATCGGTCAGTGGCTTTCTGGCGGCGGGCGACGAAGCCGGCGTTGCAGAGGCCGACCCCTCTTCACCCATCATGGCCTGCGCCAACTGCGCCGGGCTCGTGTCCGCCACGCGGCAGTGATGCACCGCCTTGCCCCTACGCAACACCGTCACGCTGTCGGCATACGCCATCACTTCGCGAAACTTGTGCGTGATGATGAGCACCGTGCACATGCCGCTGCGTGCGAACTCGCGCACATGGCCCAGCACCTCGTCGGCCTCCTGCGGCGTGAGCACCGAAGTCGGCTCGTCGAGGATCAGCAGGCGCGGCTTCAGGTAGAGCTGCTTCAACAGTTCGAGCTTCTGCTTTTCGCCCGCTGCGAGTTCCGAAGGCCGCACGTCGAGGTCGAGGCTGAAGGGCGTGGTCGCGAGAAAGTCCTTCAGTTCCGCGCGCTTGGTTTTCCAGTCGATCAACGCAGGTGTCTTGCCGCCTGCGAGTAGCAGGTTCTCCGCCACCGTCATGCCCGGCGCCAGCGTGAAGTGCTGGTAGACCATGCCGATGCCCAATGCACGCGCCACGATGGGGTTGGCAATGTCCTGCTCGCGCCCGTCGATCAGGATGCTGCCCTCCTCCGCGCGCTGGAAGCCGGCCACGCATTTGACGAGCGTGCTCTTGCCCGCGCCGTTCTCGCCGAGCAGCGCGTGCACCGTGCCCGGCTCGACGCGCATCGTCACGTGGTCCATCGCGGTGAAGCTGCCGAAGCGCTTGGTCAGCTCGTAGGTGTCGAGCGCGAGTGCGCCGCTGCCGGCTGGCAGCGCGCCGATGGCGTGGGGGGTGGCGCTCATGGGGGCATCAGGCCAGCGTGGCCAGTAGCGCCTGCGAGGTGGTGTGCGCGCCGAACACGCCGCCCTGCATCGTGATCATCTTGAGCGCCGCGAGGTGGTTGCCGTGGTCGGTGGCCGCCGTGCAGTCCGAAAGCAGCAGGCATTCGAAGCCGCGATCATTGGCATCGCGCATCGTGGTGTGCACGCACACGTCGGTCGTGATGCCCGCAAGGATGATGTTCTCGATGCCGCGCGTGCGCAGGATCAGTTCGAGGTCGGTGGCGTAGAACGAACCCTTGCCAAGCTTGTCGATCACCACCTCGCCGGGCAGCGGTGCAAGCTCGGGAATGATGTCCCAGCCCGGCTCGCCGCGCACGAGGATGCGCCCGCACGGGCCGTCGTCGCCGATGCCCACGCCGTTGGCGCCGATCTGTCGCGAACGCCATCGCTTGTTGGCGGGCAGGTCTGCAAGATCGGGCCGATGGCCTTCGCGTGTGTGGATGATGTGAAAGCCCAGCGGCCGCAGAACGGCGAGCGTGCGCGCTATCGGTTGGATCGGTGCCTGCACCAGCGACAGGTCGTAACCCATCACGTCGACATACCCGCCCTTGCCGCAGAAATCGGTCTGCATGTCGATCACGATCAGCGCGGTGTTGTCGGGGCGCAGGTCGCCGTTGTAGGGCCAGGCATACGGCTCGGAAGCGATGGTGGTCATGGCGTGCTCATCCTTGGTAGTTGCGTTCCGGCGGCGCGAAGCCGCAGCTGGTGCCGTCGGTCACCTTCACATCGGCGCTCCACGGCAGCCTGTAGGTGCCGGCGGCCATGTCGTGCATGTAGGTGTAGGGACAGTCTTGCGCGCCGCCCTTCACCGCGACGTAGCCGCGGTGGTAGAGCTGGTAGATGTTGTTTTCAACGCCCCAGCCGGTGCGCGCTTCGCGCACGAGGTCGGGCCGCAGCTCGGCGGTGATGATCTCGTCGACGCGGCCGCCGCCCTCGACCAGCACCCTGCCGTCGAAATTGCAGAATATGCCCTCGCCCATCGAGTCGAAGCTGCCGTCGCTGCCGCACAGGCACACGCTACGCGGTGTAGGCGAGGTTGCAGAAGGCGTTGGCCTGGTTGGTGATGCGCCACGCATGGCGGATCGGTGCGGTGTAGCCGGCCGTGCGCAGGATGATATCGGCGCCCTTGTACGCGGCCTCGCGCGCCATCTCCGGGAACATGCCGTCGTGGCAGATGATGAGCGAGAGCTTGCTGCCGTTGGGTCCGTCGCACACCGGCACACCGGCACGCCGACGTTGCCGGGCTCCCAAGGCTCCACCGGCACCCACGGATGCAGCTTGCGGTAGTAAAGCTTGACCTCGCCCTGGTCGTCGATGATCAGGCCGCTGTTGTACGGATTGCCGCCGGGGTTGGCCTCCATGATCGAGAAGCAGCCCCAGATGCGGTGCTCGATGCAGGCACGCTTGAACGCTGCCACCTCGGGGCCATCGAGCCTGCACATGATCTCGGGGTTGGTGTCCATCGAGAGGCCATGCAGCGCGTACTCGGGGAACACCACGAGGTCCATGGTCGACTGGTTGCGGCGCGCCTTGCCCACCATGTCGCAGATGCGCTGCGTCTGCGCGGCCAGCTCGGCCGGTGTCTTCACGTTCGGCAGTTGCAGCTGCACCAGGCCGACGACGACGCCATGCGCCGATTTGTTGAGGCCACCCAGACCGCTCATGGTGTGCAGCTCCTTGTCGATGAAAGTTTGCCGGGGCTGCCGACCGCCGCACTGCCCGGTTTGCAGGTCAGCACCAGGATCACCAGCGTGAGTGCGTAGGGCACGGTGTTGAACAGGTGGTAGCCCCAGCCGATGCCGATGGCGCCCGCGCCGCCGAAGAGCAGCGCAGCGGGCTCCAGCGCGCGAAGATCACGAGCGCGACGGCGATCAGGCCCTGCCCGCTGGAGATGCCTTCGTTCCAGCTGCCCGGATAGAACAGCGTGAGCGATGCACCGCCGAGCCTGGCGATGAACCCGCCCGCCGTGGTCGCCGCAATGCGCAGGCCCGAGACCGAGTAGCCCAGTGCACGCGTCGCCTGCGCCGAATCGCCGGCCATGCGCACCAGCAAGTCGGCACGCGTGCGCGCAAAACCCCACCAGAGCAGCACCGCCAGCGCCACGCCCCCCGGCACCAGCGCGTTGAGTTGCAAGGCCGAGCGCACCACGGGGTTGTCGCTCCAGAAGCCGAGCGGAATCGCGGGAATCTGCGGCGCCTGCGGCTGGATCAGCGGCTTGCCCAGGTAGAACGCGAGGCCGGTGCCGAGCAGCATCAGGGCAATGCCGGTCGCCACGTCGTTGACGCGGTCGAGCGAGCACAAAAGCCCATGCAGCAGCGCGAGCACCGCCCCCGCTGCCGCACCGATCAGTACGCCGAGCCAGGCCGAGTCGGTGAGATAGGCGCCGCCAAAAGCCGCCATGGCCGAGAGCACCAGCACGCCTTCGAGCCCGAGGTTGATGCGGCCCGACTTTTCCGTGAGGCACTCGCCCAGGCTCACGAACAAGAAGGGCGCCCCGACGCGCAAGGCGCCACCGACGATGCCGGCCACCAGCGCGATCCACTGGTCGGCGGTCATGCCGGATTCCCCGATGCGCGGAAGACACGCATGCGCAACGCCTTCCAGTCGACCATGCGCAGGCCCTCGCTCGCCAGGATCAGCACGAAGGCAATGCCCTGCAACACCAGCACCGACGCATCGGGCAGCCCGAGCCGCCGCTGCAGCAGGCTGCCGGCCGCGCCGAAGCCGCCGAACAGGATCGCCACCGGCACGATGGCCACCGGGTTGTGCCGTGCGATGAACGACACCAGGATGCCCGCATAGCCGTACCCCGCGATCAGCGAGGCATTGGCATTGGTGTGCACCGCCGCCACCTCGACCGCACCCGCGAGCCCCGCGCACGCGCCGCCCAAGCCGCAGGCCGAGAGGATGAGCCGCGTGGCCGGCAACCCGACGAGCTGCGCGGTCCGCGGATTGCCACCGACCACGCGGATCGAAAAACCGGAGGCGGTCGCGCGCAGCCACCACCCGAGCCCCAGGCAGGCCACCACGCCGATCGCCAGGCCCCAGTGCACGTCCGAGCCGCCGATGCCACCGATCAGCAGTCCGTCGTTCAGCGCATAGGTCGACGGCTTGTTGAGACTCGCCGGATCGCGCAGCGGCCCTTCGACTAGGTGCTTGAAGATGCCAATCGCGATGTAGGCGAGCAGCAGGCTGCTGATGGTTTCGTTGATGCCGCGGTACTGGCGCAGGTACCCGGCGAAGACGATCCACAGTGCGCCGGCCGCGGCGCCCGCGAGGCAGACCATCGCCGTGCCCACGACATTGCCGGGCAAGGGCACGGCATGCGCGAGCGCGGCGCAGGCCAAGCCGCGAGCACCAGCGCACCTTCACCACCGATGACGATCAGCCCGGCGCGCGCCGGCAGTGCCACGCACAGTGCAGTGAGCATCAGCGGAGCGGCGCGCTGCAAGGTGTTCTGCCACGAGAACCAGTCGCCGAACGCGCCCTTGAACAGCGTGACCCAGACCTCCACCGGATCGATGCCAGCAAAGGCCACCAGCAAGCCGAACAGCAGCAGCGCCGCCGCGATGGCGAACACCGGCAGGGCGAATTCCTTGAGCGCTCTGTGCATGACGGGCATGGCATTGATGGCGCGGGATCAGGCCGAACCGAGAACGCCTTCGACGAGATAATTCATCTTCTCGAGTTCGAGGTCCGTCTGCTTCAGCACCTTGCCGGCCGGCACCACGACCGCGCCCTTGTTGTCCTTGATGCCGTCCTTGAAGATGTCGAAGGTGCCCGCGATCATCTTGGCCTTGATGTCGTCGGCCTGCTTCTTCGCGGCGTCCGGCACCATCGGGCCATAGGCCGACATCTTCACGTAGCCTTCTTTCAAACCGCCGCGCAGGAAGTTGGGATGCGGCTTCGATGGCGGTCTTGTAGGCGGTGAGCCAGTTCCACTCGGCACCGGTGAGGTACGCATTGGGCGCCAGCTTGGCCTGGCTCGCGTGGTAGCCGCAGACCATCTTGCCGCGCTTGGCCGCGGTCTCGACCACCACCTTGGGTCCGTCGACGTGCATGGTGAATACGTCGCAGCCTTGGTCCGCAAGGCTATTGGTGGCCTCGGCCTCCTTCACGGCCATCGACTAGTCGCCGGTGAAGATCACGCTGCAGGTGATGCCGGGCTTGACCGAGCGCGCACCCAGCGTGAAGGCGTTGATGTTGCGCAGCACCTGCGGAATCGGCTTGGCGGCGACGAAGGCGATCTTGTTGCTCTTGGTCATGTGCGCGGCGATCACGCCGTTCAGGAACTGGCACTCGTCGATGTAGCCGAAGAAGCTGCCGGCGTTCTTCGGGTGCTTGCCTTCGGTCCAGAGACCGCCGCAGTGCGAGAAGCGCACGTCGGGGTACTTGGGCGCGACCGCGAGGATGTGCGGGTCGAAGTAGCCGAACGAGGTGGGGAACAGCAGCTTGGCGCCGTCCTGCGAGATCATGCCGGCCATGGTCTTCTGCACGGCCGCGGCCTCGGGCACGTTTTCTTCTTCGACCACCTTGATGCTGGGCAGTTTCTTGATCTCGGCCGCGGCCATGGCGTGCGCTTGGTTGTAGCCATAGTCGTCGCGCGCGCCGACGTAGATCACACCGACGGTCAGCGGCTTGGCCTGCGCACTGGCAAGGGCGCTCCAGCCTCCGAGGGTGCCGGCGGCGCCGAGCGCGGCCAGGGACTTGAGGGAATCGCGGCGATTGAATTGGCTTGTCATGGCGTTCTTTCCAGAGGTTGAAGGGAGTGCAAAAAATGTGCCGTGCGTCCAGTCGTCAGACCGGCAGGCTCACGTGGGCGGCGACCACGCGCCAGCCTTCGGCGGTGCGCATCCAGGTCTGGCTCTGGCGGCCGATCTGCTGGCTGCCTTCGCGCCGGAACTCGACGTTGGCGGTCGCGAAGTCGCGGCCATAGGTGGTGATGACGGTGCGCAGCAGCTCGCGCGGCGGGCTCTGCACCGGCAGCGACGCGCGGAAGACGCGAATGTCGGCGTGGCCGTAGTGGTTCTCGGAAAAGCCGTAGCGCAGCGTGTGCGGGCTGTTCCAGAACAATTCGTCGAGCACCGCGCGCTGGTTGGTCACGAGCGCTTCTTCGTAGCGCGCGAACACGGCGCTGACTTCGGCGTGCACTTCGGGGATATTGATTTCAAGCGACACGGTGCGTCCCTTCAGCGGCGTACTTCGCGTTGGAAGATGTCGAGGCTCAGTTTCTTCATCGCGACGAAGCTCTCGGTACTCAGCGTTTCGATGGTGCGAGGGCGGGTATCGCTGTAACGCAGGATCTCGGCCACCTTGGTGGGCCGCTTGGTGAGCAGCAGAACCTCGTCGGCGAGGTACACAGCCTCTTCGAGGTCGTGCGACACCAGCAGCATCGTGGTACCGGTCTGCATGAACACCTCCTGCAGCTTCTCGCGAATGAAGAGCGTCATCTCGAAATCGAGCGCCGAGAAGGGTTCGTCGAGGAACAGCACCTCGGGGTTGGGTGTGAGCGCGCGCATGATCGACACGGTCTGCTGCTGCCCGCCCGAGAGCTCGTAAGGAAAGCGCTTCAGGTCGAACTTCACGTCGAACGACGCCACCAGCTCTTCCATGCGCCGGTCGACCTCGGCCTTGCTGCGCCCTTCGGGCTTCAGCGGATAGGCGATGTTGTCGATGGTGCGCATCCACGGGAACATCGCCTCGCGGTAGTTCTGGAACACGTAGCCGATCTTGGTGTCCTTGCGCTGCTTGCCGTCGAACAGGATCTCGCCCGAGTCGATGGGAATGAGCCCCGCGATCATGTTGATCAGCGTGGACTTGCCGCAGCCGTTGGGCCCGAACACCGAGACGCTCCTGTGCTTCGGAATATCGAGGTCGAAGTTCTCGTAGAGCGGCCAGCCCGCGAAGTACTTGGTGAGGCCGCGGATGGTGATGTGCGTGCCGGCCGGACCGGGCTTGAAGACCGGCGCGGGCACGTCGGCATATACCGGACCGTTGACGACGATGTCTTGCGTGACCTTCATCTTCCGCTCCAGTGCACGATGCGGCGCTCGGCGACGAGGAAAAGAATGTTCAGCGCGTAGCCCAATGCGCCGGCCGCCAGGATGGCTGCGTACATGCTCTTGACGTTGAGCACCTGCTGCGCATCGATGATGCGGTGGCCGAGCCCCGTGTCCGAGCCGATGAATATCTCGGCCACGATGACGATCACCAGCGCCATCGACACCGCCGAGCGCAGGCCCACGAAGCTGGGTTGCAGGCTTTCCCAGATCAACACATCCTTGAAGACCTGCCAGCGCGAGGCACCCATGACGCGCGCCGCCATCACCCGCTGCTTGCGGGCGTTGATGACGTCGTAGGCGCTGTTGAACACCACGATCAGCAGTGCGCCGAAGGCCGCGATGGCGATCTTGTTGACGTCGGACACGCCGAAGATCAAAAGGAACAGCGGAATCAGCGCGGACGACGGCGTCGAGCGGAAGAAGTCGATCAGGAACTCGACGCTGCGGTACGCCTTCTCGTTGCTGCCGAGCAGCACGCCCAGTGGCACACCGATCACCGCCGCAATGGCGAAGGCCTGCAGCGTGCGCCACACCGTCATCGCGAAGTCGGTGAGCAGCGGTCCGCCCGCGAGCCCCGTGATCAGCGCCGCGATAGTGTCGGCCGGCGTGGGCAGCAGGATGGGCTTGATGAAGCCGAGCCGCACCACCAGGTCCCACACGATGAACAGGACGACCGGGCCGATGAAGGGCAGCAGGCGGTCGCGCAGCGGCGGCTTCTGCACCGCAGCGGCGGCTTCTGCACCGCGGTGGCGGCGTTGGCCGGCGGGGTCCACGGCGCGGCCGTGGCGGTATTGGCTTCGCCCATTTCAGTGCTCCTTCCGGATTGCTTTTTCCAGGAACACCGAGGAACCGGCTTTGCCGGGCCTCTGGTGTTGCCCCCGGTAGGGGGTTGACGAAGCGACACGAAGTGCGCGGAGGCTGGGGGCGAGCCTCATGTCAGGCCTTGTAGAGAAGTCCGTCCACCAGCACCTTCTTCTCGAAGATGCCTTTCTCGGTGAACAGGTCGTAGAACTTCTGGAAGTACGCGACGTCGCTAGGCTTGAACTCGTTGTAGAGCATGTACGACGCACGCGAGCGGCACTTCGGCCGTGAGCTTGCCCTCGATGGCGGTGTAGCCCTTCATGTACTGGCGTGCGTCGTCGGGCTTGGTGCGCACCAGCTCCACACCGCGCGCGTAGGCCGCGATGTACTTCTTCGCCACCTCGGGGTTCTTCTTGATGAAATCGGTGGTGAGGCTGGCCGCGCCGCCATGCCAGGGCGCCATCGGGTCGCCGAGGATGTACTTGGCCACCACGCCGGCCTCGATCACCCGTGTGGTGCCGTTCATGCGGCCGACGGTGCCGGTCGGCTCCAGCGTGTAGCAGGCATCGACCTGGCCCGCGACCAGCGCCGCCACATGCTGGCCGATGGGCAGCTCGCTCACGACCGCGCCCTTGGCGCCCGCACGCTCCAGCATGGTCTTGCACAGCGTGACGTTCTGGATGCCGGGGCCGGAAGCGATCTTCTTGCCGGCCAGCTCGGCCATGCTCTTGATCAGGCTGTCCTTGGCGACGATGAATTCGTCGAGCACGAACTTGGCGTTGCTCGGGTTGGTGCAGAAGATCTTGAAGAGGCCCGGTTGCGCGATCTCGCCGATGGCGAGATTGGCCGAGCCGGTGCCGTTGGCGCTGCCGTCGCAGCGGCCCGCGAGCATGGCCTCCATGACCTGCTGCGCACCAGCGAACTTGAGCGGCTCCACGTCGAGGCCCGCTTCCTTGAAGTAGCCGCGGTCCACCGCCGCGAAGAACGGCAACCCCGCAGCCACCGGCCAGAAGCCGATGCGCAGCTTCGGTGCGGCCTGTGCGCGCACGACGGCCGGTGCGGCCAACACCGCCAAGCCCGCGGCGCCGGCCTGCAACAGCCGGCGGCGCGATGCTGAGGACGATTTCTCTTCGATGCTCATAACGGACTCCTGGATCAGTTGGAAATGGCGCGTGCACGGCTTGCGACATAGGCTCGCCAGCCGCCGTGGTGGGTGACGTCCTGCGCACCGGCCAGCGCATGGCCCTCGCAGATGAAGCCGTTCACCCAGGTGCCGTCGGCCAGTTCGACGCTGCCAAGGC
>CAMATD010000238.1 GCA_945860785.1 Variovorax sp. YR752 | reverse complement strand
GTGAAGATCGACGACGACAGGCCCGCGCCCACCGCGTTGTGCCATTCGATGGCTTCGTCGAGCGAGCTGTAGCGCACCACGTAGAGGATGGGCGCGAAGGTTTCGCGCAGCACCGGGCCGGCGTGCGACTTCAGTTCCACCAGCGCGGGGCGCACGTAGTAGGCGTCCTGCGTGCCGATGCCGTCGACGCGGTTGCCGCCGTGCACCTTCGCACCCGCTTCGCGGCTTTCGCTCAATGCCTTCTGCATGCCGTCGAAGGCCGCGCGGTCGATCAGCGGACCGACCAGCGTGCCGGCCTCGCGCGGATCGCCCACCTGTACATTGCCGTAGACCTTCGCGAGCTTGGGCACCAGCGCGTCGTACACGCTGTCGTGCACGAACAGGCGGCGCAGCGTGGTGCAGCGCTGGCCGGCCGTGCCCATGGCCGAGAAGGCGATGCCGCGCATCGTGAGGTCCAGGTCGGCCGAAGGCGTGACGATGGCAGCGTTGTTGCCGCCGAGTTCGAGGATCGCGCGGGCGAAACGCGCAGCCAGCTTGGGGCCGACCTGCCGGCCCATCGCGGTCGAGCCGGTGGCCGAGAGGATCGGCACGCGGTGGTCGTCGACCAGCACTTCGCCGATGTCGCGCTGGCCCAGCAGCAGGCCGAGCAGGCCTTCGGGTGCGTCGCCGAAACGTTCGATGGCCCGCAGTGCGATGGCATGCGTGGCGAGTGCGGTGAGCGGCGTCTTTTCGGACGGCTTCCACACCACCGAGTCGCCGCACACCAGCGCGAGCGCTGCGTTCCACGACCACACGGCCACCGGGAAATTGAAGGCCGAGATCACGCCGCACACGCCCAGCGGATGCCAAGTTTCCATCATCCGATGCTCGGCGCGTTCGGTGGCCAATGTGAGGCCGTAGAGCTGGCGCGAGAGGCCGACCGCGAAGTCGCAGATGTCGATCATTTCCTGCACTTCGCCCGCGCCTTCGGACGGGATCTTGCCGGCCTCGAGCGTGACCAGGCGGCCGAGGTCGCGCTTGGCGGCGCGCAGCTCTTCGCCGAGCAGCCGCACCAGTTCGCCGCGGCGCGGTGCGGGCACATTGCGCCAGGCCTTGAAAGCCTCGTGCGCGCGGCCGATGGCGCCAGTGGCTTCCACCGCGGTGGTCTGCGGCACCTGCGCGATCACCTCGCCGGTGACTGGCGAGCGCACCGTCAACTCACCGCCGGTGTAGGCGGTGCGGGGCACGCCCAAGCGCTGCAGCAGTTGCTCGATTTCGGTGGCGAGGGAGTGGGGGGCTTGGGCTTCGGACATGAGCGCGCTCCGGAAAGGAGGAGGAGGAAGAAAGGCAACGGGGGGCGAAGGAATGCGGTCAATATCTGCGAATCCCGCGCGGTTGCATAGTGAAAATATGGAAGGACTTGATGCGTTTGGGGAATGAACTTCGCCTTCCGCGGAGACTGTTCATCGTGCAAGCCGAATGGCGGCCAGTATCCACAGCGTGAACAGGACGCCATTGCTCACCGCAAACAGGATCAGCCGGTGAATGACGTGGTTGTAGGTGAGGTGCACCACGCTGTGCAGAACACGCAAGGCGACATACGCCCAGGCCAGGCCGATGGCCGTGGGCGAAGGGATCACCGCCACGTAGAAGAGCACGCACACCACATAGAACAGGACCGGCAGCTCCAGCAGGTTCATGTAGTTGCGGTTCGGAATGCGCACTGCATCCGGCACGGCCAGCGATTCGCCGACCTTGAAATCGGCTGCCACCACCTCGCGGCGCCTTGCTGCGCCGATACGGGCGATGGGGATCAGCAACAGGACCAGGCCGGTCCAGGCGGCGAGGGCAAACACGGGGTAGAGGATCGAAGGGTTGTTCATCAAGGTGCTCCACGTTTTCGCTGAATGGATGAGACCGCGGTCCTTGTTTACTCCGGCCTGGGTGCTTCAGGCAAGCTGATCCGCTGCCCCACAGACGACCCCGCCAGGCTCTGCGCCGGCCGCCTCAGCGTCGCATCGAACGGATTGATCTTCGGCCCGATCGCCGCCGCCTCGCGCTTGAGCATCTTCACCACCGTGGGCATGCGGTCGGCATTGAGCCGGTCGGCGATCGTGCCCACGCTCAGTGCGGCCACGGCACGCCCCTCGCGGTCGAGGATCGGCACCGCCACACCAGCCATGCCTTCGAGCAGCCCGGTGCTGCGCCCCGCGTAGCCGACCTGCCGCACGCGCTCGATCTCGGTGCGCAGATAGACCTCGTCGTACACGCCGTACTCCCGCACGCGCGAGAGGTTGAAGCGGATCACCTCCTCGCGCTCGGCCTCGGGCAGAAAGGCCAGGATCGCGAGCGCGCCCTGCCCCACGCCCAGCGCGATGCGCCCGCCGATGTCGCCCGTGAACGAGCGGATCGGAAATGGCCCTTCGCTGCGATCAAGACACACCGCATCGAAGCCGCTGCGCACGAGCAGGAAGATGCTGTCGCCGAGGCTCGCGCACAAACGCAGCAGCACCGGCCGGCAGATCGCGCGCAGGTCACCGGGGTTGCCGGCGTTGGCTGCGAGCGCAAAGAAATCGATGCTGAGGCGGTAGAGCTTGGTGCGCTCGTCCTGCTCGACCATGCCTTCGGCGATCAGCGATTGCAGCAACCGGTGCGTGGTGGCCTGGGTCAGGCCCACGGAACGTGCAATCTGGGTCACGCGGCCGCCCTCGGCCTGCACCGCGCCGAGCGCGCGGATCACCGAGAAGACACGCGGCACGCCGCCGCTGGCCACCGGCACCTCCGAAGTGGTTTCCATATCTTGCTCTTGTGGAATGTCATGGACTACTTTCGGCCATTATATTTTAATAAACGGAATAAATCAGATAAAGATTCTGATTAATGGAATACCAGAGGCAATCTGGCGCGATCGTTGCAATAGAGTGAATCGAAAGTACCCAGCAGTTCATGGCCCGCACCAAGGTGTCTCACGCCATCTTTTTGCCCCCGACAGAAAGGCTCTTCCATGTCATTCCTACGGCTCACCGACGTGACCAAGTTCTACGGCAGCACCCGCGCGGTGTCGGCCATGAACCTCACCGTCGAAAAGGGCGAGTTCGTCTCGCTGCTCGGCCCTTCGGGCTGCGGCAAGACCACGACACTGCAGATGATTGCGGGCTTCGAGGCCGTCAGCAGCGGCCGCATCGAGCTTGCGGGCAAGGACATCACGCATGCCAAAGCCAACACGCGCGGCCTGGGCATCGTGTTCCAGAGCTACGCCCTCTTCCCGCACATGACGGTGGCCGACAACGTGAGCTTCGGGCTCGAGATGCGCAAGATGCCCCAGTCAGAGCGCGCCGAACGCGTGAAGCAGGCACTGGCGCTGGTGCACCTGGAACCGCACGCCACGCGCTACCCGCGCGAACTCTCGGGCGGCCAGCGGCAACGCGTCGCACTGGCCCGCGCGCTGGTGATCGAGCCGCCGGTGCTGCTGCTCGACGAACCGCTCTCCAACCTCGACGCCAAGCTGCGCGAAGAGATGCAGTTCGAGCTGCGACAGATCCAGCGCAAAGTGGGCACCACCACGGTGATGGTCACGCACGACCAGAGCGAGGCCATGTCGATCAGCGACCGCGTGGTGGTGATGGAAGGCGGCTGCGCCACGCAGATCGACCATCCGCACCGCGTGTACGAACACCCGAGCACGCGCTTCATCTCCACCTTCGTGGGCAAGGCCAACCTGCTGACCGGCCGCGTGACCGCCTGCAGCACCGGCAGCTGCAATGTGGAGGTCGGCCCGCTCGCGGTCCAGGTCAACGAAGACGGTTTCAAGTCCGGTGCCGCGGTGCTCATGAGCGTGCGCCCTGAAAAGCTCCAGCTGGTCACGGCCGGCCGCGGCCGGCTCGACGGCACGGTGCAGGAGCGCTTCTTCCTCGGCAGCCAGTGGCTCTACCGCCTGAGCACGCCCGCCGGCGACCTGATGGTGCTGAGCCCCAACGACGGCCGCGATGCGCTCGACGAGGGCAACGCCGTCGGCATCGACTGGCCCGCGCACTGCACGCGGCTGCTGCCGGCCGACGAGGCCGTAGCGGTATGAGCGGCATGAAGCGCAAGGCCACGCCCTGGTGGCTCTCGGGCCCCGCCCTGCTGATGTTCACCGCGCTGCTGCTGGTGCCGCTGCTGCTCACCGCCGTGCTTTCGTTCAACGTCTACGACCCTGCCACCGGGCCGAAGGCCGGCGAGTTCACGCTCGACCACTACGCGCAGGTGTTCACCGACTCGTACTACCACGGCATCTTCTGGCGCACCTTCTGGATCTCCGCCCTAGTCACGCTGATCTGCATCGTCATCGGTGCGCCCGAGGCCTATGTGCTGAGCCGCATGCGCAACCCCTGGCGCTCGGTGCTGCTGCTGGTGGTGCTGGCGCCGCTGCTGGTGTCGGTGGTGGTGCGCGCCTTCGGCTGGAGCATGCTGCTCGGGCCCGAGGGCGCGGTCAACTCGCTGCTCGGTCTCGTTGGCATCGGGCCGGTGAAGATGCTCTACACCGAGATCGCGGTGATCATCGCGCTGGTTCACGTGATGCTGCCGTTCATGGTGATCCCGGTGTGGACCTCGCTGCAGAAGCTGGACCCGGGTGTGGAGAACGCCGCGCTGTCGCTCAAGGCCTCTCCCTTCACCACGCTCAGGCGCATCGTGCTGCCGCAGGTGATGCCGGGCATTCTCTCGGGCAGCCTGATCGTGTTCGGCCTGGCCGCGAGTTCATTCGCGATCCCGGGGCTGCTGGGCGGACGACGCCTCAAGATGGTCGCGACGGTGGTGTACGACGAGTACCTGAGCGAACTGAACTGGCCGCTGGGCGCGGCCATCGCGCTCACGCTGCTGGCAGTCAACCTTATCGTGATGCTGAGCTACAACCGCCTCGTAGAAGGCCGCTACAAGAAAGCGCTGGGCTGACCGCATGAGCAAGAACGGCCCCTTCGCCCTCGCGTTCAACGCGCTCGTCATCACCTGCATGCTGGCACCGCTGCTGGTGGTGTGCATCGTCGCGTTCACGCCCGAGAACACGCTGACCATCCCGACCACCAGCTTCTCGCTGCGCTGGTTCGCCGCGGTGTTCGCGCATCCCGACTTCATGCAGTCGTTCTGGAACAGCCTGTGGCTCGCGCTGGCCTCGGCCACCATCGCCACGCTGCTCGCGGTACCGGCCGGCATGGCGATCACGCGCTACGACTTTCCGGGGCGCGACTTCCTCAACGCGCTGTTCCTCGCGCCGCTGATCATTCCGCACCTGGTGCTGGGCGTGGCGCTGCTGCGCCTGTTCGCGCTGGTGGGGCGGCACCGGCAGCTTCGGCTGGCTGGTGATGGCGCATGCGCTGATCGTCACGCCCTACACGCTGCGCCTGGTGGTGGCCGCGCTCGTGGGCTTCGACCGCAGCGCCGAGCAAGCCGCGCTCTCGCTGGGCGCGAGCCAGGCCACGGTGTTCCGGCGCATCACGCTGCCGATGATCCTGCCGGGCGTGACGGGCGGCTGGATGCTGGCCTTCATCAACAGTTTCGACGAAGTGACGATGTCGATCTTCGTGACCTCGCCGAGCACGGTGACGCTGCCGGTGCGCATGTACATGTATGCGACCGAGTCGATCGATCCGCTGATGGCGGCGGTGTCAGCGCTGATGGTGGCGGTGACCGCCATCGCGATGGTGATCCTCGACCGCCTCTACGGACTGGATCGTGTTCTGGTGGGGCGCAAGTAAATGAGTTCAGCAACACACCATGCGCTGCTGCATCGCGTGGCCGAAACCGGCCGCGCCGCGGTGCCCTTCACGCTCGACGGCGAGCCCGCCTCCGCGCTGGCCGGCGACACCGTGCTGACCGCCGTGCTCACGCAGGGCAGCCAGTTGCGCCGCAACGAATTCAGCGACACGCCGCGCGCAGGCTTCTGCATGATGGGCGCCTGCCAGGACTGCTGGATCGCGACGGCCGAAGGCGAACGCCTGCGCGCCTGCTCCACCTTCATCGCGCCTGGCATGGCGCTGGTCACCGGCCGGGATGCCGCATGACAGGCGCCGAACTGCAACCCGTGATCGTCGGCGCCGGACCGGCCGGCGTGCGCGCAGCCCAGGCGCTGGTGGCGCACGGCCTGCGGCCGGTGGGTGATCGACGAAGCCTCGCGCGCTGGCGGCCAGATCTACCGCCGCCCACCCGCCAACTTCATCCAGCGCACGGCGGCCACGCTCTATGGTTTCGAGGCCTCGCGCGCGAACGCCGTGCACGAAGCCTTCGGCGCGCTGCACGACCGCATCGACTACCGCCCAGACAGCCTCGTGTGGAACGCGCAAGGCGGCCAACTCGACGTACTGCACAACCCGACGCGCACCACGGCCCGCGTGCCGCATGGCCAGCTGATCGTCGCGACCGGCGCCACCGACCGCGTGCTGCCTGTGCCGGGCTGGACCTTGCCCGGCGTCTACACGCTGGGCGGCGCGCAGGTGGCGCTCAAGTTCCAGGGCTGCGCGATCGGGCAGCGGGTGGTGTTCATGGGCACGGGGCCGTTGCTGTATCTCGTGGCTTATCAGTATGCGAAGGCGGGCGCGAAGGTCGCGGCCGTGCTCGACACCGCGCGCCTCGGCGACCAGATCGCCGCGACGCCCGCGATGCTTCGGCAGCCTGCCGTGTTCGCAAAGGGCCTGTACTACGTGGCCTGGCTGCGCGCACACGGTGTGCCGCTGCACAGCGGCGTGCGCCCGCTGCGCGTGATCGGCGATGCCGATGCGCGCCGCGTCACCGGCGTCGCGTGGCACGACGGCCGCGAAGAACGCACGCTCGATTGCGATGCTGTCGGCTTCGGCTACGCGCTGCGTTCCGAAACCCAGCTGGCCGACCTGCTGGGCTGCCGCTTCGAGTTCGCGCCGCTGCAGCGCGCCCATCTGCCGGTGCGCGATACGGCGGGCCGCTCCAGCGTGCAGAGCGTCTACCTCGCAGGCGACGGCGCCGGCATCATGGGCGCCGATGCGGCCGAATGGGCCGGCGAACGCGCCGCGCTGGCGCTGCTCGCGGACCGCGGTGTGGCCGTCGATGCCACGCGCGCCGAAACGCTCGAACGCAAGCTCGAAGGGCTCGTGGGTTTCAGGCGCGGACTGGAGCGCGCCTTTCCGCTGCCGCAGGACTGGGCCGCGAACGCGCCCGACGACCTGGTGGTGTGCCGCTGCGAGAACATCACGGCCGGCACGCTGCGCGAGACTGTCTCCGTCAACGGCGCCGACGAAATGAACCGCCTCAAGGCCTTGTCGCGCGTTGGCATGGGCCGTTGCCAGGGCCGCATGTGCGGCGTGGCGGCGGCAGAGATCCTCGCGCATGCCACGGGCCAGCCGCTGCAGCAGGTGGGACGGCTGCGCGGCCAGGCGCCGATCAAGCCGATTCCGATCCAGCTCGTCACGCAAGCACCCATCGAGGGAGCCGGCGCATGAGCACGATCAAGACACTGCGCACCGACGTGGCCATCGTCGGCGGCGGCATCGTCGGCTCCTCGGCCGCGCTCGCGCTGCGGCAGATGGGCATCGGCGTGGCGCTGCTGGAGCGCGACCTCTGCGGCTCGCGCTCCAGTGGCGTGAACTTCGGTGGCGTGCGGCGCCAGGGCCGGCAACTGAGCCAGTTGCCGCTGGCGCAGCGCGCGCACCGCATCTGGGGCGGCCTGTCTTCGCTGCTCGACACCGACGGCGAATATGTGCGCTCGGGCCATTTCAAGATCGCGCGCAGCGAGTCCGACATGGCTTCGCTGGAGAACTACCGCACGAAGAGCCTGGACTTCGACCTCGGGCTCGAACTGATCTCCGATGCCCGCCTGCGCGAGCGCTGCCCCTGGCTCGGTGCGCGCGCCGTCGGCGGCTCGCTGTGCGTGGAAGACGGGCAGGCCAATCCACGGCTGGTGTCGCCCGCCTTCGCACTCGCTGCGCGGCGCGCGGGCGCGCAGGTTTTCGAGCGACACGCGGTCGACGAAGTGGCGCACGACGGCGCCATGTTCATGCTGCGCTCGGGCAATGCGCTCGAAGTGCATGCGCCCGTGCTGCTCAACTGCGCGGGCGCCTGGTCCGGCCCGATCGCGACCCAATTCGACGAAGCCGTGCCGCTGCGCTCGGGCAACCCTGTGATGGTGGTGACCGAGCCGATGCCGCATTTCATGGACTGGAGCCTCGGCGTGGAGGGTGGCGGCATCTACGGCCGGCAGGTGGCTCGCGGCAACCTCGTGCTCGGCGGCGGCGTGGGCATCGCGGTCGATGCCGACCGCGCCCGCGTCGGCAGCGACGCCATCGCCACGCTCGCGGCACAGGCCATCGAGCTCTTGCCCGCGCTGCGCCATGCGCACTTCATTCGCACCTGGAGCGGCACCGAGGGCTACCTGCCGGACCGCCAGCCGGTGCTCGGACCCAGCCGCACCACGCCCGGGCTGTTCCACGGCTTCGGCTTCTCGGGCGCGGGTTCCAGATCGGTCCGGCTGCCGGCGAAGTGCTGGCCGAGCTCGTGCGCGATGGGCACAGCAGCACGCCGATCGACGCCTTCTCGATCGACCGCTTCTTCGCAGAAGCACAAACCCTCACGACCCCCACCTCCCCCTGAAAGGAAAACACCATGTCCCGTTTTCAGAAGACCTTCTTCTCCCTTCGCCGGACCCTGCTCGGGGCGGCGGCGGTTTCCCTGCTGGTGGCTGGCGGCGCGGCCAGCGCACAGACCAAGACGCTCTACATCGGCATGAACGGCGGCACCATGGAGAAGGCGTACACGCAGTACGTGTTCCCGGCCTTCGAGAAGGCCTACGGCGCCAAGGTGGTGGTGGTGCCGGGCACCTCGTCGGACATCCTCGCGAAGGCGCAGGCCAACAAGGACCGGCCGCAGATGCATGTGATGTTCCTCGACGACGGCATCATGGTGCGCGCCATCGGCATGGGCCTGTGCCTGTGCCTGTGCCAGAAGCAGAAACCCAACCCCTCGCTCAGCGAGATCTATCCCGCCGCGCGCTTCAAGGACGACATGGCCAGCGGCGTGAGCCTGGGCATGACCGGCCTTGCCTACAACGCCAAAATGTTCAAGGAAAAGGGCTGGGCCGCGCCCACCTCGTGGATGGACCTGGCCGACCCGAAGTTCAAGGGCAAGGTGGTGTTCCAGTCGATGTCGTCGTCGTCCTTCGGGCTGCACGGCTTCCTGATGTTCAACCGCATCCAGGGCGGCAACGACAAGAACGTGGAGCCTGGCTTCAAGGCCTGGCCCACCACCGTCGGCCCCAACGTGCTCGAGTACATCCCGAGCTCGGCCAAGCTGTCGGAGATGGTGCAGACCGGCGAGGCGGCGATCTTCCCGCTCACGCCCACGGCCGTGGCCGCGCTCAAGACCAAGGGCATTCCGGTCGAGTACGCGCCGCCCAAGGAAGGCGCGGTGGTGCTGATGGTGGGCCAGTGCGTGATCGCCAACAACAGTGAACCCGAGCTGTCGCAGAAGCTCGCGGAGTTCCTGCTGAGCCCGCTGGCCCAGGCCAACGTGCTTCAGTACGGCGCGCAGATCCCGACCAACCCGAAGGCGCCGGCCGTGGGTGAAGGCGCGACGCAGGTGGCGGACATCAACAAGTGGATGAAGACGGCGATCACGATCGATTGGGAGAGCATCAACGCGAACCGGCCCGCCTGGAACGCACGCTGGAACAAGACGATCGAGCGCTGAGCGCGGCTTTTTCGCCAAGACGGGCACAGGGGTTTCCCCCTGTGCCCTTTTTTTTGTGTTTCGATGTCTGAATGGACGCCGGCCGAACGACATTGTTCAGGCGCGGCATGGTGCTTCGCCGTCACTCCAAGGAAGATCATCATGGAATACATGCTCCTGCTCTATTCGGACCCGACGGGTTTCGCGGCACTCAGCCCCGCCCAGGTCGGCGAGGCCATGGCCTCCTACGGAGCGTACAACGAGGCCCTGCAGAAGGCCGGCGTGATGCGCAGTTCCAGCCGGCTGCGGCCCGCGGCAATGAGCACCACCGTGCGGCTGCAGGCCGGCAAGACCGAGGTGCTCAACGGCCCCTACGCCGAGACGCGCGAGCAGCTCGGCGGCTACTTCCTCATCGACGTGCCGGACCTCGACGCCGCGCTGTCCTGGGCGGCCCGCTGCCCCGGTGCCAGCCACGGCGTGGTCGAAGTGCGGCCGATCTGGCCCATGGGCGCGGACTGAGGCCGCATGGCGGTCGACGCTCTGGCGGCTAC
>CAMATD010000237.1 GCA_945860785.1 Variovorax sp. YR752 | reverse complement strand
GTGGTAGTGGTAGTGGTAGTGGTAGTGGTAGTGGTAGTGGTAGTGGTAGTGGTAGTGGTAGTGGTAGTGGTAGTGGTAGTGGTAGTGGTAGTGGTAGTGGTAGTGGTAGTGGTAGTGGTAGTGGGAACGGGTGGCACAGGCCTTGAAGGCAGCGCAATCTGTGCAGATGCGTGCATCGGGGCCAGGGCAGCCAGCAGCGCAAAAAGGGAGAAGAAGAAAGAGAATTTTTTCATCGAATGGTCTCCTTGCAGTACGCGGCTCACTGCGGCATGAGGGAAACGATCATGCTGGCGCTCCCCTTCAGTACACCCGCCGGGGTGTTGATGACGGTCGAGTCTCGGCTGCGCTGGCCGAGCGCGCCCGCGATGCTGCGAAAGCCGCCTTGCGCCAGCCCCAGCTCGACCTTGTCGTCCTGCAGCCTGGCGGCGGCGTAGCTGTAGCGCGTCACCACCAGCATCGACTGCGGCTGCAGGGTCAGCTCGGCGCCGTCCGCGAACTTCAGCTGCGCGTAGGCGGCTCTCGGTCGTGAGCGTGTCGCCCTGGTGGACCGGCGAATCCACCGCCAGCAGCCGGGTGACGCCCTGCGTGCTGCGCGCGGCCAGGATGCCCGAGAGGTTGGTCACGGTGCCGACCACCTGTGCGTAGGCCGAAGGCGCCAGGGCCAGCCAGCCGATGAGGCAGAGCAGGCCCGCGATGCGTCGTGTCGTCGATATCGATTTCATGTGGCGCTCCTCAGTTGCAGTACATCTTCTTGGTGGGCTCGTTCTTGGTTCCCGTCTTGTCCGATGACGCCACTTCCTTGCTGTCCGTCTTGTCGGCAACCTTGTCGGCAACCTTGTCGTCCGTCTTGGCAGGCGCCTTGTCGGTCGACGGCGTGGACGAAGGAAGCACGGGACTGCCCGCGGCAGACGGCAAGGGGGCGGCGGCGGTCACGGTCTTGATGATCTCGTTGGAGGCCTGCTGCACCGGCTTGACCGGTTGCGACGCTGTCGGCGGGCTCAGTATCTGGCAGAGCGCCGAATTGGGCGCGATCGTGCAGATGTCGGCGTCGGCGTCGACGTCGACGCGATCGGCGCAGGCGGCGCCACGCACCCCAGCAGCGTGGGACTCACGGCGCATGCGACCTCGGTCGGCAACCGGGCCGAGCAGCCGTCGAGCGACCTGTTCGCCACGCACTGCGCCAGCGTCGGCAATACCGCATCGCAGCCGGGCAGTGCGGGGTTGGTGGTGCAGGCCCCCAACGAGGGCATGACGGCGGCCGTGGCGCGCGCCAACGAGCTTCCGCCGGCCGGGTAGCTGACGGTCAGCGTGGCCGTGCTGTCGGGCGAGGTCTGCGCAGGTGCGTTGACCTGGCCGAAGGTGCCGCTGTTGCCCGAGCCCCGCGCCACGACGAAGTCGGCCTGCGCGCCGTTCGCGGGCAAGACGCCGCCAAGCCCGCTCAGGTTGAGCGTGCCGGCGAGATGCGCCGACCCGTCGATGTCGAGCAGGTCGAAGCCGCTGCCGCCGACCTTGATGTTCAGCGCGCCGCTGCTGGTTTGCGTGTAGTTGCCGCGCACGGTGAGCACGCCGGCCGTCGCGGCGGTGCCGGGCGACACGGTGCCGTTGTTGACCAGCGTGCCGTCGCCGCCCAGTGCGATGGTGCCGCTGCCGCCGATGCTGCCGTTGTTATAGAGGTCCGTGCCGCCGCCGCTCAGCGTGGCACCGGCCTGCAGCACGATGGCGCCGTTGTTGGGGTTGTCGGTGCCCTGGCGCGCGTCGAGCGTGCCCTCTTCGATGCGCACCGTGCCGCCCGCCATGTTGCTCAGCGGCACTGCGACCAGGCCCTCACCGGTCTTCACCACCGTGCCGCCGTTCACGAGCCGCCCGTCGCCAAGCGTGAACGCTGCGCCAGCGCCAAGGTTGAGGGTGCCGAGGTTGTTCCACGCCGTCGTGCCCGCCAGCGCCACTTCGGACCCGGCCATGTTCACGACGTTGCGCGTGGTGAGCGCATTGCCCTGCCCCTGGATCACGGTCGATGCGCCCATCGACAGCACCGGGGCGGCCGCCTTGACGTCCACCGCACCGAGCAGCGAGATGTAGTTCTGCCACGTCATCGCGCCGGCACCGGAGAAGTCGGCGCTGCCGTCCAGGCTCACGTTGTCCAGCGTCAGCTGCGCGCCGCCCGCCACCTGCATCCTGCCGCCGAGCGTGGAGCTCGCCAGGGTCAGCCGGCCGGCGTCGGCGCGGATCGTGCCGTTCGCGCCGTTCTGGATGCCCGTGAACTGCTGGTCGCTGGCGGTGGCCTTGACCAGCGTGCCGTTGTTGATGAAGGTGGCCATGACGCCGCCCGTCCCCGCGAACACGTCGGAGCGCGTGCCGGTGGTGGTGACGATGCCGTCGTTCTCGAATTTCACGCGCTCGTCGCGCGCCACGATGGCGCCGTTGCTGCCCCTGACTTCGACGGCGGCGCTGTTCTTCCATGCACCGGCTTCGCGCAGGGTGACTTCGCCGTCGACCACCACGCCCGCGCCCTGCGTCAGCAGCGTGTTACCGCCCGTGTTGAGGCTCATGTCGTGCAGCACCAGGCTGTTGCCGCCCGGGCCGAAGCTCAGGTTCGTGCCCAGCGTCACGGCGTCGGACCATGCGACCGTGCCGGTGCCGGTGAAGCCCGAACCGGCGTTGAAGGTCTGCCCACCCGACATCGACAGCGTGGAGGGTGCGCTCACGTTGAACACGCCGCTGTGGGTGCCGCCCTGGCCGAACAGCACCGTGCCGGGGCTGTCGATGTTCACCGTGCCGGCGTTGTTGAGCACGTCCGAGATCGGCGAGCCTTCGCGCTGCACCAGCAGGGTGGCGCCCGTTCCCACGTTGACGGTGCCGGCGACGATGGCCGAGGTGGGCGCGGCCAGCGTGGTGGTTCCGCCCCCGATGTTGAGTGTGCCGTTGCCGGTCAGCACGCCTTCGGAAACGGTCAGCACGACGCCGTTCAGGTTCATGTCGGCGTTGAGCTGGGCCGCATGGCTGGCGCCCGAATCGTCGTTCTGGAGATTGCTGTTGAGATTGAGCCCGAGCTTGCCGCCCTTGCTGGTGATCGCCGCGTTGATGACGATGTTGTTGCTGGCGTTCAGCGTCAGCGTCGAGTCGGCGGCGCTGGTCCTGGCGATGGCCGACGAGACGGTGATGTCGCCGGCGCCCATCGTCGGGCTGCCTGTGGTGATGCTCACGTCGGTGCCCGCGTCGAGCTGCGTCGTGATGATGTCTGCGCCGATGTGCGCGCCGGATTCGGTCGAGGTGATGGCGTTGGTGCCGGTGGTGCCGCCGCTGCCGCCGCCGGCCACGATCTCGATGCTGAGCGGGTCGATGTAGCCACTCGCCGCCGCGGCCCACCACGGGCACGTTGACCACGTCGAGCGAGCGCTGCCCCGAGGTGTCGACATAGCCTCCGCGCCCCGCGCTGCCGGTGGCCGACACACGGCCGTCGATTGCCGCCGCGCCGTCCGCGTACAGGACGACGTTGCCGCCGGTCGTGCCGTTGGCGCTGATGTCCGACGCGGCCGTCGTCTTCAGGTCGCCGGAGGCGCGCAGGAACACGCGGCCGCCCTCGCGCACCACGCTGTCGGCGTTGATGCTGCCGCTGTTGGTCACGAGGCCCGCCGCCAGGCCGATGCGTCCGGCCTCGGCCGCGATGCGCCCGAGGTTCTTCGCTTCGCCGGGCGTGCCGGTGATGGCCACGGAGACGCCCGGCGTGCCGGTGTCGACCAGTTGCACGGTCTGCCCTGCCGCCAGCAGCACTTCGCCATTGGGTGCGTTGAGCGTGCCGCTGTTGACCACGCTGGGGCCGACCAGGTAGATGCTGCCGCCGCTCGCGGCATTGATGGTGCCGGCGTTGCGGACTTCACCCGCCGTGGCCGTGCCGCGGAACATGAGCCGGCCCGCGAGGAAGTCGCTGTCGCTGACGTTGAGCGTGCTCGCGATGAAGCTGCCGACGTCGATGCGCGCGCCGGGCCCGACCATGATGCCGGCCGGATTGATGAGCCAGAGCGCACCGTTGGCTTTGATCTGCCCGTAGATCAGCGACGGGTCGCCGCCGACGGTGCGCGCCAGCAGCGCCGATGTGCTGCCCGGCTGGCGGATGTCGACCAGCGCGTTCGCGCCGACATTGAAGGTCGCGAAATTGACCAACGCCTGCGGCGTGCCCTGCAGGATGTGCAGCGTGGTGCCGTTCTGCAGGAACGAGACATTGCCGGAGGTGACGCTCCAGCCCGTGGGCAGCGCGCCCGGCAGCGGCTGGGCCCACAGCGGGAGCGGGGTGGCAGCAGCGGCGGCGCACAGCGCGGCGGCCAGCGGCAGGAGACGGCGTCTGAAGTTCGGGCGCATGGTGTGTTTGCCTTGTGGGGGGTTCAGAACGCCAGCATCGCGCTCAGGTGGGCGCGCCAGTCGCCGCGCTTCTCGGTCAGCGAGGGGCCCGCGTCGTTGACGCGGGCGATGTCCAGCCGCAGGCTGAAGTCGCGGCTCCAGCCGTAGCGCGCGCCCACGCCCACGCTCGACACGTGGACCCGGCCCGGCACCGCGGTGCCGGCCGTGCGGCTGTTGCTGCCCTGCCCCGCGTCGAAGAAGACCAGGGCGCGCAGCTGGCCGGGCACGCCGGCCAGGGCGCCCAGCTCGGGTGAATAGAGTTCGGCGTTGACGACCACGCCGCTGTCGGCCACGACGGCGCGCTCCAGGAAGCCGCGCACCAGCGTCTGGCCCGTCAGGCCGAACTGCTCGCTCGCCACCAGGGGCGTGTTGGCGTACTGCGCGCTGCCTGCCAGCCGTGCCTGCCAGCCGCCGGACAGGTTCTTTGCGTACGAGGCGCTGCCGCGCAGCACAGCAAAGCCGTCCCGCGTGCGGCGGTTGCCGGGCGTGAGGTAGGAGTAGCGGTCGGTGCGGCCGTCGAGGTTAGTGTAGCGCGTGCCGCTGGGCAGGTTGCGCGACACGCCGGCGCTGTAGGCCAGCACTTCGTCGACGCTGTCGCGCTGGCCGATGTAGGTCAGGCTCAGCGGCATGGTGACGTAGGGCACGCACGCGGCGATGGGTGGTGTCGGCGGCGCGATGCTCACCTGCTCGCCGCCGAGGTCGCAGCGCGAGTCGATGCGGCGGCGGTCCAGGCCGACTACGAGCTTCGCGCTGCTTTCGCCGCTGCGGCCGAGAAAGTGGTTCCAGCGCACGCCGTAGACGTCGCCCTTGCCGGTGAACCCGAGCACGCCGCCGAGCGTGGGCGAACTGGCCGGCGAGTTGACGCTCGACCTGCCGTAGATGAAGTCCAGGCTGTCGCCGAAGCCGTAGAGCGGGATGCGGTAGCCCAGCGAATACAGGTGCAGCCGCATGCCCGAGGGGCTGTCAGGCGAGGTGGTGTACGCCAGCGTGCCCACCTGGTCGCGGTTGAACAGGTTGGCGTGCTGCAGCGCGACGCCGGTGCGCCAGCGGCCGCTGGCTGCGGTGCCGGTGTTGTCGAGCGTGGTGATGAGGCGCAGCGGATCGTGGTCGACCACCGCCACCTTGGCGTCGATGGTGCCGGGGCTGGCGCCTTCGCCGAGCGTCACGCCGATCTGCTTGGCCGGGCTGTCGTTGGCCAGCTGCACCGATTCCGAGATGGCGCGCAGGTCGGGCACGCGGCCCGTCTGCAGGCGCGCGAGGCTGGCGCGGATGTTGTCCGAATCGAAGTGCGTGTTGCCGCTGACCGTGACCGACGAGATCACGCTCTCGGTCACGCGCAGCTTCACGGTGCCGCCGGTCAGTTCCTGTTCGGGCACCGAGACCCGCACGGTCGTGTAGCCGGCGCGGGTGTAGGCCTGCTGCAGGGCGTCGATCGCGCGCTGGATGTCGCCGTAGGCCTTGCCGGGGCCCGCCATGGGAGCGACCAGCCGGTCGACTTCAGCGGCGCCGAGCAGCGTGTCGCCTTCGACCTGGATGCGCGCGATGTCGAAACGCTCGCCCTGCGCGTTGGCCCAGCCCGCGATCGCCAAACGAAGGAGTCGCCATTTCGAGCCATTCAAGACCCGTGCGCACCTTGGCGAGCTGGCCTTCGGTCCAGTCCTTCCAGCGCAGCGCCTCGGGGCGCAGCATGGTTTCGTAACGGGCGAGCAGCGCGGCGGCGGTCATGCCGTCGGCCAGTGCGAGTTCGGTGAGGCGCGCCCACCGTTCGGTGCCGCTCTTCGGGAACAAAGCACCCGCGTGCGTGGCATCGAGGTATTCGCAGATCACGCGGCTGTCGTACAGCACCTGCCCGTCGTCGCAGAGAAAGGTCGGCACCTGGCCGAGCGGGTTCTTCGGAAGGATGTTGGCGTCGCGCTTCACCGGGTCGGCCGCGCTGGGCAATTTCTCGATGCGGTCTGCAATGCCGAGTTCGTGCGCGGCGACCATGCACTTGCGCACGAAGGGCGAAGCGGGCGAGTGGAAGATCTTCATTCGGTGTGTCCTCGGGTTGTTCTCAGCGCTTGATGCGCAGCATGCCTTCTTGCGCGGTGGAGGCCACGAGCCGCCCGTCGCGCGTGAACAGGCTGCCTCGGCACAGGCCGCGCGCACCGCTCGCGCTGGGCGAGTCGAGCACGTAGAGCAGCCAGTCGTCCATGCGGAAATCGCGGTGAAACCACATCGCGTGGTCGAGGCTTGCGGGCCGCACCTGGCCGCTCATGAAGCTCAGACCGTGCGGCAGCATCGCGGCGCGCAGCAGGCCGTGGTCGGAGGCGTAGGCGAGCAGTGCGCGGTGCACAACCGGGTCGTCGGGCAGCGGCGCGATGGCGCGCATCCAGATCGCGCTTTCCGAAGGGCGCACGACAGGCGTCAGCAAGTCGTCGGCCTCCACGCGCCGGTATTCGATGCCGTGCGGCTCCAGTCCCTTGATACGCCAGCGCTCCGGCAGGCGGTCGCCGAGGGCGAGGCGCTGGTCGAGTTCACTGATCAGCCCCTCGGGGCCTTCGACCTCGGGCATCGCGAGCTGGTGATCGACGCCGTCGTCCACCGTCTGGAACGACGCCGACATCTCGAAGATGATGCGCTCCTGCTGGCGCGCCACCACATGGCGCGTGGTGAAGCTGCGGCCATCGCGCACGCGGTCGACGCTGTATTCGATGGGCGCATGCTCGCCCGGCAGCAGGAAGTAGGCGTGCATCGAATGCACCGGCCGGTCGGCGCCGACCGTGAGGCTCGCAGCCGCCAGCGACTGGCCGAGCACCTGGCCGCCGAACACGGCGGGGGTACCGATGTCTTCGCTCTGCGCCAGGAAGCGGTCGCCCCCGAGCGGCTCGAGCTGCATGAGGGCGACGAGTTCGTCGACGAGGCGGACGGCGGTGGCGGGATCGGTGGTCATCGAAAGAGAGCGGTCAAATGCAAAAAGGCAGCCCTCGACCATAGCAAAGGCCGGGCCCGCGAGCTGTCGCGGCCCGGTCAGCGGGCGCTGCTATTTGTAGAAGCAGATGTCCATGAAACGGGCCCGGCAGCTGAAATCCGTCCCGCCCTGGACGAGGAACACGGGAACACCGCTCAGCAGCAGCGTGTCGTCGGCCGCCCGGGCCAGCGGCGTCGGGGCGGCCTTGGCGAATGCGCCGGTGGCGGTTTCCTGCTCGACGTAGTTGACGTAGTTCGACCGGGAGAAGTCGAGCACGTCGGCCGGCTTCAACGCCACGGCCTGGTAGCGCGTGCCGTAGACAGTGCCGAAGTAGCGCAGCGCCGCTCCGGTGCGGTCCCCGTATTTCACGTCCGTCTTCGCGAAGCCGGTCTGGATCAGGAAGGCCCGGTCCTCGGGCGTCAGGTCGGCATCGAAGGCCATCAGCACGTACTGCCCTTCGAAGCTCTGGTTGCGCGCCACCTTGAGCTCGCCGGTCAGGGCGGGCGTGACCTTGGTGCGCCCTTCCCAGCGCAGCAGCGCCGCCACGGAGGGATCGCCGTCGAACACGTAGTGATAGTTCTCGCCGGCAATGACGACCTTGCGGCCGTCCTTGGCCGCGAGGAAGCTCTGTATCCGGTCCTTGCCGTGGACGGGCTCGCCTTCGGGCGTGCTCGCGCAGCCCCATTGCATCAGGCCGAGCGTGGCGCAGGAAAGAGCGAGGAGGTGCGGCGCGCGCTTGTCGACAACGAAAGGAAATTCACTTTTCGTCCGGGGTTCGAGTTCATCAAGCCCCGGACTCTAGCGCCATACAGTGTGTTCAACGCGTTCAGCGGTCGATGTCGGCGCCGTCGGCAACCAGCTTCTTCTGCAACGCCGGCACATCGACGTCCGCGAAATTCGCGCTGCCCAGCGATGCCGCCGCCGTGCCCGCGGCCTGCCCCATGACGAAACAGCCGCCGCTCGCGCGCGCGGCCGACTGGCCTTCGTGCGTCATCGCGGCGCAGCGCCCGGCCACCAGCAGGTTGTCGACCTGGCGCGGCACCAGCATGCGCCAGGGCAGCTGGTTGTAGGTGCGGTTGTCGTCGCGCGGGAAGGCCCATTCGATGCGGCCGTCGGCGTGCATTTCCATCGGCCAGGCGTTGATGCCGATGCTGTCGTCGAACTTCGCCGACGAGAGGATGTCTTCGCCCGCGAGCGCATAGAGGCCTTCGATGCGGCGCGTTTCGCGGATGCCCACCTTCGGCGCGATCTCCACGATGGCCGACTGCGCGAAGCCCGGCACCTCGGCCTTCATGAACTTGAAGTACTCGGCGATCTGGCGGCGGCCTTCGAGCTCGCCCTCGGTGAGTTCGCGCGCATCGACGCCGTTCATCGCGCGGCCGGCCGCGTTGCGGATCTGCGTGACGTTGGCGCGCCATTCGCGCGGGTCGATGTTGGGCCGCAGGATCGCGCCTTCGCGCGGGAACTTGTAGACGCCCGGCTTCTGCTGCTGCACCCGGGCCATCAGGTCGTTGATGGCCTTGAACTCGCCCACGGCTTCGAGCGCGGGTTGCGCATCGACCTGGCCGACGCGGAACATCGTGGTCGGGAACAGGCCGCTGCCGTGGCCATCGCCCACTTCGAAGGGCACACCCGCGAAGGCCGCCACGTCGGCATCGCCGCTGGCATCGATGAAGGCATTGGCGCGGATCGCCTGCCGGCCCGACTTGGTCTCGACCACCAGCGCCGCGATGCGGTCGCCGTCGCGGATCACCGCCGCCGCCCATGCATGGAACAGCAGGTTCACGCCGGCATCGAGCAGCAACTGGTCGGCTGCGATCTTGTAGGCCGAGGTGTCGTAGGAGCGCACGCGGATGCGGCCCTGCATGCCGTCCTGCGGCTTGTTGAGGCCGCCCAGCGCGCCGATGCGGTCGAGCAGGTCGTCGGCCACGCCGCGCACCAGCAGCGTCATCTCGCCGTTGCGCTTGCCGTAGAGGCCCGCGAAGTTGGTCACGCCGCCCGCGGTGCCCATGCCGCCGAGGAAGCCGTAGCGCTCCACCAGCAGCGTGTTGGCGCCGTGGCGCACGGCGCTCACGGCGGCGGCGATGCCGGCGGGGCCGCCGCCGACCACCACCACGTCGTATTCGCCGAAGACCGGCAGCTCGCGTGCCGGCTCGGTCAGGGTTTTTTGCTGGTTTGTCATTACTGCAACTTGATGCCGCGGGTGGAAATGATCTTGGTCATGATGGCCGCTTCTTCATTCACGCGTGTGCGCATGCCGTCCGGGGACGTGCCCACGGCCTGCCAGCCCTGCTCGAAGAGCTTGCGGCGAACCTCCGGGTCCTTCATCACCACTTCCAGCTCGCGGCCGATGCGTGCCTGCGCAGCCTTCGACAGATTGGCCGGCCCAAGCAGTGTCACCCACACCTCGAGGCTGAAGTCCTTCACGCCGGCGTCCGACAGCGGCGGGATCTCCGGCACCAGCGCGCTGCGCCCGCCGGTGAGGCCCACGGCCTTGAGCTTTCCCGCCTTGATCTGCGGCATGGCCACACCCGGCGGGATCAGGCCCATCTGCACCTGGTCGCCCAGCATGCCGGTGATGACCTGCGGGTTGCCCTGGTAGGGCACGTGCTCGGGCTTGAAGCCGGCCACGCGGCTCTTGAGCAGTTCCATGCCCAGGTGGCCGACGGAGCCGATGCCGACCGAGCCGTAGTTCCACTTGTCGCCGGCCTTGCGCGCGGCACCGAAGAAGGCGGTGCCCGTGGGCAGGTTGTTCTGTGCCACCAGGACGAGCGGCGCGGTCGCGATCAGCGAGAGGTAGGTGAAGTCCTTGACCGGGTCATAGGGCAGCTTGGGGTACAGCACCTTCGACGAGGTGA
>CAMATD010000236.1 GCA_945860785.1 Variovorax sp. YR752 | reverse complement strand
CTGAGCGATCACGCCGGCGGTGTGCTCTGCGCAGCGAAATAAAGGAGGAGGCATGCGGCCTTAGGCCGCGCCGGGGGACATTCGCGGAGGGGAGCACCCGGTGTCCTGTGCACGCACCCCGAACGCAAGAACCCCGCAGTGACGCGCTGTCTCACGATCGGATCGTGCCAGTTTCATGTGTCGCGGGTGGCGCAAATCACCATGGAAAACCGAGATGTTCCAGTTCCTGATCGACGCCCTCCTGCGCACGGCGGACCTCGCACTGGTCACGCTCGGGCTGAGCATGCTCTACGGGCTGGTCAAGTTCCCCAACATCGCCCATGTGCAATACGCGATGTTCGGGGCGTATGCGAGCTATGCGCTCTATGCCGCGGGTGCGCCGCTGATCGGGGCGCTGCTGATCGCCAGCGTCGTCACGGTGTGCGCCCTCTTGTGCCGCCGGCTGGGCAATGGCCGGTTCGACCGTGCATTGCGGCTGATGCGCGAGGAGCCACAGCTCGCGGCCTGCATGGGCTACGACCTGCGCTCGCTCAAGTCGCGCACCCTCATGGCCGGCGCTGCCATCACTGCCCTCGGGGGCTCGCTCTACGCCCACTACATGAGCTTCGTGAGCCCCGACTACATGCTCCCCGCGGAGACCTTCCTGCTGTGGACCATGCTGATGATCGGTGGCGTCGGCAGCACGGCCGGCGTGCTCATCGGCGTGCTGCTGGTGCAGGCGGCGAACGTGCTGGCGCCCTTCGCCAGGGAGGTGCTGGGCTTCGGCTCGGACCAGGCCGGCGCGCTGCGCTTGGGCCTCATCGGACTCATCCTGCTGGCCTGCCTGATGTGGCGCAGCGAAGGGCTGGTGCCGGAAAAGATCCGGAAGATGCCATGAACAACGCGCCGACTTCCTCCTTGCTCGAGGTGAAGGCCGTCGCCAAGGCCTTCAGCGGCAACCACGTGCTGCAGGACGTGAGCTTCAGCGTCGCATCCGGCGAGATCGTCGGCCTGCTCGGACCCAACGGGTCGGGCAAGAGCACCCTGCTCAACACCATCAACGGCTTCGAGACGATCGACCGGGGCGCGATCCGCCTAGCCGGCGATCGCATCGATGGGCTGCCGGTTCACCGCGTGGTCGCGGCGGGCATCGGGCGCACCTTTCAGCTGCCCTCGATGCCGCGCAAGATGTCGGTGCTCGAAGTGGCCGTGGCGGCCGCCACCGCGCACCACGGCATCTGGGCCACGCTGATGCGGAGCGCGGCGGCGCGCCGCACCGAACAGGCCGCGCTGAAGAAGGCCGGGCAGCTGCTCGACCAGCTGCTGCTGGCCCCCGTGCGCGACCTGCCGGCCGCCGCGCTGTCCGGCGGGCAGAAGAAGCTGCTGGGCATCGTGTGCGCGCTGATGGCGCAGCCCCGGCTGCTGATCCTTGACGAACCGACGGCCGACGTGCATCCCAACCTGCGGCGCGACATCGTGCTCGCCTTGCAGGCCCTCAATGCCGAGGGAATGACGATGCTGATCGTCGAGCACGACATGCAGTTCATCCGCGAGGTCTGCACGCGCTGCGTCGTGCTGGACCGCGGCCGCATCGTCGCCGACTGCCGCCCCGACGAACTCGTGCGCAACGAGGAAGTGGTGCGCGCCTACCTCGGGCGCGCCGAGGAGTCCGAGCTCGAGGAGGCGCTCCCATGATCGAGGTCAGGCAGGTCGTCGCGGGCTACACGGCCGAGGTGGACATCCTCAAGGGCATCACGCTGCATGCCGGGAGGGCGGAGATCGTGACGCTGCTGGGGCCGAACGGCTGCGGCAAGTCCACGCTGCTCAAGAGCATCGCCGGCTTCGTGCCGCCGCGCAGCGGCGCGGTACTGCTCGAGGGCCAGGACGTTTCGAGGATGCCGGCGCACGACAAGATCCGCCGCTGCGGACTGGGCTTCGTGCCCCAGACAGAGAACGTCTTCAGCGCGCTGACGGTGCGCGAGAACATGCTGGTCGGCGGCCACTACCTGGGCAACACGCACTGCGAGCAGCGCATGCGCGAGCTGTGTGCGCTGTATCCGATGCTGGGCCGCAAGCTCGGCGCGCGCGCCGCCTCGCTGTCGGGCGGCGAGCGGCAGATCCTCGCGCTGGCGCGCGCGCTCATGCCGCGGCCCCACATCCTGCTGCTCGACGAACCCTCGGCCGGGCTCTCGCCCAAGATGCTGCAGGAGGTCTTCGAGGCCATCGCGGAGATCCGCCGCAAGGAGGCCGTCACGATCCTGATGGTCGAGCAGAACGCCATGGAAGCCCTGCGCATCTCGGACCGCGCCTACATCCTGTCGATGGGCACCGTCGCGCTCTCCGGTGCGGCCCGCTCGCTCATGCACGACCCGCAGGTGCGGGAACTCTATCTGGGCAGGCCGTCGCCGTGAAAAACGCGAACGCCAAGCATGCCAGACATCCGCCCGGCGGTCGCGATCCGACCTCGGGCCCCTGACTCTTTATCGAGGAGGAACGGCCATGAACCCCGCATCCACGCAGCAGCAGCAGCAGCAGGCGAGGTCCTACGAGAACTTCGTCATCGTCATCGCACCGCTGCTGAACAGCGTCAGCGGCATCGCGATCGATCTCTACGCGCCCAGCATGCCTTCCATCGGGCGCGAGTTCGGCGTCAGTGCACTCGTGATGCAGGGAAGCATCTCGATCACGCTGATTGCCTACGCGCTGGGCCAGCTGTTCTTCGGCCTGATCGCCGACGGGCGCGGCAGCGCTGCCGGCCATCCTGCCGGGCCTGGCGCTCTTCATCGCGGGGAGCCTGGTGGCCATGCTGGCCGGCGACATCACGCAGTTGCTCATCGGCCGGGCGATGCAGGGCTTTGCCATCGGCGCCTGCCAGGTGGTGGCGCGTGCGCTGCTGGTGGACAACATCCAGGGCGAGCGTTTCTATGTCGCCGTGGTCTACCTCAGCCTTGCCTGGGGCCTGGGCCCGGTGCTGGCGCCTTTCATCGGCGGCCTGATCGAGCAGTACGCAGGCTGGCGCTGGAACTTCGCGCTGTATGCGGGCTACAGCGCGCTCCTGCTGGCGCTCAGCTTCAGGCTGCAGGAGTCGCTCCCGCCAAGCCGGCGCAAGAGCCTGCGCCAGTCGCTCGGCGGCTACGTGCTGATCCTGGGTAACCCGCGGTTCCTGTCGGTGACGCTGGCGCTCGGGTGCAGCCTGTCGGTCTTCCTGATCTGGAACATCATCGGCCCCTTCGTCATCCAGGACCGGCTGCAACAAAGCCCCTCCTACTTCGGCACCGCCGCGCTGTTCGCGGGCGTCTGCTACCTCGCGGGCACGCTGCTCAACCGCACGCTGATCCGCACCGTGAGCGGCCGCACCCTGATGCTGGCCGGGCTCGCCGCCTGCGTGCTGGGCATCTTCGCGATGCTGTGCACGCCCGGCGCGCTGGTGCTGCCGACCTTGCTGGCCGGCGTGATACTGACGAACTTCGGCCAGGGCCTGCTGTTTTCCAACGTCGTGGCGCTGACCATGACGCTGTACCCCGACCGTGCCGGCGCCACCGCGAGCCTGCTGGGCTGCGGGATGATGGTCTGCGCGGGTGCCAGCTCCGCGCTGGTCGGTCATCTTCCGGTCGACACCAACCTGTCGGTCTCGCTCCCGTTCGCCGTATTGCTCGTGCTGCAGGGCCTGGGCATCTGGGGCGCACTCCGATCCACCGCCTTGGCAAGGCTGTCGATCATGAATGCCAAGTTTGACGCCCGCAGCCTGGACCACCGGCTGCTGCAGACCCTGCGGCAACGGGCGGTGGCTGCCGTGAACGAGGGGTGCAGCGTGGCCCAGGTCGCGCTGGTCTATGGCCTGAACCGCCGAACGGTGTTTCGCTGGGTCGCGGACTACCGGCACGACGGACCACAAGCCCTGCTGGCCAAGCCCATTCCCGGACGGCCCAAGCGGCGCGAAGCGAATGCCGCGTCGGAGCCGATGCTGCCGGCGCGCAGCGAATGAGCACCGCCGCACATCCGGGGCACCTGTTTTTCCCGGTGCAGCGCAGTCCCCGGAATACCGCTTCAGGTCGCGTTTTGGTGCAGGAAAAGAGGGCGCCCGGCGCACATGAAGCCCACTCATGCGATGCGCCCGAACGACGCTCCGCCCGGATGAAACCGGGTTGTCCCAACCGCCGGAAAAGTAGAGCCACCCGCCCAGTATTCGGCCCAGAGAATGAAATGCCAAAGATCGATGTGACATAACTTTCCAACCCGATGTGGCAATTGATTTTCATCATTCAGGGCATCAATCATTTCCCCTGCTGCAGCGCAGCTGCATGACATATATATTGCTAAATAAAGTTGTGATTTATTTGCACCTTTATCGATCCATTAAGCCTATTTCATTACGAGCCAGGCAATGGATCAACGCGCCAATATCGAGTCATTGATTTTCTGTAGGAAAGAATAATTCCATTTCCGCCATTCACGAGCGGGGATACCGTAGAGGAGACTTTCTTTAACCCTACGTTATAGGATGAATGAAAATGTCTTGGAATGAAGCACTGATAGATGAGGAAATCACCATCTTGCAAAGAATTCGCTCCGACGTGGGAGCGAGGGTATTGCCTCAGAGGCTTTACGAGGAATTCGTGAAGACCTACAAGAAAATATCCACCGAGCTGGTGATCTTCGACGAAGAAGGCAATGTCTGGCTGACCCAGCGGCCGAGCAAGGAGCGGCAACCCGACGAACCCTTCGCAGGGCAATGGCACAACCCCGGTGTCATGCACAATTTCAACGAGTCCATCGACAACGCGTGGGAGCGGCTGTGCAAGGACGAATTGGGAACCGACGTGGTGGCCGACGGCCCTCAATTCATCAAGATCCTTGAATTCAGCGAATCCAAGCGGGGCCATTACCTGTCGCTGCTGTATATCACGCGCTACCGCAGCGGCAAATTGACGAGCAGCACACCTTCGGGCTTTTACAAGCCGAGCGACCTGCCGCAACCGATCTTCGAGCCGCACGAGAAATTGATCATTCCCGAGGCGATCAAGGCGGCGGCGTCCCTCGGGTGGCTGCAATGATGCGATCCGGACAGCGCAAGGCCCGGTATACCGGCGCCTTTTCGGTCGCCCCGACGATTTTCGACGAACGGGGCGAGCTCGACCTAGACGGCCAGAAGCGCTGCATCGATTTCATCATCGAGGCGGGTGCCGACGGGCTGTGCATATTGGCCAATTATTCGGAGCAATTCTCCCTGTCGGACCGCGAGCGGGAAATTCTCACCGCCACGATCTTCGAGCATGTGGCCGGACGCGTGCCGGTCATCGCGACCACCAGCCATTTCAGCTCCGGGATCTGCGCCGAACGCAGCAAGCGCGTCGCAGAGGCGGGTGCGGCCATGGTCATGATCATGCCGCCGTACCACGGCGCCACGATCCGGGCCAGCGAGGCCGGGGTGGCGGAGTTCTACCGGCGCGTGGCCGACGGCCTCGACATACCGATCATGTTGCAGGACGCCCCGATGAGCGGCACGCCGCTGTCCGCGGCCTTCCTGGCGCAGCTCGCGCACGACGTGCCGGCGGTGTGCTATTTCAAGATCGAGGTGGCGCAATCGGCCGGCAAGCTGCGCGAGCTGATCCGCCTGGGCGGCGATGCCATCGAGGGTCCTTGGGACGGTGAAGAGGCCATCACGCTGTTCGCCGACCTGGAAGTCGGCGCGACCGGCGGCATCCTGGGCGCCGGCTATCCCGATGGCCTGCAGCCGATCATTCGCGACTACCTCGCGGGGAACCGCGAACAGGCGATGCGCGGCTACGAGCGATGGCTGCCGCTCATCAACTACGAGAACCGGCAGTGCGGCCTGCTGGCCAGCAAGGCGCTGATGAAGGCCGGCGGAATCATCCGCTGCGACATGGCGCGGCATCCGATCCCTGCGCTGCATCCCGCGACCGAGGCCGGGCTGATCGAAATCGCCCGGAACCTCGACGCGATGGTCCTGCGCTGGGCGCGTTGACCCCCGAAGAAAGGTGCTGTCCGTGATTTCTCCGACCATCAAACAGGTTCGTGCCTACACCTTGCGTGGCGGTGGGGCCGACTACCACGACCAGGCCGACGGGCACTGGATCGACAACCACATCTCGACGCCGATGAGCAAGTACCCCGAATACCGCCAGAGCCGGCGCAGCTTCGGCATCAACGTGCTCGGCACGCTGGTGGTGGAAGTCGAGGCGAGCGACGGCACCGTGGGCTTCGCGGTCACGACCGGCGGCGAGCCGGGGGCCTTCATCGTGGAGAAGCACCTGGCGCGCTTCATCGAAGGCGCCCGGGTCACCGACGTCGAGAAGATCTGGGACCAGATGTACCAGTCGACCCTCTACTACGGCCGCAAGGGCATCGTGCTGAACACGCTCTCGGCGGTCGACCTCGCGCTCTGGGACCTGATGGGCAAGCTGCGCCAGGAGCCGGTGCACCAGCTGCTCGGCGGCGCCGTGCGGAACGAACTGCAGTTCTATGCCACCGGCGCGCGTCCGGACCTCGCGAAGCAGATGGGCTTCATCGGCGGCAAGCTGCCGCTGCAGCATGGGCCGGCCGAAGGCGAGGAAGGCCTGCGGCGCAACCTCGAGAAGCTGGCCCACATGCGCGAGCAGGTCGGCCCCGACTTCTGGCTGATGTACGACTGCTGGATGAGCCTGGACCTCAACTACGCCACGCGGCTGGCGCACGCGGCCGGCGATTTCAAGCTCAAGTGGATCGAAGAGGCGCTGCCGCCGGACGACTACTGGGGCTATGCGGCGCTGCGCAAGAACGTGCCCGCCGGCATGATGGTCTCGACCGGCGAGCACGAGGCCACGCGCTGGGGCTTCCGGCTGCTGCTCGAGATGGGCTGCTGCGACATCATCCAGCCCGACGTGAACTGGTGCGGCGGCCTCACCGAGCTGATCAAGATCTCGGCGCTGGCAGACGCGCACGGTGCGCTGGTGGTGCCGCACGGCTCGTCGGTCTACAGTTATCACTTCGTCATCACCCGGCACAACAGCCCGTTTGCCGAGTTCCTGATGATGGCGCCCAAGGCCGATGAGGTGGTGCCGATGTTCAACCCGCTGCTGCTCGACGAGCCGATTCCGCACCAGGGGCGCATGTCGGTGAACCAGCTCGACAAGCCGGGCTTCGGGGTGCGCCTGAACCCGGAATGCATGCTCGACCGAGCCCTACAGCCATTGAGGAGGCTGCGCCAGCGATGCCCGTGCGATCCTTCAGGCTCCAGCTGAACCCGGGCCAGGCGGCGGAATACCGGCGCCGGCACGATGCCCTGTGGCCCGAGCTGGCGGCACTGCTGCGGGAGGCCAGCATCGAGGACTACCGCATCTTTCTCGACGAGAAGGACGGCGCGCTCTACGGCGTCATGCACTACCGGCGCGACGACCTGCTCGAAGCGCTGCCCGACTCGCCCGTGATGCAGCGCTGGTGGGCCTACATGGCGGACATCATGCAGACCCACCCCGATCATTCGCCCGTCAGCGTCGAACTGCTGCCGGTCTTCGCGTTTCCGCCCGAATCACCCGCCTGAAGGAGCACACCCATGCTGCTTGCCGACAAGACCGTGATCGTGACCGGCGCCTCGCGCGGCATCGGCCGCGCCGTCGCCCTGGAATGCGCGCGCCAGGGAGCGCGCGTCGTTATCGGGCACAGCGGCAGGGCCCAGGGCCGGGCGGCGGCCTTCTCGCTGATGGAGGAAATCTCCGGCTTCGGCGGCGGCAGCATCGAAGTGGGCAGCGATGCCGCCGACCTGGACACCGGGGGCCAGCTGGTCGCGGCGGCACTCGACGCCTTCGGGAGCGTGGACGTGTTCGTCAACAACGCCGGCATCTGCCCCTTCCATTCCTTTCTCGACATGCCCCGCGAGACCTACCTGCGCACGGTCGACACCAACCTGAACGGCGCCTACTTCGCAGTCCATGCCGCCGCCAACCAGATGAAGAAGCAGGGCAAGGGCGGCGCCATCATCGCCGTGAGCTCGATCAGCGCGCTGGTCGGCGGCGGCATGCAGACGCACTACACGCCGACCAAGGCCGGGCTGCATTCGCTGATGCAGTCCTGCGCGATCGCGCTCGGGCCGTATGGCATCCGCTGCAACACCGTGCTGCCGGGCACCATCGCCACCGACATCAACCAGGAAGACCTAGCCGACGAGGAAAAGCGCGCCTACATGATCCGGCGCACCACGCTGGGCCGCCTGGGCGTGCCCGAGGACATCGCCGGCCCGGTCGTCTTCCTGGCGTCGGACATGGCCCGCTATGTCACGGGCGCCGCGCTGCTGGTAGACGGCGGCATGTTCGTCAATCTGCAATGACTCCCGAGCTCTGGCGGGAAGCGCCCGATGCGGGGCCGGGCATCTACAACAGCATCTACACCGGGCCGATCGTCGATTCGCACATTCACCTGTTCGATCCGCGCCGCCCGCAAGGTATTCCGTGGCCGCCGAAAGACGATGCGATCCACCGGCCCACGCTCCCTGCGAACTACTTCGCCGTGTCGAAGGAACACGGCGTCACCGGCGCCATCGCCGTCGAGGCCAGTCCCTGGCACGACGACAATTTCTGGCTGCTGGAGACGCTGCGCGACGATCCCCGGATGCGCGGCTTCGTCGGCAACCTGGTGCCCGGCGCCGACGACTTCCTCCCCACGCTGGAACGGCTGGCGACCGAGCCCCTGTTCCTCGGCATCCGATGCGGCAACCTCTGGGATCGCGACCTGCGCGAGGATGTTCGGAACCCCGCGTTCATCGACGGCCTGCGCGCGCTGGCCGAGAGCGGCCGCAGCCTCGACAGCGCCAACCCCGATGCGCGATTGATCGAAGCCCTGCTCGAGATCGCCCACCAGGTGCCGGCGCTGAGGATCGTGGTCGACCACCTGCCCGGCGCCGTCGTCCCGGCCGATCAGGAACGGACCTTCCTGCACAACCTGCGGGCGCTGGCGGCGCATCCCGGGGTGTTCGCGAAGATTTCCCAGATTCCCGTGAACCCGGGCGACCCGGTACAGGTGCGCAACCGGCTGGACACCCTGTGGGAGCTGTTCGGCGAAGACCGGTGCCTGTTCGGCAGCGACTGGCCCAACAGCCTGCACGCGGCCCCGTTTCGCGACATCCTGGGCTCGGCCCTGCGCTTCATGCGGGACAGGAGCGCGGCGGCGAAGACGAAGTTCTTTTCGACGAATTCGGCGCGCGCCTACCGCTGAAAAGGCACCGGGGATCGGCGCCATCAGCCCCTCGGCCGGGGCCGCCATGGCGGTGTCCTCCTAAAATCGGGGCATTCCCTCGCAGATTGCCCACCTTGTCTTTTGTCTCCGAAACCCGCCGCCGCCGCACCTTCGCGATCATTTCCCACCCTGACGCCGGCAAGACCACGCTGACCGAAAAGCTGCTGCTTTTCTCTGGCGCGATCCAGATCGCCGGCTCGGTGAAGGCGCGCAAGGCCTCGCGCCATGCCACGTCCGACTGGATGGAAATCGAAAAGCAGCGCGGCATCTCGGTGGCCTCGTCGGTCATGCAGATGCTGTACCGCGACCACGTGATCAACCTGCTCGACACGCCCGGCCACAAGGACTTCTCGGAAGACACCTACCGCGTGCTCACGGCCGTGGACTCGGCCCTGATGGTGATCGACGCGGCCAACGGCGTGGAAGCGCAGACGCGCCGGCTGATCGAGGTCTGCCGCCAGCGCGACACGCTCATCATCACCTTCGTCAACAAGATGGACCGCGAAGTGCGCGAGCCGCTCGACATCCTCGACGAGGTGGAGCGCGAACTCGGCATGCCCTGCGTGCCGATGACCTGGCCGGTCGGCCAGGGCAAGAGCTTCCGCGGGATCATGAACCTGCGCACGCAGACGATGACGGTGTTCGAATCGGGCAGCGAACGGCTGCCGCACGACTTCGAGACCATTGCGCTGACCGAGCGCGACACGCTCACCAAGCGCTTCGGCGCCGACTTCGAATCCGCCATGGACAGCATGGAGCTGGCCACCGGCGCCTCGCCCACCTGGGACCGCGAGGCCTTCCTGGCCGGCAAGCAGACGCCGGTGTTCTTCGGCTCGGGCGTGAACAACTTCGGCGTGATGGAAGTGCTCGATGCGCTGGTCGACCTGGCGCCGCAACCGCAGTCGCGCACCAGCACCACGATGGTCAACCGCCAGCCCGTGGTGAAAGAGATCCAGCCCGAGGACAAGGACTTCGCGGGCGTGGTGTTCAAGGTGCAGGCCAACATGGACGCCAACCACC
>CAMATD010000235.1 GCA_945860785.1 Variovorax sp. YR752 | reverse complement strand
GCCACGGCGGACGCGAGGGCGACCAATGGTAGGCGATGCGTTCGCGCCCGCTGGTCGGATGGTGGTCGACCGTGCCACGCACGAGGCCATAGCGTTCGTAGAAGCGCTGTGTCGCCGTGTTGGTGATAGCCACATGGAGCCGCCAGCCGGTCGGTATGCGCACGCAGGCCTCGTCGAGCAGGGCCTGCCCGAGGCCCTGGTTGCGAAGGTGCGGCTCGACGAACAGCTGGGCCACGTACTCGCGTCGTTCGAGCAGCACCATGAACGCGAGCACCTGCCCGTCGCGCTCCGCCAGCACCACCTCGGCCGGCGGCACGAACTCGGTCCGCACGCGTCGCAGCCAGTGCGAGATCGGTTCGATGTGGGCAGCACCCCGGTTGGCGGAGATCCATGCGCGGCGCCAGATGCCGGCCAGCACGATGCTTTCTTCGGCGGTGCCATCGCGCGACCGCAAATGGAAGGCGGGAATTTGAGCGGCGGACATACGCCTCATGATAAGGCGCGCACCCGCCGCAGGCGATCAGGCGTGCAGCGTTTGCGCGTGATGCGCGATGTGATCGGCCATGAAGCTCTGGATGAAGTAGTAGCCGTGGTCGTAGCCCGCGTGGCGGCGCAGCGTGAGCGGCTGGCCGGCGGCGAAGCAGGCGGCCTCGAACGCTTCCGGATGCAGTTGCTCGGCGAGGAATTTGTCGGCCAGCCCCTGGTCGATCAGGATGCCTTGCGGATAGGGCGCGACGGTCTGCGAGCGCATGAGCGCGCTGGCGTCGTGGGCGAGCCATTGCGCGCGGTCGACGCCGGGTGCGCCCAGGTAGCCGCTGAACGCCTTCTCGCCCCACGGGCATTGGGTGGGCGCGCAGATGGGCGCAAAGGCCGAGAGCGACTTGAAGCGCCCCGGATGCCGCAGCGCCAGCGTGAGCGCGCCATGCCCGCCCATCGAGTGGCCGAAGATGCCGAGATGCTGCCCGTCGATGGCAAAGTGCTGCGCCACCAGCGGCAGCAGCTCGTGGACGATCCAGCTTTCCATGCGCCAGTGCGTGGACCAGGGCTCGTGCGTGGCGTCGAGGTAGAAGCCGGCGCCGATGCCGAAGTCCCAGTCGTCCCTGGCACCCGGTACGCATTCGGCGTCGGGGCCGCGCGGGCTGGTGTCGGGCGCGATCAGCGCGAGCCCGAGGCTGGCGGCCATGCGTTGCGCACCGGCCTTGACCGCGAAGGTTTCCTCGTTGCAGGTGAGGCCCGCGAGGTAGAGCAGGGCCGGCACGCGGCCTTGCGCGGCCTGCGGGGGCAGGTAGACCGAGAAGCGCATCGGCAGCCCGATCTCGTGCGAGGCGTGCTCGTGAAAGCTCTGTACGCCGCCGAAGGCATGGTGCTCGGAAAGGGTCTTGGGTGTGTTGTCGGTCATGGGGTTTATTTGCGCAGCACGGGCACCAGTTCGAGCACGGCGTCGGCAAAGGTGCGCGGCGCTTCCTGCGGCATGTTGTGGCCCGTGCCCGGCACGAGGCGGTGCGAGCGCGGCCCGCTGAAGCGGTGCGTATGGGCCGAGGCATCGGCGGGCGGTCGCACGCCGTCGTCGATGCCGTCGAAGGTGATGGCGGGCACGGTGATCGTCGGTTGCACGGCGAGGCGTCGCTCGATGTCCGCGTAGGCCGGGTCGCCGGGCGCGAGGCCGAAGCGGTGGCGGTACGACTGGATCACCACGTCGACGAAGTCGGGGTGGTCGAAGGCGGCGGCGCTGCGCTCGAAGATGGCGTCGTCGAACTTCCAGGTCGGGGACCACAACTTCCACAGCAGCTTCGTGAGTGCGTTGCGGTCCTTCGCGAGGCCGGCGTGGCCGCGTTCGCTGTGGAAGTAGTACTGGTACCAGAGGCGGTGTTCGTTCTCGGGCGTGTCCGGCTCCATCGCCTTGGCGATGTTCTGGATGTTGTAGCTGTTGAGCGAGACCAGCCCCGCGCAGCGCTCGGGCCACAGCGCCGCGACCACGCAGGCGGCACGGCCGCCCCAGTCGTAGCCGGCGAGCACCGCGCGTTCGATCTTCAGTGCATCGAGCAGCGCAAGCAGGTCGGCGCCGAGCGCAGCCTGTTCACCCGAGCGTGGCGTTGCGTCGCTCAGGAAGCGGGTGGCACCGTAGCCGCGCAAGTAGGGAACGATCACGCGGCAGGCCTGGTCCGCGAGCATGGGCGCGACCTCGGCGTAGGTGTGGATGTCGTAAGGAAAGCCGTGCATCAGCAGCACGGGCGGGCCGTCGGCGGGGCCGGCTTCGTGGTAGGCGACTTCGAGAACGCCCGCTTCGATCTTGCGCAAGGACTCCATGCGATTCATGGCGGGCATCTCCTGGGGTTTTTAGTAGAGGACCACGCCGCGAATGGATTCACCGCGCTTCATCAGGTCGAAACCCTTGTTGATGTCCTCCAGCGGCATGGTGTGCGTGATCAGGTCGTCGATGTTGATCTTGCCTTCCATGTACCAGTCGACGATCTTCGGCACGTCGGTGCGGCCGCGTGCGCCGCCGAAGGCCGAGCCTTCCCACTTGCGGCCGGTGACCAACTGGAACGGGCGCGTGCTGATCTCGGCACCCGCCTCGGCCACGCCGATGATGATGCTGCGGCCCCAGCCCTTGTGCGTGCATTCGAGCGCCTGGCGCATCACCTTGGTGTTGCCGATGCACTCGAAGCTGTAGTCCGCGCCGCCGTCGGTCAGCTGCACGATGGCGTCGACGACGTTCTCGGTGGTCTTCAGGTTGATGAAGTGCGTCATGCCGAACTTGCGGGCCATGGCTTCGCGCTCGGGGTTCAGGTCGACGCCGATGATCTTGTCGGCACCCACCATCTTGGCGCCCTGGATCACGTTGAGGCCGATGCCGCCGAGGCCGAACACCACCACGTTGGCGCCGGCTTCCACCTTGGCCGTGAAGATCACCGCGCCGATGCCGGTGCCGGTGGTGACGCCGCAGCCGATGTAGCAGACCTTGTCGAAGGGCGCGTCTTCACGGATCTTGGCGAGCGAGATCTCGGGCGCGACGGTGTAGTTGCTGAAGGTCGAGGTGCCCATGTAGTGCGCGATAGGCTTGCCGCCGAGGCTGAAGCGCGAAGTGCCGTCGGGCATCTGGCCCTTGCCCTGCGTGCCGCGGATCAGCTGGCACAGGTTGGTCTTGCGCGAGAGGCAGAACTTGCAGTGCCGGCATTCGGGCGTGTAGAGCGGAATGACGTGGTCGCCCTTCTTCAGCGTGGTGACGCCGGGGCCCACATCGACCACGATGCCCGCGCCTTCATGGCCGAGGATCGCGGGGAAGATGCCTTCGGGGGCGGCGCCCGAGAGCGTGTAGTAGTCGGTGTGGCAGATACCGGTGGCCTTGATCTCGACCAGCACTTCGCCGAACTTCGGGCCTTCGAGGTCCACGGTTTCGATGGTCAGAGGGGCTCCGGATTTCCAGGCGACGGCGGCTTTGGGTTTCATGGCGGGTTCGGGGGGAAAGAGGGAGAGGTGGGGGCAAGGCCCCAAGGATACTCAGGCAGGGCCAGCAGGGAAGATACCCGACATGCCGATGAACCCGTGCAGATGGCGGAAATCCCAGACCCAGTTTCGCAGTGCGGGAAATTCGTCGAGCGAGATGCCGCCTTCGCCAGCCAGCGCGACGTACGGGAAGCAGGCGAGGTCGGCAATCGTCGGATCGGGCGCCGAGGCCAGCCAGCGCAGGCCCGCGCTGGCCTGTTCGGCGAGGTGGTCATCGAGCACGCGGAACACCGCGCGCGCGCCGCTGCGGCAGGACTCGATGTCGAGGTAGTGGTAGCCGAGCGCATCGTGCAGCCGCGCGGCCGATGCGGTGCGGGTGATTTCGTCGGCGGTGGCGAGCCACATGGCGATCTGGCCGCGCAGCTTTGGATCGTCGGGGTACCAGCGGTGTTGCGTGTCGTAGCGGCTCGCGAGGTAGACTAGGATGGCTTGCGCGTCGCGCAGCAGGAAGCCGTCGTCGTCGATCACCGGAATCTGGCCGAGCGGGTTGACGTTCGCCAGGAACGCAGCCGACTTGTGCTCGCGCCCCGGATAGAAATCGACCGGCACCGATTCGTATGAAATGCCGAGCCACGCCAGCATCTGCCGCACCTTGAAGCAATTGCCCGAGAGCGGGTAGTCGTAGAGCCTGACGGTCATGCGGCGGCCCTCGTGCCGAAGCGCTGGCCGCGCTCGCGCAGCCAGCGGCGGTAGGTGACCGAGGAGGTGTCGCCCGCGTCGGCGTCTCGGCGCGGCCTTCGAGCGGCATGCGCTTGAAGGCGTGGTTCTCGAGGATCGGCTTGTCCTGCCCGAAGATCGTCTGCTGGAAGGCGATGAGCTCGGCGTCGCTGGAGGTGTCGTCGAAGCAGGCGAGGATCGTGTGGGCGATCACGTGCTCGTCGTCCAGCGGCTGCAGGAAGAGGCCGATGGCGTCTTGCGCGTCGGGCTTGAGGCTCGACTTGTAGAGCATGGCCGAGAAGGGCTGCATCACGCGGTAGGTGTAGCGCACGTTGCTGCCGGTGTCGTGCGCGGCCGAGGCGCGGGGCTGCCAGAAGCGGCAGTCGGTGGCCCAGATCTCGCCGGTGGCGGGCTCGACCTCCACCTGGTACTGCGCGACCTCGGTGTGCGGCACCTTGCCGAGGTAGTCGGCATGGACGAAGGGGAAGTGCGCCATGTCGAGGAAGTTCTCGATCACGCGCAGGCCCGAGACCGCCACGCCGATGCCGCTGCAGTCGATGATGCGGCGGCCGGGTTCGGCATATTCGGCGAACGCGAAGAGGGGGCGCGCGGGGCGGCCGCTGGGGCAGACCCAGACATAGCCGTAGTGCGACTGCACGGCCAGCGGCTGCGCGCCGAGGCGGCACTGCGGCGCGCCATCGGCTGCAGCCCAGAGCGACAGTGTTTCGCCGAGCAGGCGGGCGGCATGCGGTTGCTGTTCGGACGTACCGCCGAGGGCGATCGTGGGCCCGACGACCAGCCAGTCGTCGAGCATGTTGGGATCGTCGGTGACGAAGGGCATCGTGGTTCCTTCAGCCTTGTGTTTCGATGTCGCTGCGCAGACTCCGCGCGGCAGTGTGAAGGGTCTTCATCGCATCGGAGCCTGGGGGCGCTTCGGTCCACAGGTGGACGAAGGTGAGTTGCGGTTGCGCATCGAGCAGCAGCGCGGCGGTCTTCATCTTGTCGAGCGTGCCCTGCCATGCGCCCGTTGCCGCGTCGACTGCAAAGCCGTGCCGTACGAATGCATCGCGCACGCCCTGCGCACCGGCGCGCAGGGTCAGCGTGCGGCAGAAGTGCCAGCCGGCCGGCACGGCGTCGGCCAGTGACGGCGGTACGGACGGCGTGTCTTGCGCGAGGTTGACCCACAGCATGCCCGCGGCATCGACTGCACCGAACACCTTCGCGCAGACGTTGCGCGGCGCCTGCATCGTCGGATGGGCAGGAATGCTGACGCACTGTCCGTTGCCCGCGGCGTACTGCCAACCGTGGTACGCGCAGGAGAGGCGGTCTTCGATGACCTGGCCGAGCGTGAAACGCACGCTGCGATGCGGGCACCGGTTTTCCCAGGCCTGGGCCGCGCCGTCGGTCGAGCGCCAGAGTGCGAGCTCCTGGCCTTCCGCAAAGCCCGCGACGATGTTGGCGCCAGGGCGCACTGCAGCGGACGGCGCCACGGGGTACCAGGTGGAAGCGTGTGGATTCGTCATGGTGCCCGTGGCCTTCATTCAGCGCGAGCCGCCCATCACGCCGTCGACGAACCAGTCCATCTTGCCGAGATCGGCATCCGCGACGCTGTTGCCGGCCGCCACGCGGACCACGCCCTTCTGGTCCTTGATCGGGCCGCCGAAGACCTGGAGCTTGCCACTGGCGATGTCGCGTTCCTTCGCCTGCACGAGTTCGGCCACGTCCTTCGGCACCCGTGGGCCCATCGGCGCCATCTTCACCACGCCGTCGGCGATGCCGCCGAGGTAGAGGCTGGGCTTCCAGCTGCCGGCCATCACCTCGCGCGCCACCAGGGTGTAGAAGCCGTCCCAGCTGTGGGTGACGCCCGTCAGGTAGTTCTTCGGCGCGTAGCTGCGCATGTCGGAGTGAAAGGAAATGACGCCGACGCCGCGCGCCTCGGCGGCGGTGGTCACGGCGGGCGTGTCGGTGAAATGGGTCAGCACGTCGGCGCCCTGGTTCATCAGCGCGACGGCGGCGTCGCGCTCCTTCGGCGGATCGAACCAGGAGTTGATGAACACCACATGCACCATCGCCTTCGGATTGACGCTGCGCACGCCGAGCGTGAACGCGTTGAGGTACCACATCACGTCGGGCACCGGGTGTGCGCCGACGAGGCCGATGGTGTTGAAGCGTGTGGTCTTGCCCGCCACGATGCCCGCGAGGTAACCGCCTTCGTGCCACCTGGCGTTGTAGCCGCCGAAGTTCTTCGCGGTCTGGTAGCCGCTGGCAATCAGGTATTTGGTGTCCGGGTTGTCGTTGGCGACGGAGAGCATCGGCTTCATGTAGCCGAACGAGGCGCCGAAGATCAGCTTGTAGCCCTCGGACGAGAGCTCGCGGGCCACGCGCTCGGAATCCGGGCCTTCGTTGGTGTCGGGCACGGTGCGCACGCTGATCTGCGTGCCGAGGTTCTTTTCGAGTTCGCGCCGGCCGAGGTCGTGCTGGTAGGTCCAGCCGGTGTCGCCGACCGGGCCCAAGAAGACGAAGCCGATCTTGAGCGGTCCCGCTGCCCAGGCTGCGCGCAGCGGGAGCAGGGAGGCGGCGACGCCGGCGGAAAGCAGGGTGCGTCGGGCAGGGCTGTGCATCGGGTTTTCTCCAATCGTGGGGGCCGCGGGGGCTCGGTGGGGTTGGCATAGCATTCGCTGTGCCTGCGGCAGCTGCAAACCGTACCGTTTCTTGTCCTTTCCCGAAAGCCACATGCCGAGACGCAACTTTTCATTTCTGCAACGGCGAGCTTCCGTGGAGAGGGGCTGCGCGTGACCGGCATCGACCTGGCGCTGGTCCAGTCCTTCGTGCTCGTGATGCAAAGCGGCAGCCTCACGAAGGCCGAGAGCCTGTCGGGCGTCTCCAAGGCCACGCTGAGCCGGCAGCTCACGCGGCTGGAAGAGCTGCTGGGCACGCAGTTGCTGATGCGCAGCTCGCGTCGCATCACGCCCACCGAGGCGGGGCGCGCCTTCTTCGCGCGCTGCGAAGGGCTGCTCGACGACGTGACGGGCCGGCTGGAAGCGGCGCGCACCGAGGTGCAGGAGATCACGGCCGGCGTCTCGGGCAGCCTCTCGCTGTTGTCCGACACCCAGTTCAGCACCTCCTTCGTCTGCCACGTGGTGAAGCTGTTCCTGGAGTCGCATCCCAACGTGCGCTGCCAGCTCGATGTGGCCAGCCGCCTGAATGCGCCGCAGATCGGCGACGTGGACTGCTATGTCTGCTCGGAGCCGCCCGATGTGCCGAACCTGGTCGCCAAGCTGCTGGGTCGGCTGAACTACGGCCTCTATGCGAGCCCGCAGTACCTGGAGCGCCAGGCACGCCCAAGGCGCCCGACGAGCTGCTGCACCACCGGTCGCTCGTGATGAAGGAGTCCTCGGGGCCTTCGCAGGTGCTGTTGGTGTCGGGGGCGTCGGGCAGCTACGCGTTCCGCCCCGAGCCCACCTTCGAGACCAACGACCACTGGGTGATGAAGACCTTCTGCATCGACGGCTTCGGCATCGCGCTGCTGCCGGCCTTCTTCGCCCGCCCCGAGGTGGCGCAGGGCGTGCTGGTGCCGGTGCTGCCGCAGTGGCAGCCGGAGCCGCGGCGTATCTACTGCGCCTATCAGCGGCAGCGCTACATGGGGCAGAAGCTGCGGGCGTTCGTCGATCTGCTGGCGCGCTGCGTGGTCGATATCGATTCGTACAACTACTACGTGGGCTCGTCCGCGGCCAAGCGCCCCAAGGCGGTTGCAAGACCATAATGGCGGTCGCCTGACGCCTCATCCATCATGAAGAAAATACTCGTCCTCAACGGCCCCAACCTCAACCTGCTCGGCACGCGCGAGCCCGAGCAATACGGACGCGACACGCTGGCCGATGTCGAGCGCCTGTGCAAGGACACGGGGGCGAAGCTCGGCGTCGAGACCGAATGCCGCCAGTCGAACCACGAGGGCGTGCTGATCGACTGGATCCAGGAGGCAGGCCGCGAAGTGGCCGCCGGCAACATGCTGGGCGTGGTGATGAACCCCGGCGCCTACACCCACACCTCGATCGCGCTGCACGATGCGATCAAGGGCGCGAGCGTGCCGGTGATCGAGTTGCACATCTCGAACGTGCATGCGCGCGAGGAGTTTCGCCATCACTCGTACATCTCGCCCGCGGCGCGCGGGATCATCGTGGGGCTGGGTGTGAAGGGCTATACGCTGGCGATTGCGGCGCTGGTTCCTTAGGCTTTTGTTCAGGGCGCGTGCCCAGGGCACGAGGGCACGCTGTGGGTTTGCGGCCGATCAACCAGTGCTCTGCGCAGCGAAATAAAGGAGGAGGCATGCGGCCCTAGGCCGCGCCGGGGGACATTCGCGGAGCAGAGCACACCGTCGGCGTGAGCGCGCCCTGAATGACCCACAACGCGACGAACAGAAAGCAGGGCTAGTAGAGCTGCTTTGGCGCCGCGGCCTTCCAGCTGCGGCTGATGCGGCCAGCGCTGTCGATGCTCTCCAGATGCACGTCGAAGCCCCAGAGCCGTGCGACGTGCTTCAGCACTTCTTCCGCCCCGTCGTGCAATGGCAGGTTGTTGCGCTGCGTGTGCCGCAGCGTCAGCGAGCGGTCGCCGCGCGTGGCGACGCTCCACACCTGGATGTCGGGCTCGCGGCTGCTGATGTCGTACTGGCGTGACAGCGATTCGCGCAGGGCCTGGTAGCCGCTGTCGTCGTGGATGGCGGACACCTCGAGCTCGGACTCGCTCTGGTAGTCGCGGATCGAGAACAGCCTGAAGTCGCGCATCGTCTTCGGGCTCAGGAACTGGCCGACGAAGCTCTCGTCCTTGAAGTTGCGCATCGCGTAGTCGAGCGTCTTGACCCAGTCGGTGCCGGCGAAGTCGGGGAACCAGCGGCGGTCTTCCTCGGTGGGTTTTTCGCAGATGCGCCGCAGATCGGTGAACATCTTGAAGCCCAACGCATAGGGGTTGATGCCGCTGTAGGCGCGGTGGCCCACCGGCGGCTGGAAGATCACGCCCGTGTGCGAGCTGAGCCATTCCATCATGAAGCCGTCGGCCAGCTGGCCGCGCTCGTACATGGTGTTGAGCAGGGTGTAGTGCCAGAAGGTGGCCCAGCCTTCGTTCATCACCTGCGTCTGGCGCTGCGGATAGAAATACTGCGCGATCTTGCGCACGATGCGCACCACCTCGCGTTGCCACGGTTCGAGCAGCGCGGCATTCTTCTCGATGAAATAGAGCAGGTTCTCTTGCGGCTCCGACGGGAAGCGGCGCCCGGCGTCGGACTCGGCCGCCTGCTCGGCACGGCGCGGCAGCGTGCGCCAGAGATCGTTCACCTGCTGCTGCATGTGGCGCTCGCGGTCTGCGCGCTGCACGCTTTCCTGCGCCAGCGAGCGCTTCTGCGGACGGCGATAGCGGTCGACGCCGTAGTTCATCAACGCGTGGCAGGAGTTGAGCAGCTCCTCGACCGCATCGAGGCCCTGCCGTTCCTCGCATTCGGCGATGTAGTGACGTGCGTAGACGAGGTAGTCGATGATAGACGACGCGTCGGTCCACATCCGGAACAGGTAGTTGCCCTTGAAGAAGCTGTTGTGGCCGTAGGCCGCGTGTGCAATCACCAGGGCCTGCATGGCCATGGTGTTCTCTTCCATCAGGTAGGCGATGCAGGGGTCGGAGTTGATGACGATCTCGTAGGCCAGCCCCATGTGGCCGCGCTTGTAGTTCTTCTCCGTGGCGATGAACTGTTTGCCGTAGGACCAGTGGCGATAGATCATCGGCATGCCCACGCTGGCGTAGGCATCCATCATCTGCTCGGCCGTGATCACCTCGAGCTGGTTCGGGTACACGTCGAGCCCGAAGCCCTTGGCCGTCTTGGCGATTTCGGTGTGGTAGGTCTCGATCAGCTCAAAGGTCCAGTCGGAGGGACTGGGCAGGCGCTCCAGCGCACGGTCGGTGTTCATGAGGTGGCCCCTTCCTTCTTGAACAGGTCGCGGAACACAGGGTAGATGTCTTGCGCGTCCGACACCTTGCGCATCGCGAAGTTGGGTTGCGTGCCTTCGAGCTGCGCGTATTCCTGCCACAGGTTCTGCTCGGTCTCGGCCACCTGCACGTAGGCGTAGTAGCGCACCACGGGCAAGATGCTGTCGACCAGCAGCTCG
>CAMATD010000234.1 GCA_945860785.1 Variovorax sp. YR752 | reverse complement strand
CCCATGCCGCCCATGCCGCCCATGCCGCCCATGTCGCCCATGTCGCCCATGTCGCCCATGTCGCCCATGTCGCCCATGTCGCCCATGTCGCCCATGTCGCCCATGTCGCCCATGTCGCTGATCGACAGCTCGATGGACTGGTCACCGCTGCGGTAGGTGGCGCGCGTCTGCGAGCCGCCCAGTCCCATGGCGGAGTCGCTCTGGGCCTCGATCGATTCGCGCGGCAGGCCGCCGGCGGTGTCGGGCAGCAGCGGCTTCAAGGTCTGCGCCGGGAGGGCGTGCCGCCACCGCCGGTCAGCGCACCCAGGATCTCCGTGGCCGCCTTGCCGGCCGCGGCGCTGTCGCCGGAGGCCTGGGCCTTTTCCATCTGCTTGCTGGTCGCTTCCATCTTGCGGGCCATCTCTTCCATCTTCGCGGTGTCGATGCTGAGTTCGCCGCCTGGCGTCTTGATCGACACGGCCGGCACGTTCGACGACGACGCCGCGCCGATCCGCCCCGGCGAGGGCGTGAGCAGCGCCAGCACCCAGGCGATCACGAAGCCGCCGACGATGGCGCAGACCACCACCACCACGGCGGTGTATGCAATCGCCTTGTCCTGCGGGCACTTCATTAGCGCCGGCAGGCCAGTGTAGAGCAGGTAGATGCCGTAGAGCGCAACCAGTGCGCCCAGCGACAGCGAGGGCAGCAGGCTGAAGACGCCGCCCACGAAGGCCGCCGTGCTCGAATAGGCCGCGACCTTGACCGCACCGATCTGGCTCTTGGTGCCCTCGAAGGTCGGCGCCATGGCATCGACGATCAGCGCCAGCACGAACACCATCACCAGCGACAGCACGTAGCCGACCACCATGTTCGCGAGCCCCGAGACGATCGGCACACGAAAGTTCACGCCGAAGGCGCCGATGCCGATGACCGAGAGGCCGATGAAGCTCGCCACCGCCGGAATCAGCGCGAGGATCATCACGTAGTTCTTGTAGAGCGCGGCGGTGTCGTCCGGCTCCGCATCAATCACCGGCCAGGTGGCCTTGGGCTTGAGCAGGATGTCCTGCACGCGTTGAACCAGGTTCATTGTGTTGTCCTCGGCATGAAGCGAAAACGCGCTCGCACCGTGCGTCGCGCAGCGCCGGAAAGTATGTCGACCCGGGCCCGGGATGACTGCTGGCCATGCAGCCTATGCCGTTACGCCGGGTTCATGCGATCGCGCAAAATCCACCCATGCCCCACCTTGTTCTACTGCCCGGCCTCGCCTGCGACGAGCGCATCTGGGACGCCCAGCGACCCGCCCTCCCCTCTGCCTTCGAAGCGCGCGTGAGCGATGCCCAGACGCGCAACGACACCATCGAAGGCATGGCCGCAGCCGTGCTGCGCGAGAACCCGGGGCCGCTGGTGCTCTGCGGCGCTTCCATGGGCGGCATGGTCGCGATGGAAGCGGCCCGCCAGGCGCCCGAACGCATCGCGGGGCTCGCACTGCTCGGCACCAGCGCGCGGCCCGAGACGCCCGACATGTTCACGCTGCGCGAGGGCGCGATCGAATTCTTCGAGCGCGGCGAGCTGCGCGACGTGATCGAGCCAAATGTCTACTTCGCCTTCCATCCGGCACAAGCCGCCGACCCGGTGCTGGTACAGCGCTACCTCGACATCGTGCTCGGCGCCGGCGCAGCCCAGCTCATCAGCCAGAACCGTGCGGTGATGCGCCGGCCCGATGCGCGCCTCCACCTGTCGTCGCTGCGCGCCCCGGTGCTGTTGATGTGCGGCGACGACGACCGGCTGGCGCCGCCCGAATGCACGCGCGAAATGGCCGCGTTGCTGCCGCAGGCCGAGGTCGTCTGGGTGCCGCAATGCGGCCACATGCTGACGATGGAAAAGCCCGATGTCGTCAATGCGGCGCTGATCGCCTGGCTCGCAAAGCAGTTCCCGGCCTGACGTGCCTCAGTGCAGCTGGTCGCCGGTTTCGGCCACGTCGTGCTTCACCTTCAGCGCAGTGGCCACGGCGATGCGCAGCGCTTCGGTCATCGTGGCCAGCGACATGCTCGGCGCGCCCGGAAAACGGGCCGCCTGCTCCGGCAGGTAGGGAATGTGGATGAAGCCACCGCGCAGCCCCGGCACCGGATGCGTCGCGATGCGGTGCATCAGGCCGTAGAAGATGTGATTGCAGACGAAGGTGCCCGCACTGTTCGACACGGAAGCCGGCACGCCCGCGGCGCGCAGGTCGCGCACCATGGCCTTGATCGGCAGCGTCGAGAAATACGCCGCGGGTGCGCCCGGCACCACGGGCTCGTCGATCGGCTGATGGCCGGCGTTGTCGGCGATGCGTCCGTCGTCGATGTTGATCGCGATGCGCTCGGGGGTGATCTCCGAGCGTCCGCCGGCCTGGCCGATGCAGAGCACGAGCTGAGGTTTCAGCTCATCCATCGCGCTTGCCAGCGTTTCGATGGCTTCGCCGAAAACGCAGGGCATCTGGCGCGCATGCACCGTGGCGCGGCCGACCTTCCAGCCATCGAGCGCGCGCACCGCCTCCCATGAAGGGTTGATCGATTCCTGCTCGAACGGGTCGAAGCCGGTGAGCAGGACGCGCAATGGCGGGGAGGATCGTGGCGACTTCGGCTTGGTCATGGCCCCGAAGGTACCGCAAGAAAGCCTCCCCTCCTGGATAGCAGATCAGGCGCGGCCTGTCGCCGCGAGAGACGACAGGCCAGGATCGATCAGTCGGACCGGATCTGCCCCTGGAAGGCGTCCGCGATCTTCTTGTTACCCGAGGCATTGGGCGTGTCGCAGTCGGAGTCCCAGTCCTCGTCGGCCAGCTTGCCGAAGACTTCGGCGACCTGCACGCCGTTGTCGCGGGCGACCTCGCGGATGACGTCGTTCAGCCCCTTCGTGAACTTGCCGCCGCCTTCCAGGTAGTCGTCCACCAGCTTGCGCGTCTCCTCGCCGCCCTTCGCGAGCTTGCACGAACGATACGGGTTGTCGTAGGTGCCCAGGACGATGGGGCTCTTCGGCGCCGCCGCTTTCAGCTGCGAGACGATCGACTGAAGGTAGGCACGCACCACGACCCAGTCGCCCTCGGTCGAACGGATGGCGTTGATCTCCTGGAGGACGAGGAACTGATCAAGATCGCCCGGTTTCGTCGAAGGCTTGAGAAAGCCGAAGCCCACCTCGTAGCCCTCATGCAAGGTGATCAGGCGCGGACTCCTCACCTTCTCGGAAGGATCTCGCTGATAAGAGGCGATCAGTTCCAGCAGGTAGGGCAAGCGCTTCTCGACGAGGTTCTGGATCGAGGCCGGGTTGTCGTCGAATCCCATCGCCCCCGACTTGGCATTGTTGACGTACCGGATCTTCCCGCCCTGCAGGAGCGAGAGCGCCTTGTTCAGCAGTCCAGCATAAGCATGCTCATCGGGCGCGAGACCTTTGCCGCCAAGCGCCCATGTATCGCCCGCCGCCAGTTGCAGGGGAATTTCCTCAACGCCGTTCAAGGGTGCATTGGGTTCGTAGGTCGCATCGATCATGCGTACCGCGTACTGCGCGATCCAGTGGGAATTTCCATAGTCGAACTGCTTGTCCCAGCGGTTGCGGTACAGCAGTTGGTCGCCCAGCAGCCGGACGGCCATGGACCGGAGGGTCTTCTGGTTCGTCGTCTGGTAGATCCACCAGAGAGCGAAGGAGCGCGACCAGTTCTGCGCCGTTTGGTGATAGCTGGCGTTCTTCGGCACGTTGATGGCTTCGACGTAGAAACTGTCCGGCACCCTTTCCTTCAACCAATCGACCTTCTCGGCACCCAGCACCCGGGACACCACAGCCAGTCGCATGAGGCAGGGCGCGAAGAATTCGTCTGGCTTGCCGGCGTCGTTCTGCGCGGGGTACAGCTTGTCGAACTCCGGCTTCATCAGGTTCGTCGAAACATAGTCCTTCGTGAACTTCGACAACGGATCGTCCTGGACCCAGTCGGCCCAGAGCTTCAGGTGCACGAGTGCCCAAGGCAGATTCGCGTAGTTGTGCGCTGTGAAGTAGTCGAACGGATGCTTGCCCCTGTCGACAGTCACCGTTCTCAGCTCGATCTACTCGGGCGTGAGTTGGGCGACGAGATCCTTGATGCGCTTGGCCGCAGCATCTCCCAGTGGCCGGAAGTCCTTGTTGCCGGTTGCCAACTCACGCTCCTTGGCCAGCGCCAGGAACCACGAAAGGCCATAGAAGTCCTCGGCGGTGTTGCCGAACACACCACGATCTCCCGTGGTGCCCTGCGTGTTGGTCATGTAGGCGAGTTCCTGCTGCACGAGTTCGGGGCGCAGGACGGCTTCGACCGCATCCAGGTACTTCTTGTCCCCCGAATGCCTGTAGATCGTATAGAGGGAATAGGCGGCATGTACGGCCGAATGCCAGTCGACGCAGCCATGGAACATCGGGCTGTTTTTGTTGGTGTTCTCGACCTTGGGCAGACAGTCGAGGATCGGCGGCGCCAGTTGCTTGAGCATGTCGGCCCGCTGCTCCTCGAACAGAGGGCCCAGCGCAGGCACAGGCTCGGGCGGGACAGGGGCGACCGGTGCAGGCTCAGATGCAGGTGCGAGCGGCGCCGCAGGGCCGGGCACCTGTACGGCAACGGGCACGAACACCGTCGATGCGCCGCTGTCGCTGCCGCCCCCGCAGCCCGCGAGTACCGACGCCAGCATGGCCGATGCGGCCAAAAGCTTGAAAGATGTACGAGTCTTCTTTTCCATGATGTGTGACAGCCTGGGTTTATGTGTTCTATGCATTCGCAAGCGCGCAATGCGTGTCAGATACGCGCGCGTTTCCTCCCATGCAGGGTCAACATCGCTCCTGCAGTGGCAGGGCAAAGCGGACAAGGTCCTGCACGGCTAGCGCTCCTTGCCCATGACCACATCAGGCTGGATCGTCACGATGCTCGGGAGCAGCGTGATCAGCACGATGCACAGCGCACGTAGGAAAAAATGACCTGGAAATGCCGATCGCCGTTGTGCAGTCGTTCTCTTCATCTCTTTTCTTCCCTGCCTTGCATTGCCTTGCGTGATGTGAAAACGGAGGGGCGCCCGCTGGCACGACGACTGCAACCGTGATGCAAAACGACGGCTGCAGAGGGCGGGTTGCACCTCTGTCTCTGTGTGACGGCTTTATGAAAACATGGCGCCTCAGTGGCTGTCGAACGAGTTTTTGTTGAAGGGCCCGATAACAAAAATTCGCGGGACGACTGAACGCAGGGAGAGATTCACCAATGAACACACGATTCCTCGAAACGCTCGTGATGCTCGATCGGCTCAAGAGCTTTCGCGAGACCGCGCAGATGCTGTGCACCACGCAGGCCGCCGTGTCCAAGCGCATCGAGGCGCTGGAAGAGGAGCTCGGCGTGCTGCTGGTCGACCGTGCGCAGCGCACGCTGAAGCTCACGATCATCGGCGAGCAGGTGGTGCGCCAGGCCGAGCAAATGCTCGCCCTGGAAAAGCAGCTGAAGCTCTCGGTGCACCCCGACGCGTCGCCCTCCGGCCGGGTTCGCATCGGCGTCATCGAAACCGTGGTCCACACCTGGCTGACACCGCTGATCCACATGCTCAGCGAGCGGCTTCCGGCGATCGAGCCCGACATCACGGTCGACACGGCGCACAACCTGCGTGACCAGTTCCGGCGCCGCAAGTTCGACCTGATGATCCAGAACGACGACATCGCGGACGTGGCGAACGACGGCGAGTCGGCCGTCACGTCGCTGTGCCGCTTTCCGATGCTGTGGGTGGCGCGCCCCGCCGTGCTTCCGAAGGTGCGGACCTTGCGGCTGGAGGATCTGGAGCGCGTGCCGGTCCTCACCTTCTCCAGGACCTCGGGGCCGCGCGCGCATGTCAGCGCGCTGTTCGTCGGACGTGCCGTGGAGCCGCGCGTGTGCAGCTTTCCTTCGGTGCAGTCGATCATCCAGCTCACGAAGGGCGGCTTCGGCGTGGCGGCGATTCCGCCGATTTTCGTGAGGAAGGAACTGGCCGAGGGCTACCTCGAAATTCGCGATGGGCCGGCGCTGCCGCCGATGGTGATCACACTGGCCCATGCGCGCGACACGGCGCCTGCCGTGCATGCAGTGGCCAAGCTCACACGGGCCATCGTGGCCGACTACTGCGCCGAAGCCGGAGAAGAGTGGGTCAGCGCGCTGTCGCCCGACCCGCTGCCCTGACGGATGCCGCTCAGGCGCGAACCGCGATGCCCTCGGCCTGCAGCCGTTCGCGGATGCGGCGCGCAAAGGCCAGCGCATGGGCGCCGTCGCCGTGCAGGCACACGGTCTGCGCGTTGACGGCCACGGTGCTGCCGTCGATGGCGGTCACCTGGTGGTCGCGCACCAGCGAGAGGGTTTGCGCGATCGATTGCTCCTCGCTCTCGATCAGCGCGCCGGGCTGGCTGCGCGGCACGAGGCTGCCGTCGGGCATGTAGCCGCGGTCGGCGAACACTTCCTCGATGGGCGTGAGGCCGGCGCGGCGCGCGGCGTCGATCATGTTGCTGCCCGCGAGGCCGAAGAACTTGAGCGAAGGGTCGAAGCGGCGCACCGCTTCGCAGAGCGCATCGGCGAGCTCGGGCTCCTTCACGGCCTGGTTGTAGAGCTGGCCGTGCGCCTTGACGTGCGCGAGCGTGCCGCCCTCGGCCTTGACGATCGCGGCCAGCGCGCCGACCTGGTAGAGCATGTTGGACACGATCTCGTCGGGCGGCAGGTGCATGGTGCTGCGGCCGAAGTTCTCGCGGTCGGGAAAGCTCGGGTGCGCGCCGATGGCCACGCCGTGTTCGATGGCCCAGCGCACGCATTGACGCATGGTCTTGGCGTCGCCCGCGTGCCAGCCGCAGGCGATGTTGGCTGAGCTCACGAGGCCGAGCAGCGCTTCGTCGCTGCCGGCGCCTTCGCCGAGATCGGCATTGAGGTCGATGTGCATGGGGATGTTCCTTCTTCTGCAGGGGCGGGCACCAACGCGGCCCGCCGGCTGCCTGCTCGCACAGTCTATGCCGCGCCCGGCAAGCCCGCCACGGCAAGCCCTTGTGCCACCTGCGCCAGGTAGCGCTGCTGGTCGGCCCACGCCGTCAGCGCCTGCTGCATGTCGACCTGCACGAGGCGCAGCTTGCCGTTGAGCGGCGCTTGTGCCAGCTTCCAGAGGTCAGCGCGGATCACTACGCCGATGCGCGGATAGCCGCCTGTGGTCTGTGCGTCACCCATCAGGATGATCGGCTGGCCCGAGGGCGGCACCTGGATCGTGCCGGGGATCACGCCCGACGAGAGCATGTCGCCACCGCGCTTGCGCTTGAGTTCGGTGCCGGCGAGCCGGCTGCCCATGCGGTTGCTCTGCGAGGTGATGCGCCATGGCTCGCCCCAGAGCACGTCGCGCGCGGCCAGCGTGAACTGCTCGAACTCGGGGCCGGGCAGCACGCGCAATGCGATGGCCGCGTCGTCCTCTTCCGGACCCCAGTCGGGGCCGCGCAGACCAAAGGGTCGGCGCGCGCGCTGTGCGGCATCGAGCCGCGACGGGCCCAGCGGCAGCCGGTCGCCCTTGCGCAGGGCGCGGCCTTCGTGGCCACCAAAGCCGGCTTTGAGATCGGTGCTGCGCGAGCCGAGCACGGGCGCCACGTCGATGCCGCCTGCGATGGCAAGCCAGCTGCGCAGCCCGGTCTTCTTCGCGCCTGCCGCGTTGGCGCCCATGAGCTTGAGGGTCTGGCCTGCCGCCACCGGCACGCTCCAGCAGGGCCAGAGTGGCGCGCCGTCGAGCTGCGCGCTGAAGTCGTCGCCGGTCAGCGCGATGCGCGTGTCGGCTTCGAAGCGCAGCTCGCAGCTGCCCATCGTGAGTTCGATGGCCCGCGGCACCATCGGCAATGCCCACCAGCCGGTTCGCGAGCATGAGCGCAAGCACGTCCAGCGCGCCGCCAGGGCAGATGCCGAGCTGGCGATGGCCATGCCGCCCCAGGTCTTGCACCGAGGCCAGCACGCCGGGCTTTTGGACCACGATCATGTCTGCAGGCTCTCGACGACGAAGCGCACGCGGTCACCCGGGCGCAGCAAGGTGGGTGACTCGGCCGTCGGATCGAACATCTCAAGCGAGGTGCGGCCGATCAACTGCCAGCCGCCCGGCGACACCAGCGGGTAGATGCCGGTCTGCTCGCCGCCGATGCCGACCGAGCGCGCGGGCACGGCCGTGCGCGGCGCGGTGTGGCGCGGTGTGGCGCGGTGTGGCGCGGTGTGGCGCGGTGTGGCGCGGTATGGCGCGGTATGGCGAGTTCGGGCGCGAGCCCGCCCATGAAGGCGAAACCGGGCAGGAAGCCCAGCAGATAGACCACGTACTCGCCCGCGCTGTGGCGCCGCACCACCTCGGCCGGCGTGAGGCCGGTGTGCGCCGCGACGTCGCCCAGGTCGGGGCCGTCCTCGCCGCCGTAGGCCACCGGAATCTCGACCAGCCGGCCTTCGATGGCACTGGCGGAAAGCTTCGGCCAGGCTTCAAGCACCTGCGCCGTGAGCGCATCGAGATCGACCACGGTCGGATCGAAGGTCAGCGTGAGGTTGTTCATGCCCGGCAGCACTTCGCCAACGCCGGGCCTGCGTGGCCAGCGCCCAGATGCGCTGCTGCTGCACCAGCGTGGCCGGTGCCGGCAGCTCGCACAGGAGCGCTGCATCCCCGAGCAGATGCAGGCGGGGTGGCGGCGAACCGCTCATCGCGGTTTATTCACGGCCGAGGCTGCGCACCTTGGCGGCGAGCATGTGCTCGACGTTGGGCGATACGAACTTGTTGACCTCGCCGCCGAGCATGGCGATCTCGCGCACGAAGGTGCTGGAGATGAACTGGTACTTGTCGCTGGGCGTGAGGAAGACGGTCTCGACATCGGGCATCAGCGAGCGGTTCATGCCGGCGAGCTGGAACTCGTAGTCGAAGTCGGTCACCGCGCGCAGGCCGCGCACCATGGCCTTGCCGCCGCGCGCCACGACGAAGTCGCGCAGGAGGCCCGAGAAGCTCTCGACCGTGACCTGGTCGCTGTAGGGCTTGACGGCCTCGCGGGCCATGTCCATGCGCTCCGTCAGGTTGAACAGCGCCTTCTTGTGGTGGCCCGCCGCGACGGCGACGATCACCTTGGAAAAAAGCTGGGTTGCACGGCGCACCACGTCCTCGTGACCGAGGGTGATGGGGTCGAATGTGCCGGGGTAAACCGCGATGACGTTGCTGGCCATGGTTGCTTCTTCCTCATGCTGCCGGTGCGGCTTGTTCGGCGGATTATGCAGTCCCCTCCGAGGCCGGCCGCAACAGGTGGGCATGCACGGCGCCGGCCTTCAGGTAACGGAAGCTGGCAAGACCGAGGGCAGCCAGTTCTTCGTCGGTCCACGGGCGGGACGCTTCGAGGTAGACGGCGCCGCCGGGGCGCAGCGCGCGCGCCGCGGCACGCAGGGCGGGTTCGTAGAGCGCGGTGCTCTCGAAGGGCGGGTCGAGGAAGACGGCGTGCAGGCTGCCGGCCGTCGTGCGTTCGAGCGCCGTCACGCCGTTGCCGCGCTCGATGCGCACGGTCTCGGCCGACAGCTTGGTCTTGGCCGCCTGGAGCTGCGCGACCAGCGCGGCGTCCTGCTCGCACAGCAGCACGTTCGCCGCGCCGCGCGAAGCGGCCTCCAGGCCCAGCGCGCCGGTGCCCGCGAACGCGTCGACGCAATGCCAGCCCGGCAGTTCGCCGCCACCGGCGCCGGCGAGGCTTGCGAGCCAGTTGAACAGCGTTTCGCGCACGCGGTCGGGCGTGGGGCGCAGGCCCGGTTTGTCGGCCACCGCGAGGCGGGTGCGCTTCCATTGGCCGCCGATGATGCGGACCTCGCTGGGTCGCGCGGGGCGCTTGGGTGCTGGCGGACGGGGGGGTGCGGCGACTTTCTTGGGCATGCGGCGAGCTTAACGCCGCGGCATCGGGCCGGCGCTCAGAGCCCGGTCAGCGCGCGCCGGGCCAGCATGGCTGCCAGCACGAGCATGGTGCCGCCGATCAGCGCATCGAGCATCTGCCAGGCACGCGGGCGCGCGAACACCGGCGCGAGCAGGCGTGCGCCGAAGCCCAGGGCCGTGAACCACAGCGCGCTCGCGACCGAAGCGCCCGCCACGAACCAGAGCTTGAGCGGGCCCGCGTACTGCGCACCCGCGCTGCCCACCAGCAGCACCGTGTCGAGGTAGACATGCGGATTCAGCAGCGTGAAGCCCGCCGCCTGCGCCACGACGGCCGCGCGCGAGAGCGAGGTGCCCTGCGCCGCCGCCTGCAAGACACCGGGCTGCCGCGAACGCCACAGCGCCCGCAGGCCGTAGGCGCACAGGAACGCGGCCCCGAGCCCCGCGAGCACGGTGGCCCGCATCGGCCGCCCCTTCAGCGCCTGCGCCA
>CAMATD010000233.1 GCA_945860785.1 Variovorax sp. YR752 | reverse complement strand
GCCGCGGTGTCGGCCCTTTTCGCCAACGATGGTGCGGCACTGATCCTCACGCCCATCGTGATGGCCATGCTCGTCGCGCTCGGCTTCACGCCCGCGGCCACATTGGCCTTCGTGATGGCCGCAGGCTTCATCGCCGATACGGCCAGCCTGCCGTTGATCGTCTCGAACCTCGTGAACATCGTCTCTGCCGACTTCTTCAGGATCGGTTTCAACACCTACGCGTCGGTCATGGTCCCGGTGAACATCGCGGCCGTGCTCGCGAGCCTGCTGGTGCGGTTGCTCTACTTCCGCCGCGGCATCCCTGCAAGCTACGACGTAGCCCAGCTCAAGGCGCCGGTCGACGCCATCCGCGACCCCGCAACGTTTCGGGCAGGCTGGATCGTGCTGGTGCTCCTGCTCGTCGGCTTCTTCGGCCTGGAACCGCTGGGCGTTCCGGTCAGCGCGGTGGCGGCCGTGGGCGCGGCCATCCTGCTCGCCGTGGCGGCGCGCGGACATGTCATCAGCACGCGCAAGGTGCTGCACGGCGCGCCCTGGCAGATCGTGATCTTCTCGCTGGGCATGTACCTCGTGGTCTACGGCCTGCGCAATGCCGGGCTGACCGGGCAGATCGCCTCGCTGCTGAACGTCTTCGCGCAAGGCGGCGTCTGGGGCGCAGCCATGGGCACCGGCTTTCTCACGGCCGCGCTTTCATCGGTCATGAACAACATGCTGACCGTGCTGGTCGGCGCGCTCTCCATCGACGCATCGAACGCGAGCGGCGTGGTGAAGGAAGCCATGGTCTACGCCAACGTGATCGGCTGCGATCTGGGGCCTAAGATCACACCCATCGGCAGCCTGGCTACGCTGCTCTGGCTGCATGTGCTCGAGAAGAAGGGTACGACCATCGCCTGGGGCTACTACTTCAAGGTCGGCATCGTGCTGACCGTGCCCGTGCTGTTCGCGACGCTGGCGGCACTGGCGCTCCGACTGACCCTCTCACTGCCATGAACGACATCACCATTTATCACAACCCTGCCTGTGGCACGTCCAGAAACGTGCTCGCGCTGATCCGCAACACGGGCGAAGAGCCCACGGTCATCGAGTACCTGAAAAACCCGCCCGACCGCGCGACGCTGAAGCAACTGATCGCAGACATGGATGCGCTGGTGCGCGACGTGCTGCGCCAGAAGGGAACGCCCTTCGACGAACTCGGCCTGGGAGACGCCAAGTGGACGGACGAGCAACTGATCGCCTTCATGCTGCAGCACCCGATCCTCATCAACCGGCCGATCGTGGTGACGCCGCTCGCCACGCGCCTGTGCCGGCCTTCCGAGGTCGTGCTCGACATCCTGCCGCGTCCTCAGCTGGGCGCGTTCTCCAAGGAAGACGGCGAAGCCGTGATCGATGCAAAGGGCCAGCGTGTCGCCAAGCCTTGATCTTCCCAACCTCGACACCGAGGCCTTTCGCCAACCCGACCTGCAGCAGTTGCTGCCGACAGCGCGTGCGACGCATGCGCCACGCATCCTGCTGCTCTACGGATCGGTGCGCGAGCGCTCCTACAGCCGGCTGCTGACCGAAGAGGCTGGGCGCCTGCTCCGGGCCATGGGTGCCGAGACCCGCATCTACGATCCGCGCGGCCTGCCCCTGCCCGATGGCGCGCCCGATGACCATCCGAAGGTGCAGGAACTTCGCGGCCTCGCGCAATGGTCCGAAGGCATGGTGTGGTGCTCCCCCGAACGCCACGGCGCGATGACCGGCATCATGAAGGCGCAGATCGACTGGATCCCGCTGGCGATGGGCTCGGTGCGGCCCACGCAGGGCAAGACGCTCGCGGTCATGGAGGTGTCGGGCGGCTCGCAGTCCTTCAACGCGGTGAACCAGCTGCGCGTGCTCGGCCGCTGGATGCGCATGATCACAATCCCCAACCAGTCGTCGGTCGCCAAGGCCTTCCTCGAGTTCGAGGAGAACGGACGCATGAAGCCCTCGCCCTATTACACGAGCGCGTGGTCGATGTGATGGAAGAACTGGTGAAGTTCACGCTGCTCACGCGCGATTGCGCGGACCATCTGGTCGACCGCTACAGCGAGCAACGCGAGAGTGCCGAGGCGCTTTCGAAGCGTGTCAACCTGCGCAGCATCTGAGCGGCGCAGGCGCACAAGGTCAGCGAAGGCGCCGCAGCTCGCCGGGCGTGTTCCCCAGATACCGGCGGCACTGCCGCACGAAGTGCGAGGCATCGCTCAGCCCCACGCGAAACCCGATCTCCGCAATGCTCAACCGGTCGAAGCGTGCATCGCCCAGCATGCGCTGCGCCACCTGCATCCGAAAGTTGGTCAGCGCGGTCGCGAAGGTGGTCGCTCCGTCGGCCAGGCAGCGGTGAAGACTACGCTCCGAAATGCCCCGCTCGCGCGCCACGCCGGCGGCCGTGAGGCCCGGCTCCGCATGGCGCTCGCGCGTCGCATCGAGCACGCGCCGGCGCAGTGCCGCACGGCTGCTCTCGTCGGGCGCCAATGGCCCCTGCCCGAGCGCCAGGGCCAGCAGCCCACCGAGCTGATCGGTCAGCAGCGCCGACGGCAGCGGCGGCTTCGCGGCGATCTCGGGTGAAAGCTCCTGCGCGAAGCGGCTGAGCACACTGCCCCAGCCAGTGCGCCCGTCGATCCGGCGCGCAACGAGGTCGTCGGCATCGGGCAGCCACGACTCGACCCATGCAGTCGGCAGTTCGAGCGAGAGGGTGTCGGCCGATTGCAGCAGATGAAGGCGTAGCGACGCCGCGAATCGACCAGCACCACGTCGCCCGGCAGCATGCGCGCGGAGCGTTCTGCCTGCACGGCCACCCAGGGCGAATCGGTCTTGCAGAGCAGGTAGTAATAGTTGCTGCGGCTGTGGGCAATGGCGCGGCGCGTGCGGTACACATCCTGCGCGGTGCCGCGCACGCGGTTCACGCCGATGGGGCCGAGCGGCACGGATTCCAGCGTCGCGCCGAAGCGGCCGGCCTGCGTGCTGGTCACGTCCATTTCGAGAAAACCTTCGCAGACCGCGCCGATCCAGTAGTCCAGCCGCTGCGGCGGCGGCACGGCGTCGGTCGACCAGGTGTGGATCGCGGCGGCTGCGGTGGCGGGCGTCATCCTGCAAACATAGCCAGCCCGGGCGCATTTGCCAAGCGGGTATAGACGCTCTCCGACGACGCACGGCCACCGCCCCCGGCACAATGACCGTCATATCCAACCACCTCCAACCGCACACGAAAGAAGGGCCGTGAGCAAGAAAAGCGATTTCGGACTGATCGGCCTGGCCGTGATGGGCCAGAACCTCGTGCTGAACGTGGAAAGCCGCGGCTTCCAGGTCAGCGTCTACAACCGCACCGAAGCCACCACCGAAGCCTTCGTGGCCGCGAACCCCGGCAAGAAGCTGGTCGGCGCGAAGACGCTCGAAGAGTTCGTCCAGAGCCTCGAGAAACCTCGCAAGATCCAGATCATGGTCAAGGCCGGTGCACCGGTCGACCAGGTGATCGAACAACTCATTCCACTGCTCGACAAGGACGATATCGTCATCGACGGCGGCAACAGCCTCTACACCGACACCGAGCGCCGCGACGCCTACCTGGCGAGCAAAGGCCTGCGCTTCATCGGCGCGGGCGTGTCGGGCGGGGAGGAAGGCGCGCGCAAGGGCCCTTCGATCATGCCGGGCGGGCCGCTTTCCACCTGGGAAGTGATGAAACCGATCTTCGAGAGCATCGCGGCCAAGGTGGATGGCGAGCCTTGCGTGATCCACATCGGCCCCGGCGGCGCGGGCCACTACGTGAAGATGGTGCACAACGGCATCGAATACGGCGACATGCAGCTGATCTGCGAGGCCTACAGCCTGTTCAAGGCCGCAGGATTCACCACCAACGAGATGGCCGCGATCTTCAGCGAATGGAACGAGGGCGAGCTGCAGAGCTACCTGATCCAGATCACCGCCAAGGCGCTCGAGCAGAAGGACCCGGAAACGGGCAAGCTCATCGTCGACGTGATCCTCGACAAAGCCGGCCAGAAGGGCACGGGCCAGTGGACGCTGATCAATGCGGCCGAGAACGCGGTGGTCATCAGCACCATCAACGCCGCGGTCGAGGCGCGCGTGGCGGCCAGCAAGGTGCTGCAGGGGCCGAAGATCGAACTGTCCCTCGAGAAGAAGACGCTGGTGGCCAAGGTGCACGATGCGCTCTATGCCTCGAAGGCCATCAGCTACACGCAGGGCTTCGACCTGATCAAGACGATGGGCGACAAGAAGGAGTGGAAGCTCGACCTGGGCCGCATCGCGGCGATCTGGCGCGGCGGCTGCATCATTCGCGCGCGCTTTTTGAATCGCATCACCGACGCCTTCCGCACCGACCCGGCGCTGGGCAACCTGATGCTCGACCCGTTCTTCAAGGACCTCTTGAACCGCACGCAGCAGAACTGGCGAGAAGTGGTGGCGCTGGCGGTGAGCAACGGCATTCCGGTGCCTGCCTTCAGCGCCTCGCTGGCCTACTACGACAGCTACCGCACGGAGCGGCTGCCGGCGAACCTGCTGCAGGCGCAGCGGGACTTCTTCGGTGCCCACACGTACGAGCGGGTGGACAAGCCCGAAGGCCAGTTCTTCCATACGGACTGGCCCGAAGTCATCGGCTGATGCCATGCCGGCCCTCGGCTACCCCAGTCATCTGGTCGAGGACTGGCAACTCGCCGATGGCACGCCGGTTCGCATCCGACCGATCCACGCCGAAGACCTGGCGATGCACACGGCCTTCGTGGATGGCCTGTCGAAGGAGACGGGCTACCACCGCCTGCTGTCGCCCCGCAAACCGCAGCCCGACGAGCTCTGGCGCATGACCCACATCGACTATGACCGCGAGCTGGCGCTCATCGCGACCACCCTGGTCGACGGCGTCGAGCAGCAGATGGGCGTGGTGCGCTACGTGCGTGGCGATACGCCGGAGACGGCAACGACGGCCGAGTTCGCCATCGTCATCGCCGATGCATGGCAGCACCGCGGCCTTGCCGGGAAGCTCATGCGCAAGCTGATCGCGGCGGCCACGGAGGCTGGCGTGCGGCAGCTCGCGGACATCACGCTCTACGACAACCTCGCGATGCTGGGCCTCGCGCGCAAGCTGGGCTTCAAGGTGCAGCGCGATCCGGGCAATCCGAACGTCACGCGGCTGCGGCTGGCGCTCGATGCGCCCGCCCCTTGAGCGGGCTTACCAGGCCGCGCTCATCACGCCCTGCTCGGCCGCGATCCAGTCGCGCACCGGCGGCGGCAGCGCGTGCTCGGGCGGCACGAGCCCCATGGCGGCATACGACGCGAGGTTGGGCACCAGCCCGTCCCGCCCCACGGCCGCGCCCTTCATGTAGCCGGCAGCGCAGACCTTGTCGTCCTTGACGAACTCGAAGCGCATGTAGTTCCAGTACTGGTCGGTGGCATCGAGCCGGAAGCGCAGCGTGTACGCGTCGAACGGGTTCAGCCCGCGCCGATAGCTGATGAGCGATCCGCCCGACATCGGCCGCCAGCCCTGGCGCAGCATGGCGGCGGCAAAGCCGGTGCGCACGAAGAATTCGACCAGCACCAGGTCGACGATGGTCAGGTAGCGGCCGTTGTTCATGTGGCCGTTGATGTCGAGGTCGTTGGGCAGCACGCGCAGCCGCCGCTCCAGCGTGTCGCCCGGTGCCAGGCGCGGTGCGCGCCAGGCACGCAGCAGGGTCATCAGCAGGCGGAGGTAGAGGTTCATGGCCAGACTAGAATTGGTTCAATCATGAACAGTATAGTTCAACACTGAACCATATCCAATGCCCGCCGCAAAGACCCCCAAGCCCCGCAAATCCGACCGAGCCCCCTCCTCGCCCCACGGCACGCTCGCCTGGCTGGCGGTGGTGCAGGCCTACAACCTCTGCGACGCGGTGATGACCGCGCGGCTCGCCGCCATCGGGCTGCGCGTGGGCGAGCACGAGGTGCTGGCCACCATCGCCACCACGCCGGGCATCACGCAGCAGGCGTTGGCGGCGCGCTGCTTCGTCGCCAAGAGCGGCGTGAGCATGCTGCTCACGCAGATGGAGGCCAAGGGCTGGGTCCGGCGCGACAGCGATGGGGCCGATGCGCGCATCCGACGCCTGACGCTCACCGAGGACGGCATGGCCATGGCGCAGAAGTGCCTGGCCGTCCAGGCCGAGCTCGTCACCGCCATGGTGGCGCCGGCCACCGAGGACGAACTGGCAACGGTGGCCGACACGATGAACCGCGTGTCCGTGGTGCTCGAGGCGCTGCGGTCAGGCAAGGCCTAGGCGTTGATCGCCAATTGGGCGGCGAAAGCCCGCTTGTATGCGGGCCGCGCTTCGCCGCGGGCGACATAGGCAGCCAGGTTCGGAAATTCGTCCAGAATGCCCGATGGTCTCAGCCTGAGCAGCACCGACGCCATCATCAGGTCGCCCGCGCTGAACGCACCATCGAGCCAGTCCGCATCGCCCAGGCGAGCAGAAAGTTGGTCCAGCCGATGGCGGATGCGATCCACGACCAGAAGCAAGCGCTCCTTGGTCCAGGGCTTGTCGCCCTCCAGAAACCTGGCGGTTACGAGTTCAAGGATCGACGGCTCCACGGTGTTGAGCGCGGCAAACATCCATGTGATCGCACGCGCCCGGGCATTGGCATCGTCCGGCAACAGACCCGCATGGCGCTCGGCGATATGGAAGACGATCGAGCCGGTCTCGAACAGGGCGAGATCGCCTTCCTCATAGGTTGGAATCTGGCCGAACGGATGAAGGCCCAGATGCGCGGGTTCTTTCATCGCATGGAACGAAACCAGGCGAACCTCGTAGGGTTGGCCCGCTTCTTCAAGCGCCCAGCGAACGCGCGTATCGCGCGCCAGTCCCTTGCCGCCATCGGGCGACCGTTCAAAGGCAGTAATGATGATGGTCATCGTGAGGCTCCTCTTGGCGAAAATCATCGGGTTTCGTGCGCCGCGGGTCATGCGAAGCGCGGTAGACAACTAGCCGGCAGGCAGCCAGGCCTTCACCTGCCCGACCAGCACCCCCAGCGGCGCAGTCGCATCGACCGCCAGCACCCCCGCCTCACCCGCAGGTGACTCTAGCGTCGCGAACTGGTTGGCCACCAGACTGGCCGGAAACATGTGCTCGCCCGCCCGCGCGGCCACGCGGCGCTCCGCCTCGGCGCGCTCGATCGCCATGAACACGAAGCGCAGCCCCGGCGTGGCGGCGCGCAACTGGTCTCTGTAGACGCGCTTGAGCGCCGAACAGGTCAGCACCGCGCCCTGCGGCGAATCGGCCAGCGCCCGGCCCAGCGTGGCGAGCCAGCCGGTGCGGTCCGCATCGGTCAGCGCAATGCCCCGACTCATCTTCTCGACATTCGCTGGCGGATGGTGGTCGTCGCCCTCGATCAGCGGCAGCCCGAGCCCGACGGCCAGCGCCACCCCCAGGCTCGACTTGCCGCATCCCGACACCCCCATCACCACCAGCCAGACCCCTTGCATACGTACCCTTTTTGGTCAAGCGCCACACCCAAAGAAATGGCAGCAGCAAACTTAAATCTACTTCCTTATGATGCAAAACCTTTTTCCGTCGGAAGCAGAGAGCCCTGTCCATGGTCCAGCTCGCATTGCGTCGCCCGTACACCTTCATCGTCATGGCGATGCTGATCGTGCTGGCCACGCCTTTTGTCCTGGCGCGCATGGCCACCGACATCTTCCCGGAAATCAACATTCCGGTGGTCAGCGTCATCTGGAACTACATCGGCCTGCCAGCCCAGGAAATGGGCCAGCGCATCTCGGGCCAGGTCGAGCGCGGCCTCACCACCACGGTGAGCGACATCGAGCACATCGAATCGCAGTCGCTGGCGGGCGTGTCGATCATCAAGGTGTTCTTCCAGCCCACCGCCAACATCGAGATGGCGATCTCGCAGGTGGTGGCCTCGATGCAGGCGCAGGTGCGACAGCTGCCGCCGGGCATCACGCCGCCGCTGGTCATCAAGTATTCGGCGTCGAGCGTGCCGGTGATCCAGCTCGCGCTGTCGAGCCCCACGCGCTCTGAAAACTCGCTGTTCGATTCGACCGTCAACCAGCTGCGCCCGCAGCTCATCACGATGCCGGGCGCGGCCATTCCCTTTCCCTACGGCGGCAAGAACCGGCTGATCTCGGTCGACCTCGACACCCAGGCCATGCAGGCGCGCGGCCTCACGCCCGCTGACGTGGTGAACGCGGTCAACGCGCAGAACCTGATCCTCCCCTCGGGCACCGCCAAGTTCGGCGCCACCGAATACAGCGTGCGCATGAACGGCTCGCCCGACGCCATCGCCGGCCTGAACGACCTGCCCGTGTGCATGGCGAACGGCGCCACCACCTACCTGCGCGACGTGGCCTACGTGCGCGACGGCTTCTCGCCGCAGACCAACATCGTGCGGCAGGACGGGGTGCGTGGCGTGCTGCTGCCGGTGCTGAAGAACGGCGGCGCCTCCACGCTGGACATCGTGGCGAACATCCGCGCGATGCTGCCCATCGCCACGCAGACCATGCCGCAGGACATCAAGGTCACGCCGCTGTTCGACCAGTCGGTGTTCGTGAAGGCGGCCGTGAAGGGTGTGGTGTTCGAGGCCATCCTGGCTGCCGCGCTCACCGCTGCGATGGTGCTGCTGTTCCTGGGCAACTGGCGCAGCACGCTGATCATCGGCCTGACGATTCCGCTGTCGATCCTGGCCTCGATCCTGGTGCTGTACTCGCTCGGCGAAACGCTCAACCTCATGACGCTGGGCGGGCTCGCGCTCTCGGTCGGCATTTTGGTGGACCAGGCGATCGTGACCATCGAGAACATCGAGCGCCATCTGCACATGGGCACGCCGCTGAAAGAGGCCATCGAGGTCGGCGCGGGCGAGATCGGCAACGCGGCTTTTGTCTCCACGCTGTGCATCTGCATCGTGTTCGTGCCGATGTTCTTTCTCTCGGGCGTGGCGCGCTTCCTGTTCGTGCCGCTAGCCGAGGCCGTGGTGTTCGCGATGCTGGCCTCCTACCTGCTCTCGCGCACGCTGGTGCCCACGCTGGTGATGCTGCTGATGGGCGGCGCGCATGCGCAGCAGCCCGCCGACGATGCCAAGCCCAGCGCGCTGCAACGCCTCTACCGCAGCTTCGACCGCCGCTTCGAACGCGTGCGCCGCGCCTACACGCTGCTGCTGTCGGTGGTGCTGTCCAGGCGCGGGGGCTTCATCGGCCTCTTCCTCGGCTTCTGCCTGTTGTCGTGCCTGCTGTATCCGGCGCTCGGCCGCGACTTCTTCCCGACCGTGGACGCCGGCCAGATCCGCCTGCACGTGCGCGCACCCACCGGCACCCGCATCGAGGAAACCGCACGCCTTACCGACCAGGTCGAGGTCGCCATTCGCGAACTGGTGCCGGTCGACCAGCTCGAGACCATCCTCGACAACCTCGGCATTCCCAACAGCGGCATCAACCTCTCGTACAGCAATGCCGGCACCATCGGCACCTTCGATGCCGAGCTGCTGCTTTCGCTGAAGGAGGGCCACCGGCCGACCGAGGAATTCGTCTCGGTGCTGCGCGCCGAACTGCCCAAGCGTTTTCCGGGCATCGAGTTCTTCTTCCAGCCCGCGGACATCGTCACGCAGATCCTGAACTGCGGCCTGCCCGCCGCCATCGACGTGCAGTTCAGCGGCGCCGACATGGCGGGTAACGCAGCCCGCGCGGCCGAGCTCACCACGGCGATCAAGCAGATTCCCGGCGCGGTCGATGCCCACGTGCACCAGCGGCTCGACGGACCCAGCCTCGACCTGCAGATGGACCGCACGCGGCTGCAGCAGTACGGCCTGACGGCGGCGAACGTGGGGCAGAACGTGCTGATCGCGCTCTCGGGCAGCTCGCAGACGGCGCCGGCCTTCTGGCTCAATCCGCAGAACGGCGTGGTCTACAGCATCGCGGTGCAGACGCCGCAGTACAACATCGACTCGCTCGACTCGCTGCTCAACATTCCCGTGGGCACCGGCGGTACCGGGGCGGCCAGCGGTGCCTCGCAACAACTGCTGGGCAACCTCGTCGATGCGCGCGCGGCGCGGCAGCCGGCCGTGATGTCGCGCTACAACATCGCCCCGGTGGTCGACGTCTACGTGAGCGTGCAGGGCACCGACCTCGCGAGCGTGGCGTCCAAGGTGCAGGTGCTGGTCGACGAGATGCGGCCCAAGCTCTCGCGCGGCAGCCAGGTCACCATCCGCGGGCAGATGCAGACGATGCAGTCGTCGTTCATCGGCCTGGGCGTGGGGCTGGTGATGGCCATCGTGCTGGTGTACCTGCTCATCGTGGTCACCTTCCAGTCGTGGCTCGACGCGGCCATCATCATCACCGCCCTGCCCGCCGCGC
>CAMATD010000232.1 GCA_945860785.1 Variovorax sp. YR752 | reverse complement strand
CCGACATGATGGCAACGGCCACGCACGAGGGGCTGGCCGACTGGCTGGCGTCCCGCACGCGCGCCGAGCTCGACGCCATGGCGCACGAGCGGGATGTTCCGCTGCTCACGCTGGCCGACTGACGAGACGTGGCCCGCTCATTCAGCGGCCGGTGCCGTCGCGCTGCCGGTCTTCGCGCTTGAGCGCGAGATAGGTCTCCAGATCGACCTCGTGCAGCTGCCGCGGGTACTGCTCGGCCGCGGCGAACCAATGGCGCTGCCGGCGCTCGGCCTGGTCCTGCGCCGGGGCGGACAGGTAGGCGTCCAGCGTGAGGAAGTAGCGCATCGCATTGCGCTCCACCAGCCCCCGCAGGCCGCGGATGTACTCGGGCTGGCCGTCGGGCGTCTTGCTCGTCACCGTGAAGCCCACCTTGTCGCGGCCGAAGGTCGCCAGGTAGGCCTGGGTGCCGAGCCGCACCAGCATGTTGTGGTCGTAGCTGTAGCTGTAGCTGAAATGCAGGAAGCTCTTGCGCTCGTCGAGCGTCACGGCTTCGAGCGTGACGCGGTAGTTGCTCGTCCCCAGCGGCCCGCTGGCGGCCGTCATCTCGACCGACAGGTGCTCGGGCGCAGTGCTCGCGACCCGGTAGACGAACGGCAGCTCGAAGGCCTGGTCGACCGGCTTGTCGTAGCGCCGCACGACGTACAGCGTGAGCGTCTCGCGCCCCTGCGGCGCGGTGCCCGTGCGGCAGCGCCGGTTGTTGATGTGCAGCGTCAGCACCTCGCACCAGTGGTGCCGATCCCTTGAGCGCGGCGCTGATCTCCGCCAACGGATGCTCGACGACGGCGTAGACGTCGCCCTGCAGGCCGCCGGCGGTCTCCATGGAGTCGAGCTGCACGGGCCGCCCGAAGCTGCTGTGATCGAGCTTGTCGCTCAGGCGCTGGTGGGTCGCACGCAGCGCCTGCGCCGGCTCGGCCGGAACGGTGGACTCGAACGCGGCCGCCAGAGCCTGCAACGAGGTTGCGAAGAGGACGGCGCCCAACAGGGTGCGCGTCCACGATACCGGCAGGTGGGGCGAACTGCTCATGGGGCACACCATACAACGGACGGCCTCATCCTCCGCTCAGGAAGTTCTCGCGGCCTCGCTTCGCCGCACGAGCAAGAGCATCGCCAATGCCAGCAGCACGGCGCCGATCCACTGACGAGGCGTCATCGGCTGGGCCAGCAGCGCCGCAGCCAGCAAGGCGGCCACCAGCGGCTCGATCAGCGTGCCGACCACCGCCGCCGTCGGCGACAGGCGCCGCGCGCCCCACGCGAAGGCCAGATAGGCGACCGAAGTCGTCACCACGCCGGTGTAGCTCACGCCCAGCCACTGGGCCGTGCCGAGGGGCCACGTGATGCCGACCGGCCAGGCGGCCGCGAGCATGCAAAGCGCCGCCGCGCTCATGCCCCAGGCGGAGGCAGTGACGGCCGGCACGCGCACAGGCATGCGCGCATTGCCGAGCACCACCAGCGCATAGCAGAACGCAGAGCCGAACGACCAGACCAGTCCGGCGACCTGACCCGCCGGCAATGGCCCCCAGCCGCTGGCCGGCATCACGAGCAGCGCCACGCCCGCGAGCGCCAGCACCAGCCCGCCCAGAAGGCGCAGGCCGAAGGGCTCGTAGCCCCGCGCCACCGAGACGAGCGCGACGATCACCGGCGCGCAGCAGATCGAGATGACGGTCGGCAGCGCTGCCCCCAGGTGCGCGATGCCCGCGAACCAGCAGCTCACGTTGAGCGCCATTGCGGCGCCGGTTCCGATCACCTGGAACTGCTCGCGCCGCTTGAGATCGCTCCAGCTCGCGTCGGTCGATGGCCGCATGCGCTGCGCGCGCCAGTGCAGCCACCAGAGCAGCGGCACGCCGAGCGCGAAACGCGCCAGCGACAGGCTCTGCGGCGCGATGCCGCCGTCGATCAGGAATTGCGCCACCAGCGCGCCACCACCCCACAGTGCGCCAGCCAGCAACACGCTGCCCCAGGCCAGGGCGGCAGACATTCTTGCGTTCATTGTTCAGAGTTCTCCATGACGCCCGCCGCTTCCTTTTTGTCGAGGGTGGGCATGACCATCCGGCCGTCATCCAGCCTTGACGAAGAAGGCGGGCGACGGCGACCACTTGCGGGTCTGAGCGCGGCACGAGGCGCGCGTCAGCAGCAGGTCGACGGAGGGGGAGAGTGGTGCAGATGCATGAGCGGCCGATGATAGAAGCCGGGTCCGGTGAGGGCAAGGGAGAATCGCGGCCATGTGCCCTCCCCTCGCCCGCCCCACATCATGAAGCGCCCAGGTCGACTCGTACGCTGGGAGGCCGAGCGCGGCTTCGGCTTCATCCGCAGTCCCGAAGTGTCGGCCGATGTGTTCGTGCATCTGCGCGACTTCAGCGACCGGCGGGTGACGCCGCAGGTGGGCATGGAACTGAGCTTCGAAGAGATCCATGTCGGGGGCAAGGGGCCGCGCGCCGTGGCGGTGCAGGCGGTGTCGGGCGGTGCCTCGCGCCCGGTGCCGAAACGTGCGCCGGTCAACAACCATCGCCGCTCCGCACCGGCGCGCGCGAATCCGCGTCGCGCAAGCGCATCCGAAGCCCCGGCCTCGTGGGGCCTGCTTTTCCTCCTGGCCTACGGGGTGCTGCTCGGCGCGGCCGTCTGGTCCGGCCGCTTGCCGCTGCTGGTGCTCGGCGTGGTGCCGGGCCTCAGCCTGCTGGTTTTCTTCGCCTATGCCCTCGACAAGAACGCAGCCCAGACGGGCCGCTGGCGCACGAAGGAAAGCACCTTGCACCTGCTCGCGCTGATGGGCGGCTGGCCGGGGGCATGGGCCGGGCAAAGGCTGCTCCGCCACAAGTCGAGCAAGCAGAGCTTTCTGATCGTGTATCGCGCCACCGTCGCCATTCACTGCGCGGCGGTGCTGGCCTGGGTCTGCTGGCTGCGGGGTATTCCGCTCGCGGTCTGACGTCCGGCGCGCGCCGTCCTAGACTGAAATCCCTACCCCGTCCAAGAGAACTTCCCATGCCATTCGTTCGAATCGAACTGTCCGATGCCTCGCCAGAAACGCTGGGGCCCGCCATCGGCGACCTGATCTACCAGGCGATGACGGAAACCATCAATGTGCCGAAGGACGACAAGTTCCAGGTCATCTCGCGGCATGCCGCGCAGCACCTGGTGCATCCGCAAAGCTATCTGGGCGTCACGTACTCGCCGGGCTTCGTGGTGATCCAGATCACGCTGAACCAGGGGCGCACGGTCGAGATGAAGAAGGCCTTCTTCAAGCGCGTGGCCGACGACCTGCACGAGAAGCTGGGCATCCGGCGCGAGGACGTGTTCATCAACCTCGTCGAGGTGGTGAAGGAGAACTGGTCGTTCGGGAACGGCGAGATGCAGTACGCGTAGCGGTTGCCCGCCACGCGCAATGCGCCTTCAGCGCACCTTGCGCGAAGAAGGCTTGCTGATCGGCTTGCCGCCGCTGCCGTTGTCGCGCGGTGGCAGACCGGTGTGCTGCGTGAGCATGCGGCCCTTCGAGGGCTTCACCGGCGCGAGCCGGACCGGCGCCGCAGCCTTCGCGGCGACCGGCGCAGAGGTCGAGTTCTTGCGCCGCGCGCTCGTATAGCCGCCATCGGTCAGCGGCTGCCACGTCGGGATCAGATGGTGCTTGCCGTTGCCGATCAGGTCGGCGCGACCCATGCTCTTGAGGGCTTCCCGCAGCAGCGGCCAGTTGTTGGCATCGTGGTAGCGGAGGAACGCCTTGTGCAGGCGGCGGCGCTTGTCGCCGCGCACGATGTCCACCGTCTCGCTCGCGCGCGTGATCTTGCGCAGCGGGTTCTTGTTGGTGTGGTACATCGTCGTCGCGGTGGCCATCGGACTCGGATAGAAGGTCTGCACCTGGTCGGCGCGGAAGCCGTTCTTCTTGAGCCAGATCGCGAGGTTCATCATGTCCTCATCGCTGGTGCCCGGGTGCGCGGCGATGAAGTACGGAATGAGGTACTGCTTCTTGCCCGCCTCGGCCGAGAACTTCTCGAACATCTGCTTGAACTTGTCGTAGCTGCCGATGCCGGGCTTCATCATCTTCGTGAGCGGGCCCTGCTCGGTGTGCTCGGGCGCGATCTTCAGTTAACCGCCGACGTGGTGCTGCACGAGCTCCTTCACGTACTCGGGCGACTGCACGGCGAGGTCGTAGCGCAGACCCGAGCCGATCAGGATCTTCTTGATGCCCTTGAGTGCACGCGCGCGGCGGTAGATCTTGATGAGCGGATCGTGGTTGGTGCCCAGGTTCGGGCAGATGCCGGGGTACACGCAGCTGGGCTTGCGGCACGCCGATTCGATCTCGGGGCTCTTGCATCCCAGGCGGTACATGTTGGCCGTGGGGCCGCCAAGGTCGGAGATGGTGCTGGTGAAGCCGCTCACCGAATCGCGGATGGCCTCGACCTCCTTGAGGATCGACTCTTCCGAACGGCTCTGGATGATGCGGCCCTCGTGCTCGGTGATCGAGCAGAAGGTGCAGCCGCCGAAGCAGCCGCGCATGATGTTCACGCTGAAGCGGATCATTTCCCACGCGGGAATCTTGGTGGCGCCGTCGTGGCTGCCGTTCTCGTCGGCGTAGCGTGGATGCGGGCTGCGCGCATATGGCAGGTCGAACACGTGGTCCATCTCGGCCGTGGTGAGCGGGATGGGCGGCGGGTTGATCCACACGTCGCGCGCCGTCGTGCCCTCGCCGTGCGCCTGCACGAGTGCGCGGGCGTTGCCGGGGTTGGTCTCGAGGTGCAGCACGCGGTTGGCGTGGGCGTAGAGCACCGGGTCGCTGCGCACCTGCTCGTACGAAGGCAGGCGGATCACCGAGTGGTCGCGCGGCGGGACCTTGATCTTCGTGCGCGAAACCAGCGCCGGGTTGGGCATGAAGGTAGCGGCTTGATCGCCGGATTGACCGCCGGCGAGCCGGTCGCCTCTGCCGCCTTGGCGACGTCCTTTGCTTCGTCTTCCTTCGCGCAGGTGGCGCCGTTGGCCTTGGCCTGGTCCGACACCATCAGGTACGGGTTGACGTGCGCCTCGACGCGACCGGGCTCGTCCACGCTGGTGGAGTTGATTTCGAACCAGCCCTCGGGCGTTTCGCGCCGCACGTAGGCGGTGCCGCGCACGTCGGTGATCTGCTGCACCGGCTCCTTGGCGGCCAAGCGGTGCGCGATCTCGACGATGGCGCGCTCGGCGTTGCCGTAGAGCAGCAGGTCGCACTTCGAGTCGACGACGATGGAGCGGCGCACCTTGTCCGACCAGTAGTCGTAGTGGGCGATGCGGCGCAGCGAACCTTCGATGCCGCCAAGGATGATCGGCACGTCGTTCCAGGCTTCCTTGCAGCGCTGCGAATACACGATGGCCGCGCGATCGGGCCGTGAACCGCCGATGTCGCCAGGGGTGTAGGCGTCGTCGCTGCGGATCTTGCGGTCCGCCGTGTAGCGGTTGATCATCGAATCCATGTTGCCGGCGGTCACCCCGAAGAACAGGTTCGGCTTGCCCAGCGCCTTGAAGGGCTCGGCGCTCTGCCAGTCGGGCTGGGCGATGATACCCACGCGAAAGCCCTGCCCCTCGAGCATGCGGCCGATCACCGACATGCCGAAGCTGGGGTGGTCGACGTAGGCGTCGCCCGTGACCACGATGATGTCGCAGCTGTCCCAGCCGAGGGCATCCATCTCCTTGCGCGTGGTCGGCAGGAATTTGGCCGTGCCGAAACGGGCCGCCCAGTACTTGCGGTAGCTGGTCAGCGACTTGGCGGCACGCGCAAAAAAGGAGACGTCGACGGGAGCGTTCATCGGTGAGGGTTGACAGCGCTGTGGCGGCACTGTTGTGGGCAGCCTTTGATTTTAGGGTTTTCCAGCATGCCTGTCGCGATAAACATCCAGTGACCGGACCCCTCCTCCGTCTTCAGTTGATTGCTTAAGTCAACCAATTAACTGACAATGGCAACTATATCCACGCCCGCCTCCACCGCCTCCACCGCCTCCGTCAAGGCCATCCGGCAGTTCAACCGCTTCTACACACGCCAGATCGGCGCGCTCGACCCGTACCTCGGCAGCGCGATGTCGCTGACCGATGTGCGTGTGCTCTACGAGCTTGCGCATCGCGAAACCACCGTCGCCAGCGAGATCGGGCGGGACCTCGGGCTCGATGCGGGCTACATGAGCCGCATCCTGCGCCGCTTCGAGACCGAAGGCTGGCTCACCCGCGAACCGCATGCGCGAGATGCCCGGCAAAGCGTGTTGCACCTGACCGACGCCGGCCATGCCGCCTTTGCGCCCCTGCAGCAGAAATCGCGCGACGAGGCCGCCGCGCTGCTCACGCCGCTCACCCCGGCCCAACGGCAGCAGCTGGTGCAGGCCATGGGCACGATGCAGTCGCTGCTCGACCCCGCCGCCGCGCCTGCAAAGCCCCAGATCGCCGTGCTGCGCGACCCGGCCCCCGGCGACATCGGCTGGGTGGTGCAGCAGCATGGCGAGATCTATGCGCGGGAATACGGCTGGAGCAGCAAGTTCGAGGCGCTGGTCGCGGAGATCGCGGGGCAGTTTTTGCTCAATTTCCAGCCCGAATGGGAGCGCTGCTGGATTGCGGAACTCAATGGCGAGCGCGTGGGCGCGATCTTCGTGGTCCGCAAATCGGCCAGCGTGGCGCAGTTGCGCCTGCTGATCCTTGCACCGGCCGCCCGCGGGCTGGGCCTGGGCGGCCGGCTGGTGGACGAATGCCTCGCCTTCGCGCGCCGCAAGGGCTACAAGAAGATGGTGCTGTGGACCAACAGCGGCCTGCTGGCCGCACGCGGCATCTATGCGGCGCGCGGCTTCAAGCTGGTCAAGTCGGAGCCGCACGAGGGCTACGGCGAACCGCTCGTGGGCGAGACCTGGGAACTGAAGCTGTAGCGCCTGCCTTGCTCGTTCCCTCGCTGGGGGAAGGCTGGGATGGGGGCAGGCAGAGCGCTGGAAGTGAAGGCCGTCGTGCCCCCACCCCGGCCCTCCCCCGGAAGGGGAGGGAGAAAGAGAAAGTCCTTACTGCATGAACCAGCCGTGGCTCACGACGAGCGACTGGCCGGTGAGCGCATTGGTCGGGAAGCCAGCGAACAACAGCGCCACGCGCGCCACGTCTTCGGTCGTGGTGAATTCGCCATCGACCGTTTCCTTGAGCATCACGTTCTTGATGACTTCTTCCTCGCTGATGCCCAGCGTCTTGGCCTGCTCGGGAATCTGCTTCTCGACCAGCGGCGTGCGCACGAATCCCGGGCAGATCACGTTGGCGCGCACGCCGTGCTTGGCGCCCTCTTTCGCGACCGTCTTGGAGAGGCCGATGAGGCCGTGCTTGGCCGTGACGTACGGCGCCTTCAGCAGCGAAGCTTCCTTCGAGTGCACCGAGCCCATGTAGATCACGCTGCCGCCGCGGCCCTGCGCGTACATGTGCTTGAGGCAAGCCTTGGTGGTGAGGAAGGCGCCGTCGAGGTGAATGGCCAGCATCTTCTTCCAGTCGGCAAAGCTGAACTCCTCGACCGGGTGCACGATCTGGATGCCGGCGTTGCTGATCAGGATGTCGATGCCGCCGAAAGCCGCGGCGCCCTCTTCGACCGAGGCGTTGACCTGGTCTTCGTTGGTCACGTCCACGCCCACGCCGATGGCTTGCGCGCCCGTGGCCTTGAGCTCGGCGGCCGTGGCATCGGCTGCTTCCTTGTTGAGGTCGGCAATGATGATCTTGGCGCCTTCCTGTGCGAAGAGGATGGCGATTTCCTTGCCGATGCCGCTGGCCGAGCCGGTGATGTAGGCGACCTTGTCCTTGAGTTGCATGGTGGGATGTTCCTTGAGGGTTGAGGTAAAAGAAGACAGCAAGAATCAGGCGAGGTAGTCGTGTTCGACGGTACCCATCGCGAGCGTCATGTCGGCGATGTAGTGCACGGCCGATTCGACCTTCAGCACCGGCAGATCGGCCACCGGGGCCAGCGCATGCGGATGCAGTTCGAGCGAAGCCGGCGCGGTCCATGCGCCGTGCAGCGTGACATCGACCATGTGATAGCGCACCAGCTCGCAGATGCGGGCCGTGCCGTCGACGTGCGGAATGATCTTGAGCAGGAAGTTCGGCTGCGCAATGCCCGCGAGAATCGGCGCAGGGTCGAGTGCGCGGTGCTTGAAGCCCATCGTGGCCTTGGCTACGCGCACCTTGCCGTAGTCGAGCGTGCCGACGATCACGTCGGTTTCGTACTCGAGCGACGGCGACGCGAGCTTCTTCGGAAAGCCCCAGAGCTCGCGGCCGCCGGCAATCGGCGGATGGTCGTTGAGGTACATCGCATGCACGTACACGCCCTTCTCCACGCCCTTGGCAGTGCGCAGCTGCACCGGAATGACCTGGCCCGATTCGGTGTAGTCGCCGAAGCCGGTGGAGTCGGGCATGCGGATGAATTCGTACTTGACCAGCGGCTCGACCACTTCGAGCGGCTCGGGCACCACGGCGCGCAGCGCGTCCATGTCGGTGCGGTAGGTGACAATGAGAAATTCGCGGCGCACGAACCGGTACGGTCCGGGCGGAAAGGCGGGGCTGGTGAGCGGCATGGCGAAAGCCTGTCGCCGTACATCTTCAATGTTCACGAACATTTCCTCCTGTTGAAGTGACCGACCCAGTCTCGCGCTGGTTTCTTAGTTGAAGCTGAACCGTCTCCTTCAGCGCGACAGGCCCGGCCGCTTGACGCGTCCGACGCCGGGCTCGCCGAGGTCGAAGGTGGTCACGCCGTTCACCGTGGCATCGGCGCGCAGGGTCTCGGGGTGCGCCAGCGTGTTGCGCATGTCGCGCGCCCCGACTCCCAGTGCTCTTCGACCGCCGCACGCGAGAACTCATAGTCTTTGGACTCGAGCTCGTAGGGCTTGTCGCGGTAGATCAGGTGAAAGATGTCGATGGGCTGGTGCGTCAGCTCGGCCTGCACCGCGACCACGCTCGGGTCGTTGCGCAGCCCGGGCGGCAGCTTGGAGATCAAGTCTGCAATGGCCTGCTGCAGGTTCATGTTGGCGGCCATGGCATCGGTGTTCATGCGGGTACGGCTCGAGTAGGTGATGTCCTTCTGCCGCTCCATCACGCCCGCGAGCGTGCGCGGCATTTCGCCGCGTGCGTTGAACAGGTCGACCTGCAACACCACCAGCGGCTCGGAGCGCGGGTGCATGTCGAGCACGTACTGCAGCGGCGTGTTCGAGACGATGCCGCCGTCCCAGTAGTCGTCGCCGTCAATGGTGATCGGCGCAAAGCCCGGCGGCAGCGCACCGCTGGCCATGATGTGCTCGGGGCCGATGCGCTGGCGCGTGTTGTCGACGTACACCGAGTTGCCGGTGCGCACATTGACCGCCCCCACGCTGAAGCGCGCCTCGCAGGCATTGATGCGGTCGAAGTCGACCAGGCGCTCGAGCGTGGTCTTCAGGGCCGAGGTGTCGTAGTAGCTCAGGAGCGGCGCCGCGCCGCCCATCAGCAACGCCGGCGAATAGCGCGGCTCGAAGAACCCCGGAATGCCGACCAGCGAGGCCATGGTGGCGCTCCACTGGTTCTGCGTGGTCCGGTCGCCCAGCCACGAAGGCAGGCGCTGCGAGGGGCCCGAGGACACCAGGTGCCAGAACTCGCGCAGCTTGTCGACCCGCTGCTCGGGCGCATTGCCCGCGATCAGGGCCGCGTTGATGGCACCGATGGAAACGCCTGCGATCCAGTGCGGCTGCAGTGCCGTCTCGCTGAGTGCGGCGTACACGCCCGCCTGGTAGGCGCCGAGCGCGCCTCCGCCCTGGAGAACGAGGGCCTTGCGCGCGTCGCGCATGTCTTCGCGGCGTGCCGCGAAAGTGTTGAGGGTCTTGGCTGCGGCACGGGGCTTCTTCGTCGTCATAGGGTGTCATTTGACACCAGCCCCGTGGCACGAACCTGACCAGGGTCATGCCGCCATCAGGCGCCGCGTGCAATCGTGCAGACGATCACATCTTGGGAAGCATTTGCCCGCGAATCTCTCCGCCCGGATTGGCCGCGGTGTGCACATTGGCGTACCACTTGCCGGCCACGAGATCGGCCGCCTGCGCCGGGGTGAGCGTGGCCTAGCCCTCGATCGGGCTGGCTGCATTGGCAAACGGCAGCACCACGCCGGCGTTCGCGCCCGCGGCGGCAGGGCCGTGGAAATGCGCTGCCGTGGCCGGACCGCTCAGACCGGTGTAGGTGATCTTGTACTTGAGGACGTTGGTGTCCCGGTTGAGCCAGGCTTCGGCCATGCCGCTGCCGCGCGTCATGTTGGGCGGAACCTCGCTGGCCGCGTTCATCGCGCCGCTGAAGCTGGCCGTGTTCGACTTCGACATCATCCCGCAGCCGACCAGCGCGGCACTGGCCACCCCGGTGATGAAGGCTGCGCGCAAAAAGGTGCCATATTTGGTCATGAGCTTTATCTCCTGAGTTGTGCAAGCGTCTACAGCATAGGCAGCCGCCGGGCCCTGCCGTGTCGGCCACGAC
>CAMATD010000231.1 GCA_945860785.1 Variovorax sp. YR752 | reverse complement strand
AACGGTGTTTTCGCCGTTGGCCTGCGCGTTGGTGCCCATCGACGTGCTGCCGGCACCGCCGGCGCTGGCCCCCGGACCGCAGGCCACGGCGCCGCCCGCCCCCACCGCGCACACACCGCTGGCCAATGCCTGGTTCATCAAGGTCTGCAGCGCGGTGACCTGCTGGACGGTGAAGTTGTTCGCCGTGGTGACGGCCGCCTGCTGCGCCTGCTGCACCTGCCCGACATTGGCGGCATCGGTGGTGGCCTGGCCGGCACTGACGTTGCTGATGGTGGTGCCGGCGCCGCCGTTGGCATTGAGCTGCAGCGAGGTGCCGCCCGCGCCGTACTGCGCCGAGTTCTGCGCCACGCCGAGCGCGGAGTCGGCGGTCTGCTTCACGGTGTACAGCTGACCGCCGTTGATGGCGTCGGTGCTCGTGGCGGTCACCGCTCCGGCACTGACGTTGACCAGGCCGCGCGTTTGACCCGCGGACCCGAAAGACACCGTATTGGCCACCGTGGCGACGGAGTTCGCGCCGATAGCCACGCTGCCGTTCGCGCCGCCGGCAACCTGGCTGCCGGACCCGATCGCCACGCTGCCCGTGGCCAATGCGGCCGCGCCCGAAGCGCCGCCGTTGGCGCCGCCGATCGCGGTGCTGCCGTTGCCGGACGCCACGGCGCCCTGGCTGGTGCCGGAGGCGCTCCCGATAGCAACTGCGGCGGCGCCCGTGGCCTGTGCACCGCTGCCACCGGTCGGACCGGAACCACCGCAACAACCTTCCGCACCCGTGCCTCCCGCGCCGCCGGCAGTGCCTTCTCCGCCTGTGCCACCACCGCCTATCGCCGTCGAGCCGTTTGCGGTTGCCGCAGCGCCGCGACCGCCCACGCCCCCGGTTCCTCCAGAGTTTCCGAGGCCACCATCGCCACCCGCACCCAGCGCTGTGGCACCGTCTCCCGAGGCAACGGCCGCAGCGCCTCCGGGTCCGCCTGACCCAGCGGAATTTGCCGCACCGCCATTGCCCGCCGTGCCACCGGCAAATCCTGCTGCGTAGGCGCTTCCTGCGACCAGCAACGCAATCGCAGGCAGATGCCGGAGTCTGCGCAACCCTTCATGGGTGCCCTTGGCGCGGATCTGGACTGGCATGGACTTCCTCCCTTTTTCGAAAGCAAATAAAATAAACGTGGCAAAGTGTGTCTTTCCGGGCTCTACGGGGCCATCCCCGAAAATTGGTAAATGCCACACCAAGAACCTCTTCCGTGGGCACGGCTTGCCGCGTTGATTGGCGCCTTTCTTTTCCTTCTCCTCCTCGCCGTCAGCCCGGCGCTGGCGCAACAACACCCACCCCTGAACTCCGTGTCGAAGCCGTTCGGGGCACGGGCTGGGACGAAACCGTCCCGCCGGCCGACGGCTGGACGCCCGTCGCCCTGCCCGACAGCTGGGCCGGGCGCTGGCCCGGCTTCGACGGCGTGGTCTGGTACCGGCTGACCTGGGAGCAGCCGGAACAGGTGCGGGAAGCCGGCCTGCTGCTGCACTACCTCAACATGGCCGGCGAGGTGTCGCTCAACGGCGCGACGATCTCGCGCGACCAGAGCCTAGTCGAGCCGCTCACGCGCGCGTGGAACACGCCGCGCTACTGGCTGCTGGCGCCGCCGCTGCTGAAGCCGGGCGCCAACACGCTGCTGGTGCGCGTCTCGGGCCTGTCCGCCTACCAGGCCGGCCTCGGCCCGGTCAGCCTCGGCACGCCGGCCGCGATGCAGGCCGCGTTCACCTACGAGCACATCGTGCGCCGCGACCTGCAGGTGCTGGGCCTCGCCGTGAGCGCCGCGGTCTCGGCCCTTTTTGCCGCGCTGTGGCTGATGCGCCGGCGCGAAGCCGCCTACGGCTGGTTCGCCGTGATGGACGTGCTGTGGCTGCTGTTCGGCTACAACCAGATCGCGACCAGCCCCTGGCCCTTCGCCTCCAACCACAGCTGGCAGGCGCTGAACACCTCGCTGTTGCTGGTGTTCAGCGCGTCCTATGTCGTCTTCGCACTGCGTTTCTGCGAACGACGCATGCCGCGCCTGGAGCTCGCGGCACTGCTGCTCACGCTGGCCGGCGTGCTCGACCTGTGGCTGGCGAACGGCCAGGGCCTGCCCATGCATCGCGCCTTCTGGACCCTGGTGGGCGGCCTCATGACCATTGCCGTCAACAGCGCGTCCATCGTGCACGCCTGGCGCCACCCCGGAAGTCCGATGCGCTTGCTCGCGCCCTTCATGGCGGTGTCCGCGGTAGCCGGCGCGCACGACCTGCTGGTGTTCACGCAGGTGATCGACAGCAACGTCTACTACACGACCATCTCGTCGTACCTGCTGCTGCTCGGCATGGCGCTGACCCAGGCGGGGCGCTTCGTGCGCAACCTGAAGCGCATCGAGAATTTCAACACCGAACTGATCGAGGAAATGAACGCCGCCAAGGCCGAGCTGGCCGCCACGCTGGCGCAGCGGCACGCACTGGAGCTGGCGCATGCGCGCATCGGCGAGCGCGTCAACCTCGCGAGCGACCTGCACGACGGGCTCGGCGGCATGCTGGTGGGCAGCATCGCGACGCTGGAGCGCACGCCCGAGAACCTCTCGGCGCCCGAGCTGCTCGCGATGCTCAAGAGCCTGCGCGACGACCTGCGGCTGATCATCGACGCCAGCGGCCGCGACGACGGCACCCGCACCTTCGGCGAGCTGCTCGCGCCCTTACGCCACCGCACCTCGCAACTGCTCGATGCCAACGGCATCGACTGCCGCTGGCAGGTGTCGAACATCGAAACGCTCGAACTACCGCCCTCGCAAAGCCTCGACCTGTTGCGCTTCCTGCAGGAGGCGCTGACCAATGTGCTCAAGCACAGCGCGAGCCGCCGGGTCGACGTGGCCGTGACGCGCGCCGGCGCCGAGCTGCAACTCAGCGTGCGCGACGAAGGGCGCGGCTTCAAGGTCGATGGTTCGGAGCAGGCCGCCGGCGCGGGCCTGCGCGCCCGGGCGCATCGCCTCGGGGCCGATCTTCAGCTGCGGTCGCGGCCCGGCGAGACGCAGCTGGCGCTGCGGATGCCGCTGGCCCCCTCAGCCTGAGCGAGCGCCGCGCGCAGGTTCGGATCAGTCCGCCCAGACCACCGTGCCGGTCCACGCCGTGACCAGCACCAAGATGCCGAAGGCAATGCGGTACCAGGCGAACGGAATGAAGTTATGGGTGCTGATGAACTTCAGCAGCCAGCGCACGCACAGCCAGGCGCTGATGAACGAGAACACCAGCCCCACGGCGAACAGCGGAATGTCGGCCACCGACAGCAGCGCGCGCTCCTTGTAGACGCTGTACGCCCCGGCGCCGATCAGTGTCGGAATGGCCAGGAAGAACGAGAAGTCGGTCGCCGCCTGGCGCGACAGGCCCAGCAGCATGCCGCCGATGATGGTCGAGCCGCTGCGGCTGGTGCCCGGAATCATCGCGAAGCACTGCACCAGGCCGACCTTGAGCGCATCCCACGCCGTCAGGTCGTCCACGTGCTCGACGCGCACCGAGCCCGGTGGCCGCTTTTCGGCCCACAGGATGATGAAGCCGCCGATGATGAAGGTGCTGGCCACCACGGTCGGGATGAACAGGTTCGCCTTGATCACCTTGCCGAACAGCAGGCCCAGCACCACCGCGGGCAGGAAGCCGATGAGGATGTTGAGCGCCAGGCGCTGCGCCTTGGGCTGCCGCGGCAGTGCCACGACGGTCGACTTGATCTTCTGCCAGTAGACCAGGATCACCGCGAAGATCGCGCCGGTCTGGATGGCGATCTCGAAGACCTTGCCCCGGTTGTCGCCGAAGCCGCCCAGCAGCGAGCCCGCAAGAATCAGATGGCCGGTCGACGAGATCGGAAGAAATTCGGTCAGCCCCTCCACGATGCCCATGACAGCGGCTTTAACCAGCAAAACAATATCCACGCGTACTCCTTCAAAGAACGGTAATTATGGCGAGGGCATCGGTCAGCTGAGATTCAGGCGGGGAGTGAGTACCAAATACCCAATTCAGGTGATGGTCGAACGCGGCGCATCGACACATATTGGAAGCTGGCCATTCGGCCGTGTTCCAAGGAGTCCTGCCATGCAAGCGTTCACCCCGGGGAGTGGGAACGAAGAAGACGTGTACATCACGGACGAGCGCGTGTCGACCGCCGACGACCACTGCGTGGACCGCCGCAAGAACGGGTTCGAGATCGAGCGGGAGCAATGCGAATCGATGCGGCGCGTGGCCGAGGCCACCGGCGCATCGGCCGGCGAGCTCCGGCAACTGATGCAGCGCCTGGTCGACATCGACCGCTCCGGCAAGAGCGCGGGCATCGTCGCGCAGGGCAACATCGCCGCCGACCGGATGGAGGCCGAGATCCCGGTGCTGGACCTCGGGGACGGCAGCGTCCCGAGCAACGGGCCGACGCCGCCCAGCGCATCGACCTGGGGCTGCTCGAGCCCCTGGACCCGGCCCACGACAAGAAGTGGTACGCCCGCTGGAAGTTCTGGAGCTTCATGCTGGGCGCGGCCGGCCCGGTGCCCTCGCTCACCCTGCAGGGCCTGGCGCTGCGGCCGAGCGAACCCGACGACGCGCATGCCGACCTCGTGGCCAAGGCCCGCAAGGTGCTGGAAAGCTGGCGCCGGACCTCCGACCCGCTCTTCTGGACCGCCGTCGAAGGCTATGTGCGGCAGCAGGCCTTCTCGCTCGAAACGCAGGCCTACCTGATGCACTGCATCGCTGCGGTCTTCGGCGGCGACACGATGAAGCTGTCGAACGCGCAGAGCGAGCAGCTCACCGGCATCCTCACCGACACCTACTGCGACGCGCTCGGCACCTCGGCGACGATGCCTTCGTCGGACATCTACCGGCGCCTGTCCGAAGGCCTGGCGGCCACCGACCGCGAAACCGGCCTGAGCCGCCCGCTGGGACGCAGCGATGCGGCCCAGATCGCGATGACGACGCTGTTCATGGCGCTGCGCAACGGCGGCTCACACTGAGCCCTGCCCCGTTCGCTGGCGCAGTGCACGCACTGCGCTGTCGACCGTCGTGAGCACCGGCAGGCCGCTGGCCTGCTCGCAGGCCGAGCGTGCCCGCGCCATGCTGAACTGGGCGAGCGCGATGCGCGTGCAGCCGCGATCGCGCAGCGCCGCGGCCTGGGCGGCGATCAGGGTGTCGTGCCGCTGCGCATCGCCTGCATTCAGCGTATCGAGCGCGCCCTCGGCCAGCGCGAGTTCCAGCGCCATGCCGGCAGGAAACTCGGGCGGCATCGATGCAAGCGTGGGTGCGAAAGTCGCGATCAGCCCGAGCCGCCCTTCGCCCTGCAACGCCTCGGCGATCATGGCCTCGTTGGGCTTGAGCACCGGAATGCCCGCATGCCGCCGCGCCACCGCCTCGATGCAGGGCCCGAAGGCCGAGCAGGTGAAGAGAATGCCCTCTGCGCCGGTATCGACCGCGTACTGCGCGAGGCGCTGGAAGCGCTCGTGCATCGCTTCGTCCAGCCCGCGCCCGTTTCGCGCGAGATCGGCCGAAAGGCTGTCGTCGAGCAGGTTCATGCGCAGCGCCTCGGGCCAGTCGCGCGCAAAGGCTTCGTTGATGGGCGCAACCGAATGCGAAAGCGCGTGGATCAGGGCAATGCGGGTCATGAAGTCGGTTCGTCAGATGCCTTTGGAAGAAGGATTGGCAAACGCTTCCTTCGTCTCGGCATTGAGCGGGTAGTTGATGTTGATGCCCTTCGGCGGAATCGGCGACATGAACCACTTGGCATAGAGCTTTTCCATCTCGCCCGACTTCATCATGCCCGACACCACGCGATCCACCAGCGCCTTGAAGGCCACATCGTCCTTGCGGAACATCAGCGACTGGTTCTCGGTGCGCAGGCTCTCGCCGGTGATGATGAAGTCCTTCGGGTTGCGGGCGTTGGCGATCTGCCCGGCCAGCAGGATGTCGTCGAGCACGAAGGCCTGTGCCCGGCCGCTTTCCACCAGCAGGAACGAGTCGCTGTGGTCCTTGCCGGCGAGGTTGTTCACCTCGAGGCTGCGGCCGCGGTCGGCCTCGCGCAGCAGGCGGAACGAGGTGGTGCCGGTGGTGGTCGCCACCGTCTTGCCCTGCAGGTCGGCAATGCTCTTGATGCCCGAATCGGCCTTCACCAGCATGCGCACGTTGTAGCGGAAGATGTCGGGAGAGAAGGCCACCTGTTTCTGGCGCTCGACCAGGTTGGTGGTGGAGCCGCACTCGATGTCCACCGTGCCGTTCTGCACCAGCGGAATGCGGTTGGCCGAGGTGACGGCCTGGTACTTGATCTCGACCGCGGGCAGCTTGAGCTCGGTCTTCACCGCTTCGACGATGCGGTTGCCGTCGAGGTACGAGAAGCCGAACGAGGACTCGCGGTAGCCGAAGGTGATGGCGCCGCTGGCCTTGATCTTGGCGAGCGTGTCGTTCTCCTGGGCCTGCGCGGCCGTGAACGGCAACAGGGCGAAAACCACCGCGAGAGCGGCAGCACCGAAGGGAATCGGCAGACGAAGCTTGGGCATGGAAGCGCTCCTCGGAACGGCGGGTTGAAGAAAAACAGCGGAAGAAACTGGGCGGCGGTCAGCGCGCTGCGGCGCTCGTCACCGCGTCGATGGAGGCCGCAAGACGGGTGGCGATTTCCTGCAGGTCCTGCCGCGTGGCGATGAAGGGCGGCGCGAGCAGCACGTGATCGCCCTGGCGGCCATCGACGGTGCCGCCGAAGGGGTAGCACAGCAGGCCGCGCGCCATGGCGTCCTTCTTGATCGTTGCGTTGATCTTCAGCACCGGATCGAACGGCGCCTTGCTTGCGCGGTCGACCACCAGCTCGATGCCCCAGAAGAAGCCGCGGCCGCGGATGTCGCCCACGTGCGGATGGCTGCCGAGCGCCTCGGCCAGCATCGCGCCGAAGGCCACGCCGTCGTCGCGCACCTTGGCGACCAGCCCGTCGCGCCGGATCACCTGCTGCACCGCGAGCGCCGCTGCGCAGGCCATCGGATGGCCGAGGTAGGTGTGGCCGTGCTGGAAGAAGCCGCTGCCCTTCGACATCGCTTCGACGATCCTGCCCTGCGCCAGCACTGCACCGATCGGCTGGTAGCCGCCGCCCAGGCCCTTGGCAATGGTCATCAGGTCGGGCACCACGCCCTCCTGCTCGCACGCGTGCAGCGAGCCGGTGCGGCCCATGCCGCACATCACCTCGTCGAGGATCAGCAGCACGCCGTACTTGTCGCAGACCGCGCGCACGGCCTTGAAGTAGCCCGGCACGGGCGTGAGCACGCCGGCCGTGGCGCCACCCACGGTTTCCGCGACGAACGCGATCACGCGGTCGGCGCCCTGCGCGACGATGGCGGCTTCGAGCTCGGCCGCAAGGCGCAGGCCGTATTGCTCGGTGCTCTCGTCGGCACGTTGCTCGCGGTACGGATAGCACGGCGCCACGTGCGTGGCCGGCACGAGGATCGGCGCGAAGGGTTCGCGCCGCCATGCGTTGCCGCCCACCGCGAGCGCACCCAGCGTGTTGCCGTGGTAGCTCTGGCGGCGCGCGATGAAGTGGGTGCGCTGCGGCTGGCCGATCTCGACGAAGTACTGGCGCGCCATCTTGAGCGCCGACTCCACCGCCTCGGAGCCGCCGCTCACCAGGTACACATGGCTCATGCCCTCGGGGGCGGAGGCGATCAGCTCGTCGGCCAGCTGCTCGGCCACTTCGCTCGTGAAGAAGCTGGTGTGGGCATAGGCCAGTTTGTCGATCTGCGCGTGCATGGCGGCCATCACCTCGGGGTGCGCGTGACCCAGCGAAGACACGGCCGCACCGCTCGAAGCGTCGAGGTACTCGCGCCCTTCGGCATCGCGGATGTACATGCCATGGGAGCCGGCGGCAACGGGTGGGGTCTGGCGAAGGTGGCGGTGGAAGACGTGCGTCATGGCAGGCGGATGGCGGATTCGTGTTTGGAACTAACGTTTCGGTCGAATTATTGTTTGGAACATTTGTTCCGTCAACAGTTTCGATGTTCCATGTCCGGTACATTCGTTCCAACGACCGCCAGAAAAGAGACACCGCCATGGGCGCCAGAGACCAGATCCGCCAGCGTTTCAACGAACTGAGCCCCGCGCTGCAGCAGGTGGCGCGCTATGTACTCGACCACCCCAACGAAGTGGTCACCGCCTCGATGCGCAACGTCGGCACGCGCGCACAGAGCACGCCCGCCACCCTCGTGCGGTTCGCGCAGAACCTGGGCTATGCGGGCTGGCCGCAGCTCAAGGAAGCCTTCGCCGGTGACATGGGTCTCGGCACCGAGACCTACGGCGGTCGCGCCAAGCAGCTCGTCGGCCGCGCCAAGGACCAGAGCCTGACGGGGGAAATGTTCGAAGTGCAGCGCCGCAACCTCGAAGCCACGCACCAGCAGAGCGAGCAGGCGCTGCAGAAGGCCTGCGCACTGATCGAGAAGGCACCGGCGGTGCATGCCGCGGGTTTCAGGGCCTGCTTTCCGATCGCGTTCTCGTTCGTCTATGTGTATCGGCTCTTCCGTGCCAGCGTGCACCTGGTCGACGGCCAGGGCGGCTCGCTCGAAATGCAGCAGCGCGCCTTCGCCAAGGGCGATGTGCTGATGGTGGCGAGCTTCGTGCCCTACTCGCGCGAGGCGCTGCAGGTGACGGAGGCGGCCAAGGCGGCCGGTTGTCGCATCATCGCGATCACCGATAGCATCACGTCGCCGCTGTCACTGCTGGCGGACGAAACGCTGCTCTTCACGATCAACAGCCCTTCGTTCTTCCCTTCGGTCGCAGCCGGTGTGGCCGTGACCGAAGCGCTGGTCGAACTGCTCGCGAGCCGTGCGGGCAAACCGGGCATCAAGCGCATCGACCAGGCCGAGGCGCAGTTGTTCGAAACAGGCGCCTACCTGACGCCGCCCATCGCGCGCGGAAGTTAGAGCCTGCTCACGATCTATTTGGGGCCACGTCAGGTTGCGATTCGGGGCGTGATCAGAACGCTGGTTGATCAGCGATACACCAGCAGCGCCCACTGTGCACAGGGCACCGGGTGCTCCCCGCAGCGAAATAAAGGAGGAGCGAAGCGGGGGACATTCGCGGAGGGGAGCACCCGGTGTCCTGTGCACGCACCCCGAATCAGCACGCGCACCCCAACAGACATCTGCATGGTCCTGAATAGACCGCGAACGGTGGTCATGGGGCGTTCCCCACATCGCGGAACCACCCTGGAATGTAAAGGTCCAACCCAGGTCGCGACGCCTTGTTGCGACAGGAGGTAATGACCATGAAGCAAGTGAAGCATTGGCAAGACCCCGTCAACGCCGTGGCTGGCGTCTGGCTGATCGTCTCGCCCTGGGTTCTGGGCTTTCAGGGCATCTCGCCCGCCATGTGGACCATGGTGGCGACCGGCATAGTGCTCGGCGCCGTGGCGCTGGGGGCGACCTTCGTGCCGAAGCAGTGGGAAGAGTGGACCGAAGGCGCACTGGCAGTCTGGCTTGCCGCGTCGCCCTGGGTGATCGGCCTTGCCGGGATCGAAAAGGCGATGGTCAACGCGGTGCTCGTGGCCGCGGTGATCTTGGTGCTCGCCCTCTGGGTGCTGGTGACCGACAAGGACTACCTTGGCGGGATGATGGACCGTCCGGCGCACTGAACGACAGCGCCGTGACACGAGGCTTGCCGCGCCGAGCGTTGCGCCGGCGGCAAGGCCCACAGGATGTGGCATGGCGCCCATCCGCGGAACCGCCCTCCTCCTATTGCGTGCGAGGGGCGGCGGGTTGTTGCTGTTGTGCTGTGGCCGCGGTGCCACTGCTGCTGTTCATCCAATCGGCCTGCCAGCCACCGCCCATCGCCTGGATCAACGCGATCGCCGAGTTCTGGCGATTGACCTGCAGCTGCACCAGCGTGCGCCGCGCGCTCAATGCGGCGGCCTGCGCCGTCACCACATCGGTGTAGCTCACCTGTGCCGCGCGATAGCGGTTGAGCAGTTGCTGCTCGGTCTTGTCGGCTGCGGCTGAAGCCTCGCGGCGGAAGCCTTCCTGCTGCGCGAGCGTTGCGCCCGTGGTCAGCTGGTCTTCCACCGCCTGGAACGCAGCGAGCACCGTCTGGCGGTAGCGCGCCACGCTGGCCTCGTGGCCGGCCTTGGCGGCATCCACGCTGGCGCCGATCGCACCCGCATCGAACACCACCTGCGCCACCGACAGGCCGAGCGACCACAGCGTGTTGGCCGAGCCGAACAGGTCCTTCACGCGGCTCGCCGTGCTGCCGACTGATGCGGTGAGCGGAATGTTCGGGAAGTACGCCGCGCGCGCAATGCCGATCTGCGAATTGGCGGACGCCACCGAGCGCTCCGCGGCCGCGATGTCGGGGCGGCGCTGCAGCAGGGTCGAAGGCACGCCGGTCGGCACGCCGGGCACCGTGGGCGTCCATTGCGCCACCGGCAGATTGAAGTCGGACGGCGCCACGCCCACCAGCATGGCAATGGCGTGCTCCAGCGTGGCGCGCGTGCGC
>CAMATD010000230.1 GCA_945860785.1 Variovorax sp. YR752 | reverse complement strand
ATGCAGCACGTAGTAGCCGCTCCCGGGCCGCGAGGCCAGCACGGAGCGGGCGCGCAAGGCGCTGTACGACTCGGTGACCGTGAAGGTGCTGATGCCGAGCTTGCCGGCCAGAGCGCGCACCGAAGGCATCTTGGTGCCGGGTGCGAGGCGTCCGTCGATGACGCGCAACTCGACCCCCACCACGAGGCGCTGGGCCAGTCCGAGGCCGGGACCGGCGTCGTCCGTTTCGCCCATCAGGCCCTGCAGCCATCCGGCGCCGGTGAGGCCCGGCGTGAGCGGCGCCGAAGCATTGCGTGAACTCTGCATCACTGTTGTCTCCTTCGAAACGCTCGAAACGCGCGATGGTCGAAAACCAGGGTTTTCCCGCAGGAACTGTGCTGGACAGTGCACCAAACGGCATGGGCCGTTGCGGCAAACACTTTCTGGCTTGCCGTTCCAACTGTGTATGGGCGGCACCCCTCGTTTGCTGAATCATCGCGACATTCGACCACTTGGTCAAACTTCATGAGGGCTCGATCCCTCATGTCGAAACAGATCCCCCACGACCTTGGAGCCTGAACGCCCATGAGCAGCACGATGAATCCCGTCGCCCCCGCCGCAGCCGACGTGCGCGCGGGCCGCCTGAGCCCCGAGCAGTACGCGAAGAATTTCTGCGACGCTCACCCGCCGTTGAACGTGGTGCAGGCCAACATCGAGGCCGAGCGCTGCTACTACTGCTTCGACGCGCCGTGCCAGACGGCCTGCCCCACGGGCATCGACATCCCGACCTTCATCCGCCGCATCGCCGACGGCAACCTGCGCGGCGCGGCACGCACCATCCTCGAAGAAAACCCGCTGGGCGGCATGTGCGCCCGCGTCTGCCCGACCGAGGTGCTGTGCGAGCAGGCCTGCGTGCGCAACAGCAACGAGAGCAAGCCGGTGGAGATCGGCCTGCTGCAGCGCCATGCAACCGATGCCTTCTTCGACGCGCCCGGCGCGCCGCTGTTCGTGCGTGCGGCCGACACGGGCAAGCGCGTCGCCATCGTCGGCGCGGGCCCCGCCGGCCTAGCCTGCGCGCACCGGCTCGCGGTGCTCGGCCACCAGGTGACGCTGTTCGATGCGCGCCCCAAGCTCGGTGGCCTGAACGAATATGGCCTCGCGAGCTACAAGACGGTGAACAACTTCGCACAGCGCGAAATCGAATGGCTGCTGTCGGTCGGCGGCATCGAGGTGCGCTGCAACCATGCGCTGGGCCGTGAGCTGCACCTTGACGCACTCGCCGCCGAATACGACGCGGTGTTCCTGGGCCTCGGCCTCGCCGGCACGAACACGCTGGGCCTCGGCGAGCATGCCGGCGTGCGCGATGCGGTGGACTTCATCGCCGAGCTGCGCCAGGCCGCCTCGCCGGCCGACGTGGCCATCGGCCGCCATGTCGTCGTGATCGGCGGCGGCATGACCGCGGTGGATGCCGCCGTGCAGTCGCGCAAGCTCGGTGCGGAGGACGTGAGCATCGTCTACCGCCGCGGCGCCGAGGCGATGGGTGCATCGCCCGACGAGCAGAGCTGGGCCAAGGACAACGGCGTGCGCATCATCCACTGGGCCGCGCCGAAGGCCTTGCGCGTCAAGGGCGGCGCGCTGCGCGGCATCGACTTTGCCCGCACGGCGCTGGTGGACGGCAAGCTGGTCGAGACCGGCGAAGACTTGGCGCTGCAGGCCGACCTGGTGCTCTGCGCGATCGGCCAGAGCTTTGTCGCGACCGCGCTGGAAGACAGCGGCGTGCAATTGCAGGGCGGACGCATCGGCACCGATGCGGAATGCCGCAGCTCGCTGCCCAAGGTCTGGGCCGGCGGCGACGCGCGCTTCGGCGGGCGCGACCTCACGGTCGAGGCGGTGGAAGACGGCAAGCAGGCCGCGCTCTCGATCGACCGCCACCTGCGCGGCGCGTGACGCGGGCGCGAATCCCTCCCTCTCCCCCACACATCCATCCGTACGCGCCAAGCCGCGACAGGAGCAATTTCACATGGCAGACCTGAGCATCGACTTCGTGGGCATCCGCAGCCCCAACCCCTTCTGGCTGGCCTCCGCGCCGCCGACCGACAAGGAGATCAACGTCGTGCGCGCCTTCGAGGCCGGCTGGGGCGGCGTGGTCTGGAAGACCGTGGGCGAAGACCCGAACGTGGTCAACGTGCACGGCCCGCGCTATGCTGTCTCGTATGCGGCCGACCGCCGCGTCACCGGCTTCAACAACATCGAGCTGATCTCCGACCGCCCGCTGCGCACCAACCTCGACGAGATGGCCCGCGTCAAGCGCAACTGGCCCGACCGCGCGGTGGTGGCCTCGATCATGGTGCCGTGCACCGAGGAAGCATGGAAGAACATCCTGCCGATGGTCGAGGACACCGGCTGTGACGGTATCGAGCTGAACTTCGGCTGCCCGCACGGCATGAGCGAGCGCGGCATGGGCGCCGCGGTGGGCCAGGTGCCCGAATACATTCAGATGGTGGCCGAGTGGTGCAAGCACTACTCCAAGCTGCCGGTGATCGTGAAGCTCACGCCCAATGTCGCCGACATCCGCCCCGCTGCACGCGCAGCAAAAAAAGGCGGCGCCGATGCGGTAAGCCTCATCAACACCATCAACTCGATCATGGGCGTGGACTTGGACGCGATGGCCATGTTCCCGCACACCGACGGCAAGGGCTCGCACGGTGGCTACTGCGGCCCGGGCGCCAAGCCGATCGCGCTGCACATGGTGGCCGAGATCGCGCGCGACCCGCAGACCGCGGGCCTGCCGATCTCGGGCATCGGCGGCGTCTCGACCTGGCGCGATGCGGCCGAGTTCATCGCGCTGGGCAGCGGCTCGGTGCAGGTGTGCACCGCCGCCATGGTCTATGGCTTCAAGATCGTGCAGGACCTGTGTGACGGCCTCTCGAACTTCATGGACCAGAAGGGCTACGCCAACCTCGAGCAGATGCGCGGCCGCGCGGTCGGCAGCATCACCGACTGGCAGCAGCTCAACCTGAACCACGTCGACAAGGCCGTGATCCACCAAGACCTGTGCATCCAGTGCGGCCGCTGCCACGTGGTCTGCGAAGACACCTCGCACCAGGCGATCACCGCCACCAAGGACGGCGTGCGCTTCTTCGAGGTGAAGGAAGAAGAATGCGTCGGCTGCAACCTGTGCGTGTCGATCTGCCCGGTGCCCGGCGCGCTCTCGATGCGCACGCTCAAGCCCGGCGAGATGGACGTGCGCACTGGCCACCCCGTCGACGGCCACTACGCCAACTGGACCACGCATCCGAACAACCCGTTGCGCATCGCAGAGAGCAGCCCGCACTGATCCAGCGAGCAGGCACGGATCGTGCCTCGCCGCGGGATCCCCTCTCACAGCCCCATGCAGGAGACAACACCATGAACACCCCATCGCAAAGCGGCAGCCCCACAGCCAACCTCTGGAACGAGGACCTGGCGCCCACCACCCTGGCGCAGCGAACGTGGCGCTGGTACCACTTCGCGGCGTTGTGGGTCGGCATGGTGATGTGCATTCCCGCATACACGCTGGCCGCGAGCCTGATCGAGGGCGGCATGTCGTGGGGACAGGCGGTGCTGACCGTGTTCCTCGGCAACGCGATCGTGCTGATTCCGATGCTGCTCATCGGCCATGCGGGCGCGAAATACGGCATTCCGTATGCAGTGATGGCGCGTGCCTCGTTCGGCACGCGCGGCGCGCGATTGCCGGCCCTGCTGCGCGCCGTCGTGGCCTGCGGCTGGTACGGCATCCAGACCTGGTTCGGCGGCCAGATGATCTACACGCTGGTCGGCGTGCTCATGGGCCAGCCGCTGGGCGGCGACAAGCTGCCGGTGCTGGGCATCAACGGTGCACAGCTGGTGTGCTTCCTGATCTTCTGGGCCATCCAGCTCTACTTCGTGGTGCACGGCATCGAGTCGATCCGCCGGCTCGAGACCTACACCGCGCCGCTCAAGATCATCGTCTGCATCGCCCTGCTCTACTGGGCCATCCAGCGCGCCGGCGGCCTCGGCCCGATCCTCGACCAGCCCTCGCAGTTCGAGCCGGGCGGCAAGAAGGCCGGCATGTTCTGGGCGGTGTTCTGGCCCTCGCTCACGGCCATGGTCGGCTTCTGGGCCACGCTGGCGCTGAACATCCCCGACTTCACGCGCTTCTCGCGTTCGCAGCGCGACCAGGTGGTGGGCCAGGTGATCGGCTTGCCCGCGCCGATGGGCCTGCTCGCGATGATGGCGGTGATGGTCACCTCCGCCACGGTGGTGATCTACGGCAAGGCGCTGTGGGACCCGGTGGACCTGGCCAGCCGCATGACCGGCGCGGCGGTGCTGATTGCGCTGATCATCCTGCTGATCGACACGGTGAGCGTGAACCTCGCCGCCAACCTGGTCGGCCCGGCCTATGACTTCTCTGCGCTCAACCCCGAGAAGATCTCGTACCGCAAGGGCGGCTACATCACCGCCGGCATCGCCATCGTGATGATGCCGTGGAAGGTGCTGGAGACCACGCAGGGCTACATCTTCACTTGGCTGATCGGCTACTCGGCGCTGCTCGGCCCCGTCGCGGGCATCCTGATCGCGGACTACTACCTCATCCGCCGCAAGGAGCTCGACGTTGTCGCGCTCTACCGCGACAACGGGCAGTACGCCTACCGCAACGGCTGGAACATGGCGGCGATCGTCGCCTTCATCGTCGGCGTGCTGCCCAACATCCCGGGCTTTCTCAACGCTGCCTTCCCGCAGGCCGTGCCGACGATGCCCGAGTTCTTCAAGGTGATCTACACCTATGCGTGGTTCGTCGGCGTGGTGCTGTCGGCCGTCGTCTACCTGGGGCTGATGAAGGCGCGCGCGCCGCAGCACCAGGGTCTTGCCACGCCCCTCGAATCCAGCTGAAAAGAAAGGAACACACGCCATGACCCTTCTCATTCGCGGCGGCACGGTGGTCAACGCCGATGCCGAGACCCGTGTAGACGTTCTCTGCCAGGGAGACAAGATCCTTCACGTGGGCAGCGACCTGCAGGTGCCCGGCGGCGCCGAGGTCATCGACGCGGGCGGCGCCTACGTGATGCCCGGCGGCATCGACCCGCACACCCACATGCAACTGCCCTTCATGGGCACGGTGGCGGCCGACGATTTCTTCAGCGGCACGGCGGCGGGCCTGGCCGGTGGCACGACCAGCATCATCGACTTCGTGATCCCCGATCCGAAGCAGTCGCTGATGGATGCGTTCCGCATGTGGCGCGGCTGGGCCGAAAAGTCCGCCGGCGACTACAGCTTTCACGTGGCCGTGACCTGGTGGAACGACAGCGTGCATGCCGACATGGGCACGCTGGTGCGCGAGCACGGCGTGAACAGCTTCAAGCACTTCATGGCCTACAAGAACGCCATCATGGCGGACGATGAAATCCTGGTGAAAAGCTTCCAGCGTTCGCTCGAACTCGGTGCGATGCCCACGGTGCATGCGGAGAACGGCGAGCTGGTCGCGATGCTGCAGCAGCAACTTCTGGCGCAGGGCATTCGAGGACCTGAAGGCCATCCGCTGTCGCGACCGCCGATGGTGGAAGCCGAAGCGGCGAACCGCGCCATCGCGATTGCCGGCGTGCTCGGCGTGCCGATCTACATGGTGCACGTCTCGTGCGGCGAGGCGCTGGAGGCCATCACCCGTGCCCGCGCGCGCGGCCAGCGCGTGTACGGCGAAGTGCTCGCAGGCCACCTGGTGGTCGACGAGACCGCCTACCGCGACCCCGACTTCGCACGCGCCGCCGCCCATGTGATGAGCCCGCCGTTCCGCTCGCGCGAGAACCAGGCGAGGCTGTGGCGCGGCCTGCAGGGCGGCAACCTGCACACCACCGCCACGGACCACTGCACCTTCTGCGCCGACCAGAAGGCCGCGGGGCGCAACGACTTCACCAAGATCCCGAACGGCTGCGGCGGTGTGGAAGAGCGCATGGCGGTGCTATGGGATGCAGGCGTCAACACAGGCCGGCTCACGCCCTCGGAGTTTGTGCGCGTCACCTCCACCAACGCGGCGCAGCTCTTCAACCTGTACCCGCGCAAGGGCGTGATCCAGGCGGGCGCCGACGCGGACATCGTGGTCTGGGACCCGGCGGCCACGAAGACGCTGTCCGTGAAGACGCAGCACTCGAAGAGCGACTTCAACATCTTCGAAGGCCGCGAAGTGACCGGCGTGCCGCGCCACACCGTGAGCGCCGGGCGCTGGGTCTACCGCGACGGCGACCTGCGTGCCGAACCCGGCACCGGTCGCTACCTCAAACGCCCGCCATTCGCGCCGATGTTCACCGCACTCGAGCGCTTCAAGCATCAGCATGCGCCAACGGCCGTCGTGCGCACCGACGCACCGGCCCACTGAATCACCAAGGAGTCGAGAACATGAATGCAGTTGTGGACAGCCAGGCGCTGACGATCAACGGCGGGCGCCTGTGGAATTCGCTGATGGAACTGGCGCGCATCGGCGCCACCCCCAAGGGCGGCGTCAAGCGGCTGGCGCTGACCGACCTAGACAAGCAAGGCCGCGACCTCGTGGTCTCCTGGGGCAAGGCAGCCGGCTTGAGCATCACGGTCGACAAGATCGGCAATGTCTTCATGCGCCGCGAAGGCACCAACCCCGCGCTGCCGCCGGTGGTGTCGGGCAGCCACATCGACACCCAGCCGACCGGCGGCAAGTTCGACGGCAACTACGGCGTGCTTTCCGCGCTGGAAGTGGTGCGCACGCTGAACGACCAGGGCATTCGCACCGAGGCACCGATCGAAGTCGCGTTCTGGACCAACGAGGAAGGCTCGCGCTTCGTGCCGGTGATGATGGGCTCGGGTGTGTTCTGCGGCGCCTTCAGCCTCGAACACGCCTACGCGGCGAAAGACACCGAAGGCAAGACGGTGCGTGAAGAACTGGAGCGCATCGGCTACGTCGGCAGCCAGACGCCGGGCGACCACCCCATCGGCGCCTACTTCGAGGCGCACATCGAGCAGGGCCCGGTGCTGGAAGATGCCGGCAAGGTGATCGGCGTGGTGCCGGCCGTGCTCGGCCTCTCGTGGTACGACTGCGTCGTCACCGGCATGGAAGCGCATGCGGGACCGACGCCGATGCACCTGCGCCGCGATGCGATGCAGGTGGCGACGCGGATCATGCAGGAGGTGGTGGCCATCGCACTGCGCTACCAGCCCTACGGGCGCGGCACGGTCGGCATGGTGCAAGTGCATCCCAACAGCCGCAACGTGATTCCGGGCCAGGTGAAGTTCTCGATCGACCTGCGCAACGTCAACGACGAGCTGCTCGACCGCATGCATGCCGAGATCCTCGCCTTCGTCGAACGCACGGGCCGCGAGACCGAGCTGGGCGTGACGATCGAGCGCGTGTCGTACATCCCGCCCTGCCCCTTCCACCCCGATTGCGTGGACGCGGTGCGCCGCGCGACCGAGCGGCTCGGCTACTCGACCATGGACGTGGTCTCGGGCGCCGGCCACGACGCGATCTACGCGGCACGGCTCGCGCCCGCCGGCATGATCTTCGTGCCGTGCAAGGACGGCATCAGCCACAACGAGATCGAGGATGCGCAGCTCGGCCATCTGACGGCGGGCTGCAACGTGCTGCTGCACGCGATGCTCGAGCGCGCAAAGCGCGTGGGCTGAGGCAGCCCCGCTCTTCCTTACTGGTACGCCGCAAGCTCCTGCTTGGCAATCGCGTTGCGGTGCACCTCGTCGGAGTCGTCGGCCACGCGCAGGTGGCGCGCGTACGCGTAGAAGTGCGTGAGGTGCGTGTCCTGGCTCGGGCCCATCGCGCCGAAGGCCTGCATCGCCCAGTCGATCACCTTGACGCAGTTGTTCGGCGTCAGCACCTTGATCATCGCGATCTCCTTCGCCGCGACCTTGTTGCCGACCGTGTCCATCCGGTAGACCGCGTTCAGCACCATCCAGCGTGACTGCTCGATCAGCATGCGCGACTCGGCAATGCGCTCGCGCCACACGCCCTGCTCCGACAGCTGCTTGTGGAAGGCAGTGCGCGATACCAGCCGCTGGCACATCATCTCGAGCGCGGCCTCGGCCATGCCGATGGCGCGCATGCAGTGGTGGATGCGGCCGGGGCCGAGGCGGCCCTGCGCGATCTCGAAGCCGCGGCCCTCGCCCAGCAGGATGTTCTCGACCGGCACGCGCACGTTGTCGAACACGATCTCGGGGTGACCGAACGGCGGGTCGTACACGCCGAGCAGCGCCATGTCGCGCACGATCGTCACGCCGGGCGTGTTCTTGGGCACGAGGATCATCGACTGCTGCTTGTGGCGGTCGGCGTTGTCAGGGTCGGTCTTGCCCATCAGCACGAAGATCTCGCAGCGCTCGTTCATCGCGCCGGTGATGTACCACTTGCGGTCGTTGATCACGTACTCGTCGCCTTCGCGGCGGATGCTGCAGCGGATGTTGGTGGCGTCGCTCGAGGCCACCTCGGGCTCGGTCATCGCGAACGCAGAGCGGATCTCGCCCGCGAGCAGCGGCGTGAGCCAGCGCTCCTGCTGGGCCTTCGTGCCGTAGCGCGCCAGCACTTCCATATTGCCGGTGTCGGGCGCCGAGCAGTTGAAGATTTCGGAGCACCAGTAGCGCCGGCCCATGATCTCGCACAGCGGCGCGTACTCGACGTTGCTGAGGCCCGGGCCGTGTCCCGACTCGGGAAGGAACAGGTTCCACAGCCCGCGCTCGCGCGCCTTGGCCTTGAGGCCGGCCATCATCGGCAGCTCGGCGTAGGCACGGTCGGCACGTGCGTTGGCGGCCAGCTCTTCCTCGCGGCGCTTTTCGTTCGGGTAGACGTGCTCGTCCATGAACTTCAACAGCTCGTCGCGCAGCGCGATCACCTTGGGTGTGAATTCGAAATGCATCAGGGCGTCCTTCGTCGATGTGCGGTCGAAGATACGCCGCGCACCGATTTGCGACGGTCGTTCGCGCGACAGGCCGCAAGCGGCACCACCCTGCCGGCCTTGCGGGAACCCGCGACCGCCTGAAACCGGCCGTGGCATGCATCGTGCAAGATGGCTGCCATGTTTCCCCTGTTCCCCGATACGCTGCGCCAGCGCCTGCGTTCCTTTGCCTCCCGCGCGCAGCCGCTGCGCATCCTTCTGACCCTGGGCAGCCTGATGGCGGTGTGCGGTTTCACCGGGCATCCGGATGCCGTGATTCCGCTGTTTCTCGGTGCGATTGCCAGCGCGCTCGCCGAAACCGACGACAGCTGGCGCGGCCGCCTGCGCGCGCAGGTCGTCACGCTCGCCTGCTTCGCGGCGGTGTCGTTCTCGGTCGAGGCGCTGTTCGGCATGCCGCTGCTGTTCATTGCCGGGCTGGCCTTCGCGGCCTTCGGGCTCACGATGCTGGGCGCAGTGGAGGCACTGCTACAAGGCGATTGCCTATGCGACGCTGATCCTTGCGATGTACGCCACGCACGGCCACGACGGCGGGCGCGAGCCGCTGCTGCTGACTGGCGCTGCGTGGTATGGCGTCTTCTCGGTGCTCTGGTGCGCCGCCTTTCCGGCGCAGCCGGTGCAGGCGCGACTGGTCACGCTCTTCACCGTGCTCGGCAATTTCGTGCGCTTCAAGGCCTCGTTGTTCGAGCCGCTGCGCGGCATCGACATCGAACAGAAGCGGCTCTCGCTCGCGCAGCTCAATGCCGAGGTGGTGACAGAGCTGAACGCCGCCAAGGAAAGCATCTTCCGCCGCATCGGCGCGCGGGCGCCGACCGGGCGCATCTCGCGCTACCGCGGGCTCTACCTGATCGCGCAGGACGTGCACGAACGCGCGAGTTCCTCGCACGACGACTACAACGCGCTGGCCGACGCCTTCTTCCACAGCGACCTGCTGTACCGCTGCCAGCGGGTGCTCAGCCTGCAGGGGCAGGCCTGCCAGCGCCTTGCCATCTCGATCGCGCGGCGCGAGCCCTTCGACGTGGGCGTCGAAACGGTGCAGGCGCTGGCCGACCTGCGCGGCGCCATCGAGCACGAACGCGCGCGTGCGACCACGCCCGAGCGGCTCGCGCTGCTCGCGTCCGTCGAGGCACTGGCGCGCAACCTCGCGCAGCTCGACGGCCAGCTGGCCGGTGCGAGCCAGCCGTCCGCCCGTGCCGGCCGTACCGAGATGGGTCTGTTCAACCGCTCGCCGCGTTCGTGGCGCGATGCGGTGGAGCGCGTGCGGCGGCAGCTCACGCCACGCTCGCCGCTGTTCCGCCATGCGCTGCGGCTTGCCATTGCGCTGACCGCGGGCTATGGCGTGATGCACCTGATCCATCCCGCGCAGGGCTACTGGATCCTGCTGACCACGCTGTTCGTCTGCCAGCAGACCTACGGCGACACCATCTCGCGCATGGGCCAGCGCATCGCGGGCACCGCGCTGGGCGTGGTGGTCGGCTGGGCGCTGCTGCAGCTCTTTCCGCAGCCGGTGGTGCAATCGGTGATCGCGGTGGTGGCCGGCGTGCTGTTCTTCGCGACGCGCGCCACGCGCTACCTGC
>CAMATD010000229.1 GCA_945860785.1 Variovorax sp. YR752 | reverse complement strand
CGCAGCGCGTCCTGCATCGCGGACAAGCGGTTGCGTCGACGCGCCAGCACCATGATCTGCCGGGGCGGTGTGCCGTCGGCAATGCGCTGGGCCACCCAGCGGGCGGCCTGTTCGCACTCCTTCTGCAGCAACTGCTCTTCAGGCGGCACGCGCGGCGTGACGAGGCTGTCGCGCCAGTGCAGCATGCCATCGTCGGCGGGCGCTGCTTCGGCTGCGGCGCCCAGCGCATCGCGGTCGATGGCCGGCAGCTTGAGCAACTCGCCTTCGTCGCCGCGCTCGGTGGTGTGGGCGCGGTAGCCGTCGAACTCGCCCGCGTCCTGCGCGGCGAGCATCGCCTGGTTGACCAGCCCCACCACGGCGCGTGCGTTGCGGTGGGTGTGATCGCAGTTGAGCAACTCGCCGTCGAGTCCTTCGCGCACGAACTTCTTCGCGGCGATGAACACCTGCGGTTCGGCGCGGCGGAAGCGGTAGATGCTCTGCTTCGGATCGCCCACGATGAACACGCGCGGCGCCCGGCCGCCCGCGCCGGTGTAGGCGCTGAGCCAGCCGTAGAGCGCCTGCCACTGCAGCGGGTTGGTGTCTTGAAACTCATCGATCAGCAGGTGCTCGATGCGCGCATCGAGCCGCTCCTGCACCCAGCCCGACAACGCCGACTGGCCGAGCAGCAGCTGCGCGGCCTGCTCGACATCGTTCATGTCGACCCAGCCGTGGGCGCGCTTGACGTCGGCGAAGGCCGCGATCAACAGGCGCGTGAGCCGCGTCATGCGCTGCTGGAAAAGCCATGCCGCGTGCTGGGCCCGCGCGGCACTGTGTTCAATGGCATGACCCTGCGCGATGCGCACCTGCTCCAGCCCGGCGAGCTTTTCGCTGAACTTGCGCGCCTCGCCCTTTTGCGTCAGCAGCGCATCGAGCACGCCCTTCGCATGGCGTGCGCCGATGGCCTGCTCCAGCTCGCTGCCCTTGGCCGAAAAAGTGGACGCGCTGGCACGACCCAATGCCTGCGCGGCAGCCCCCAGCGCATCGCGGATCGCCGGCGTATCGAACAGCACCTGGGCCGGATCGGCCGCATCGGCATAGGACGGAAGCAGGACGCCGACGGGCTGCACCCCGGTGTCGACGACGCCTGTGGCATCGGCCAGCGAGAACTCGACCCGCTTCGTGAGCGCCTCGCCCAGCGCCTTGGCCGTCTGCGAGCGGCCATGTGTGGCGACGACGGCGTAGTAGTCGGCCAGCGCATTCTTGTCGACCGTGACCGCCTCGAAGAAGGGCCGCCAGGTGTGGCCTCGGGCCTCGGCATCGTCCTCGAGGAGTTCGTAGTTGGCCGGCAGCCCCAGCTCGCGCAACACCGCGAGCGGCGCGTTGCGCAAGAGGCCCGCGAACCAGGCATGGAAGGTACGGAACTGCACCGGCCTGCCGCCTTCGAGCAGGCGCCGGTAGAGGCCCTGCAGGCGCGGCACTGCTGCCAGCGCAGCAGCAGGCTCGACGCCTCGCATCACGAGTTCGCGCACCAGTTCTTCGGGGCTGCATTCGGCGAACTGTTCGAGCCACTGGTCCAGACGCTCGCGCATCTCACCGGCCGCCTTCTTGGTGAAAGTGATCGCCAGGATCTCGTGCGGCTCGCAGGCGGACTCGCCCTCTTCGAGCAGCGCGCGCACGATGCGCGACACCAGCATCCAGGTCTTGCCTGCGCCGGCACACGCTTCGACGGCCACCGAGCGCCGCGGATCGCAGGCCACCGTGTAGAAGGCCTCGCGCGATACGTGCTGGCCGTTGTGTTCGTAGGCGGCGTCGTTCACTTCGAGACCTCCCAGAAGTCTTTTCTGCAGAGTCCGCGTGCAGCGCAGTAGTCGCAGACAGCACCTTCGCCCAACGGTGGCAGCGCTGCGCCTTCGGCGATGCGTGTGAAGTCGTTGATGATGCCGGCCACAAGCGCATCGCGGGCCTCGACCACGGCGGGCTGCTCGACGGTCTGCGTGCCGGAGGATTTTTCGCCGACGTTGACGTAGGCCGCGCGCAAGGTGTCGTCGGCCACCAGGGCCGCATAGAAAGCGAGTTGCGTGTCCTCGGTCGGGTCCTTGACGCGCTCCTTGGTGACGCTGGAAGACTCGGTCTTGTAGTCGATCACGAAAGCCTGGCCGTCAGAGGTTCGATCGATCCGGTCAAGGCGGCCGATCAATTGCAGTTTGCCCAGTGGCTGCTCCTTCCACGGTTCGGATTCGACGAACACCGCCCCACCCGCCTCGTGTCCGGCCAGCCATTCGAGGTACCCGTCGCGCACCGCCGGCCATGCTGCGGCAAACGGCAGGAACTCGGCATCGGAGAGACCGTATTCACGCGTGGCGCGATGCGCCGCCTCCGAGATGAGTGCGGTGCGCTCCTGCGCATCCTGCGTCGGTGCTTCGACCAATGCCTCGTGGAAATGCCCGAGCACGGCATGCAGCCAGTTGCCGAAGTCGCGCTTGTCGACTTCGACATCGAGTTCGTCGGCGCTGCGCAGGCCCAGTTGCCGCAAGGCGAAGAAGCGATAAGGGCAGCGGCGCAAGTCCTCGTATACGCTGGTCGAGATTTTCTCCAGCGGCCGCAATGCGCCCGACGGCGTGGGGTACAGGGTCGGCTGCACGGCCACGGCGCGCTCCGTGCGCGGGTCGCCTGCGGGTTGCAAGGCATGGTCGAGCTGCAGCCCTTGCACCAGCGGACTGGGCCGGACCGGCTCGCCGCTGGCGTCGGCCTGGCGCCGGACCAGTTCGCACCAAGGGTTGTGCAAGGCCGCGGCCCAGGCTGCGCGCTGCGCGGCTTCAAGGGTCTCTCGCGAGGGCAGGCCCAGTTCGAGGCGCTGGGCGGCGCTCCAATTGCCGGGCGGCTCGGGCGATGCGGGCAGACGGCGGTCGTCGCAACCCGGGATCACCACGGCGCCGAATGCACGGCCCAGCAACTGGTACAGCGGCAGCACGATCACCCTGGGGGCCTGGTCGCCGGCGGGCGGCACGAAGCTCGCGTCTTCGAGCACATCGCGCACCCAGGCGGTGAACTCGGCGAGCGTGTGGCGACCGCCGGGAAACTCGTCCGCGTCGCCATGCGCATCGGCATCGAGCCACAGCGCGGCAATCACCTTGCCACCTGCGAGGTCGTCGGTGAGCGGTGTCCAGTGCCCGCTGGCTTCCAGCAGTTCGCGCAATGCGCGCAGCCAGTCGGCCAAGGACCTTGACCGGGCCATCGGCATGCGGCGCGCCTCGATGTCCTCGGTGAAGGGCAGCAACGCGACATCCTGCGGCTTCTCGCTGCGAGCCGCCAGTGCGCACCAGGCGGACCAGTCACGCAGCCCTTCGCGGCGCAGCCGCGCTTCGAGCGCCTGCACGGCCAGTGCATCGCCATCGGCCCCGCTCTTGAGCCATTCGAGCACCTGGTCGCTGCCGGCGTCGTGGGCGCAGGCACGCAACGCGCTCATCAGCGTGGCGGCGGCGCGCGTGGTCGAGAGCTTCCAGCCCGTTTCGTCGTGCGTCGTGACGCCCTGCGCCTTGAGCTGGGCGCTGATGCGGCGCGTGAGCGCACGGTCGATGGTGATGAGCGCGACCGGGGCACGGCCTTCGGCCAGATGGCGCAGCACGCAGGCGGCGGCCAGTTCGGCTTCGTCTTCCGGATCGGCGGCGATGTGCGAGGTTGCGGCAATCGGCGATGTGTCCGCGGGCACCAGCGAGAGATGGAGCGCACGCTCGCCCCACAGCGTGCAAAGCGTTTGCGTCAGCGGGTCGGTCTGGAAGCCTTCGAGCACGATCAGCGCGTCGACCTGGGCGCGCGCAGCGCCCCGCAGCAGCACATCGGTGGCGTAGCCCGAGTTCGCGGCCCAGGCGACAGCGATGCGGATCAACGCGCTTTCGATGCGAAACCACTCCGACTCGCTGCCCGCTTCTGCCACATGCGCCGCACGCTCCGCCCATTCGCCGCTGCGCGCTTCCGGCAAGGTGGCGGCCGCGAGCGGCGCCAATTGATAGACCAGTTCGACCACGCGCCCGGCCAGTGCAAAGCGCTCGGCGTTGAAACCGGACTGCGACAGCAGCGCCTGGGCCGTGATCAGGTCGCGCGCCATGTCGAACGCGATGTCGTAGCCCGACGGCACGAAGCCGCCCGCGCTGCGCGCCCAGTTGTGCGTGGTTTCGAAGCGCGGCACGAAGCCGGGGCTGCCGCAACGCGCCCACATGCCGCGCGCCACGCCCATCAACTGCGCATACGGCACCAGCACCACGGTGCGAGCTGCATGCAGCTCGCACTCGGCGAGCGCGCGGACGATCCGCGCGACGACGCCGCCTTCGGGGTCGCACCACAGGGCCTGGACGGGGTGGCCTTCGTTCATGTTCTATCGAGGGGTTTGAGAGGGCGTTGGCGTGAGTTGCAAGGCCTTTGGCTATCGCCGCCATAGCGTCCCCGCATGGCACGTCACCCCTTGGTTTCTGTCACAATGACCTGCACTTTAGCTGCACCGAAACTCTCTGCGCACAAGGACAACATCACATGGCCAGCGATCTGATCAAACACATCTCCGATTCATCCTTCGAAGCCGACGTGCTCAAGTCCAGCCAGCCGGTGCTGGTCGACTACTGGGCCGAATGGTGCGGCCCCTGCAAGATGATCGCTCCGATCCTCGATGAAGTGTCGGCCACCTACGAAGGCAAGCTGCAAATCGCCAAGCTGAACGTCGACGAAAACCGCGACATCCCCGCCAAGTTCGGCATCCGCGGCATCCCCACGCTCATGCTGTTCAAGGACGGCCAACTGGCCGCCACCAAGGTCGGCGCCATGAGCAAGGCGCAACTCACGGCCTTCATCGACCAGCAACTCGCTTAAGAGTCATTTGATCCGGCCAATGCGCAAGGCGTTGGCCGGAACGTTTTTCCTGTCATAATCTCCCACAGTTCACCGGCCCTTTCAGGCAACCGGTTCGAGTTCCCCGGTTAGTGAGGCAGTTCTCGCCTCACATCCAACCTCCCCCCGTTTTCCGTTCGATTACCCCGCGAGGGGTCATTCCATGCACTTAAACGAACTCAAGGCACTCCACGTGTCTGAAGTCCTCAAGCAGGCTGAAGCGCTTGAGATCGAAAACGTCGGCCGCATGCGCAAGCAGGAGCTGATGTTCGCGATCATCAAGAAGCGCGCCAAAGCCGGCGAACAGGTCTTCGCCGACGGTGTGCTCGAAATACTGCCCGACGGCTTCGGCTTTCTGCGCAGCCCCGACACCAGCTTCACGGCCAGCACCGACGACATCTACATCTCGCCCAGCCAGGTGCGGCGTTTCAACCTGCACACCGGCGACATGATCGAAGGCGAGGTGCGCACGCCCAAGGACGGCGAGCGCTACTTCGCGCTGACCAAGCTCGACAAGGTCAACGACGGTCCGCCCGAGCAGAACAAGCACAAGGTGATGTTCGAAAACCTGACGCCGCTGTTCCCCAAGGAACAGATGAAGCTTGAACGCGAAGGCGTCAAGGGCGAAGAGAACATCACCGGCCGCATCATCGACATCATCGCCCCCATCGGCAAAGGCCAGCGCGCCCTGCTCGTGGCGCCGCCCAAGAGCGGCAAGACGGTGATGATGCAGCACATCGCCCACGCGATCAGCGCCAACTACCCCGACGTCCATATGATGGTGCTGCTCGTGGACGAGCGCCCTGAAGAAGTGACCGAAATGCAGCGCACGGTGAAGGGCGAAGTCATTGCTTCGACCTTCGACGAGCCCGCAGCGCGCCACGTGCACGTCGCCGAAATGGTGATCGAGCGCGCCAAGCGCCTGGTCGAGCTGAAGAAGGACGTGGTGATCCTGCTCGACTCGATCACCCGCCTCGCCCGCGCCTACAACAACGTCGTGCCCTCGTCGGGCAAGGTGCTCACCGGCGGTGTCGATTCGAACGCGCTGCAGCGCCCCAAGCGCTTCCTGGGCGCCGCGCGCAACGTGGAAGAAGGCGGCTCGCTGACCATCATCGGCACCGCGCTGATCGACACCGGCAGCCGCATGGATGAAGTGATCTTTGAAGAGTTCAAGGGCACCGGCAACTCCGAAATCCACCTCGACCGCCGCCTGTACGAAAAGCGCGTGTTCCCCTCGATCCAGCTCAACCGCAGCGGCACGCGTCGCGAAGAGTTGCTCTTGGCTCCCGAGATCCTGCAGAAGACCCGCATTCTTCGTCAGCTCATGTACAACATGGACGAGATCGAGTCGATGGAGCTGATGCTCAAGAACATGAAGGCGACCAAGACCAATGTCGAGTTCTTCGACATGATGCGTCGCGGCGGCTGAGCACCACGCTCTGTCGCAAAAGCGCGTTGGCCCTCACGGGTCAACGCGCTTTTTTCATGGGCGTTCGATGCGGATTGCGCGGCCTTCTGCGGCACTTTGGTGGCCGATGTCCAGCAGTTCCATCAGCGCGACCGCCTGCTCTGGCGGCACGGGGTTGGGGCCATGGCCGAGGATCGCGTCGCGGACCACGGCGTAGTAGTCGACGTAGTTGCCGGCCCGCGTCGGCACGGAGCGGTATTGCGGCACGCCGTCGCTGCCGTGCACCGTGAGTTCGCCGTCGAGCGGATCGGCGCCCCACCCTGCGGCTGGCGGCCGCTGCCCGGCGCGCAACGCGTCTTCCTGCGTATCGACACCGTGCTTGACGTAGCTGCCGCGCGTGCCGTGGACGATGTAGCGCGGCGCGGCATGGGCTGCGAGCGTCGTGGCGTGCAGCACCACGCGCAGGGGCGCATGAGGGCCGCTTTCGTAGCGCAGCACGGCGTGGAAATAGTCTTCGACCAGCGCACCGTCGCGCAAGGCTGCCGTGTCGAGCTGAAGCGTGTCGGGCCGGCCGAACAGCTGCACCGCCTGGTCGACCAGGTGCGAGCCCAGGTTCACCCACAGGCCCGAGCCCGGCACCGGCTGCTCCCGCCAACGCTCGCGCACCTCGGGCCGGAAACGGTCGAAATGCGACTCCAGGTACACCGGCCTGCCCAATTCGCCGCTCGCCAGCACATCCTTCAGCGTCAGGTAATCGGCGTCGAAACGCCGGTTCTGGTAGACCGCCAGGACGCGATTGTTGCGCCTAGCCAACAGTTCAAGCTCCCTGGCTTCGGCCACATCGAGCGTGAAAGGCTTGTCCACCACCACGTGTTTCCCGGCCTCCAGGGCGGCCTTGGCGACCGGATGGTGCTGGGCATTGGGGGTGGCCACCACGATCAAGTCGATGTCCGCCCGGGCCACAAGCGCCGCCACATCGGGCACCACGGCCACGCCCGGCCAGTCCGCGTGGACCTTGTGCGGCTGCGAACTGGCGACGGCCGCCAGCGCGAGCCCCGGAACGGCCGAAAGCACGGGCGCATGGAAGGTCTGGCCGGCAAAACCGTAGCCGACGAGGCCGGCGCGCAGGGGTGTAGAGGTCATGGGAGGGCCGGGTTTGCTGGGAAAAGGGGCAGTATGCGATAATCACAAGCTCTGCGAAAAGCCCGGCTGGGCAGCGTCGCCCGGCTTCCCAGGCTTCCCCTGGGGCAGCGCGCCAGACTATCGGCACGCTGGTGGCTCTCGCATCGACCGCGCATTGATTCCAATAGCGCAAAAGGAAAGACCATGGCAAAAGAAGGCATCCACCCGAATTACCGCGAAATTCTGTTCGTCGACATGTCGAACGGCTTCAAGTTCGTGACCCGTTCGTGCGCGAACACCAAGGAAATGGGCAAGACCGACGACGGTCGCGAACTGCCCCTGTTCAAGCTCGACACCACGAGCGAATCGCACCCGTTCTACACCGGCACGCAAAAGTCGGTCGACAACATGGGCGGTCGCGTCGAGAAGTTCCGCAACCGCTTCGGCAAGACCACCGGCGCTGCTTCGAAGTAAGGCACGCGCTTTGGCGTCGAGGGCAGCCCGGTTTACCGCGCTGCCCTTTTTCATTCCGAATCTCCTTTCCCCCTTCTCCCCGCCTTTCGCCCTTTGAACCAGCCCACCCCCGCGATCGTTGCCCAGAATGCCGTGCGCCGGCTGCCGCGTATCGCACTGCTGCTGTTGTGCACGGCCTATTTGCTGCCCGGGCTGGTCGGCCGCGGTCCGTGGAAGAGCGCCGACATCACGGCCTTCGGCTACATGGCCGAACTGGCCCGCAGCACAGAAGGCATCTCGCACTGGTTCGACCCCCTGCTGCTGAGCATGCGCCCCGAGACCCCTGCGCTGATTCCGTACTGGATCGGCGCCTTGGCAATCAAGATTTCGCCTTCGTGGCTGAACCCCGACCTGGCCGTGCGCTTCGTGTTTGCGCTGCTGCTCTGGGGCACGTTCACCGCCACCTGGTATGCCGTCTACTACCTTGCCCGCACGGCACGCGCCCAACCCGTTGCGTTCGCCTTCGGTGGCGAGGCGCGGCCGACCGACTACGCGCGCGCCATTGCCGACGGCGGCCTGCTCGCGCTGATCGCCTGCCTGGGCCTGGCCCAGCGCGGGCATGAAACCACGCCCGCGCTGGCACAGCTGTACTTCGCTTCGCACCTGTTCTATGGCGTGGCCGCATTGCCATACCGTCGTGCCGGCCCGGTGATTGCACTGCTGGTGGGTACGCTCGGCATCACGCTGAGCGGTGCTCCAACGGTCGGTCTTGCGCTGGCCATCGGCAGTGCGCTGTACATCGCCTACGAGCGGCGACGCACCGCCAAGGCGGGCGCAGACGCGAGCACTGACGACGGCCCGGGCTACACCCGAGGCGCCCTCCTGACGATGATCGGCGTCGCGGCACTGGCTGCAGCGCTGGTCTTCGGGCTGGGCCTGTCGCAATGGAAGATCACGGTGGACGGCACCTCGGTGCTCAGCGAAATCCGCAGCCAGGCCAGGCTGCTGCTGTGGTTCACCTGGCCGGTCTGGCCGCTCGCGATCTGGACGCTCTGGCGCTGGCGGCGCCAGCTCACGGCACGCCATGTGGCACTGCCGTTCTGGTTCGCGCTCGTGCCGCTGGCCGCCACCTGGACCACCGACTATTCCGACCGCTCGCTGCTGCTGGCCCTGCCCGCCTTCGCAACGCTGGCCGCCTTCGCGCTGCCAACCTTCCGGCGCAGCGCGGCGGCGTTGATCGACTGGTTCAATGTGCTCTTCTTCAGCGGCCTCGCCGTGCTGGGCTGGGTCTACTGGATCGCCATGCAGACGGGTGTGCCTCCCAAGGCCGCCGCCAGCGTGGCACGGCTGGTGCCCGGCTTCGTGCCCGAGTTCTCGCCGATTGCCCTCGTGCTGGCGCTAGCCGCGACCATTGCCTGGTGCTGGCTGGTGCGCTGGCACACCGGGCGTCACCGTGCGGCGCTCTGGAAGACGCTGGTGCTGCCGGCTGGCGGCACCGCCCTGTGCTGGATGCTGCTGATGACGCTCTGGCTGCCCCCGATCGACTACGCACGCAACTACGTGCCGCAGGTGCGCGCCGTGGCCGCGCGGGTCGGACAGCCGAGCTGCATCGCCGAGCTGGCACTCAGCCGCCAGCACATCGCGGCGCTGCGTCACCATGGCAACTTCAACCTGCAGCCGCTGCTGCTCGGCACCAATTGCCCCTGGCTGCTGGTGAGCCCCGACACGATCGAGCGGCTGCACACCATCATTCCCTTCGAGCAATGGCGCTTCAGCGGCACCCTGCGCCGCCCCAGCAGCGCCGCAGACGATCTGCTGCTCTACCAAAAGATCGTGCCCTGACCCGTGGCGGGCGAACGGGGACTGATCGCGCGCCACGCCGGCACGGTGCTGGTCGGCCAGCTGGCCGTGATGGCCTTCGGCGTCACGGACACCATCATTGCGGGCCGCTATTCCGAGAATGCGCTGGCCGCCCTGTCGGTCGGCGCAGCCATCTTCATCAGCGTGTATGTCTCGCTGATGGGCGTGTTGCAGGCGCTGCTGCCGGTCTAGGCCGAGCTGCACGGCGCAGGTCGCAGCAACGAGGTGGGCCGCTCCGTGCGGCAATCGCTGTACCTGGCGGCCATCGCCATTGCGGTCGGGATGTCGATCCTTCTGTTGCCAGGCGCCGCCCTGCGCTGGACCCAGGTGCCGCCGGCCATGCGCGGCGAGGTGGAGGCCTATCTGTCGGTGCTGGCTTTCGCGCTGGCGCCCGCCTTGCTGTTTCGCCTGTTCAGCACGTTGAACCAGAGCCTGGGCAAGCCCCAGCTCGTGACTTGGCTGCAGCTGGGCTCGCTGGTCGTGAAACTGCCGCTGTCGATCTGGTTCACCTTCGGCGGCGCAGGCCTGCCTGCGATGGGACTCGTGGGCTGCGGCTGGGCTACGCTGTGCGTGAACTGGGCCATGCTCGGCTGCGCCATCTGGCTGCTGCGCAGCAGCCCCTTCTACCGCGGCTACAGCCTCTGGCAACGCATCGAGGCACCCGACTGGCACAGATTCGCCAGTTCGCGCGGATGGGTGTTCCTGGCGGCCTGGCAGTGCTGGTGGAGGTCACCTCGTTCACGCTGATGGCACTGTTCATCGCGCGCCTGGGCACCGCTGCGGCGACCGCGCACCAGATCG
>CAMATD010000228.1 GCA_945860785.1 Variovorax sp. YR752 | reverse complement strand
GCAAGCCGATGGCCATGATGCTGCTGGCCAAGAGCGCCACCGTGACCATCTGCCACAGCGCCACGCAAGACCTCGGCGCCATCACGCGCCAGGCCGACGTGATCGTGGCCGCCGTGGGCAAGCTCAACCTTGTGACCGCCGACATGGTGAAGCCCGGTGCGGTCGTCATCGACGTGGGCATGAACCGCAAGGCAGACGGCAAGCTCGCCGGCGACGTCGATTTCGACGGCGTGAAGGAAGTGGCCGGCTGGATCACCCCCGTGCCCGGCGGCGTCGGCCCGATGACCCGCGCCATGCTCCTCGTCAACACCCTTGAAGCGGCCGAACGCGCCGCCAAGTGATTCACATGGCCATCACGAACAACCCCCTCCTCGACTTCACCGACCTCCCGCTGTTCGACCGCATCAAGCCGGAGCATGTCGCCCCCGCCGTCGATGTGCTGCTCGCTGAAGCCGAAACCGTGTTGCAAGCCGTCACGGCGCCGGAATTTCCGGCCGACTGGAACGAAATCTCCAAGGTGCTCGAAGTCGCATCGGAACGCTTCGGCCGCGCCTGGAACGCCGTCGGCCATCTCAATGCCGTGGCCGACACGCCCGAGCTGCGCGCTGCCTACAACGAGGCGATGCCGCGCGTCACGGCCTTCTGGACCCGCCTGGGCTCCGACGAGCGGCTCTACGCCAAGTACAAGGCCATCGACGTCGCCACGCTCAATGCCGAACAGCGCCAAGCGCACCGCAACGCCGTGCGCAACTTCGTGCTGGGCGGCGCCGAGCTGCAGGGCGACGCCAAGAAGCGCTTTGCCGACATCCAGGAACGCCAGGCCGAGCTGAGCCAGAAGTTCAGCGAGAACGCACTCGACGCCACCGACGCCTTCGCCTACTACGCCAAGCTGGGCGAACTCGAAGGCGTGCCCGAAGACGTGGTGAGCGCCGCCCGCGCAGCCGCCGAAGCCGATGGCAAGGAAGGCTACAAGCTCACGCTCAAGATGCCCTGCTACCTGCCGGTGATGCAGTTCGCCAAGAGCAGCGCGTTGCGCGAAACGCTCTACCGCGCCTACGTCACGCGTGCCAGCGAATTCGGCGACGCGGCCTTCGACAACACCGCGCTGATCACCGAGATCCTCGCGCTGCGCGAAGAAGAAGCCAAGCTGCTCGGCTACAAGAATTTCGGCGAACTCTCGGTCGTGCCGAAGATGGCCGAATCGCCCGAGCAGGTCGTCAAGTTTCTGCGCGATCTCGCGACCAAGGCCAAGCCCTATGGCGAGCGCGATCTCGCCGACCTGCGCGCCTTCGCTTCCGAACAATTGAGCATCACCGATCCGCAGCCCTGGGACTGGAGCTACATCGGCGAGAAGCTCAAGGAAGCGCGCTATGCCTTCAGCGAGCAGGAGGTGAAACAGTATTTCCCCGCGCCGAAGGTCATGGCCGGCCTGTTCAAGATCGTCGAGACGCTGTTCGAGGTGTCGATCCGTCGCGACAGCGCGCCGACGTGGCACCCGAGCGTCGAGTTCTATCGCATCGAGCGCCAAACCCCACCAGGCGTCCAGAAGGTCGGCCAGTTCTACCTCGACCCCTCCGCCCGCGCCGCCAAGCGCGGCGGTGCCTGGATGGACGACGTGCGCGCCCGGTGGCTCCGCCCCGACGACGGCGTGCTGCAAACGCCGGTGGCGCAGCTGGTCTGCAACTTCGCCAGCGGTGTCGACGGCAAGCCCCCGCTGCTCACGCACGACGACGACGTGACCACCCTCTTCCACGAATTCGGCCACGGCCTGCACCACATGCTCACGCAGGTGAACGAGCGCGATGTCTCGGGCATCAGCGGCGTCGAGTGGGACGCGGTCGAGCTGCCCAGCCAGTTCATGGAAAACTTCTGCTGGGAATGGGATGTGCTCAGGCACATGACGGCCCACGTCGACACCGGCGAGCCGCTGCCGCGCGCGCTGTTCGACAAGATGACCGCCGCCAAGAACTTCCAGAGCGGGCTGCAGACGCTGCGCCAGATCGAGTTCTCGCTGTTCGACATGCTGCTGCACACCGAATACCACGCCGCCGCAGCGAAGCTAGGCGACGTGATGGCCCTGCTCGGCAAGGTGCGCACCGAGGTGGCCGTGATGCCCTCGCCGCCTTTCAGCCGTACGCCGAATACTTTCAGCCACATTTTCTCGGGCGGCTATGCGGCCGGCTACTACAGCTACAAGTGGGCCGAGGTGCTGAGCGCCGATGCCTACGCGGCTTTCGAGGAAACCGTGGGCGCCGACGGCGAACCGAACATCGAGACGGGCCGCAAGTACCGCCAGGCCATCCTCGAGGCGGGCGGCAGCCGCAGTGCCATGGATTCGTTCAAGGCTTTCCGCGGCCGCGAGCCCCAGCTTGATGCATTGCTGCGACATCAGGGCATGGCCGAGGCCCAGCCCGCTTGATGCGGCGCTGAAGATGGCGATACTCGAGCGATGCATCTGACTTTTTACAAATTCTCACAGCATCGCCTGACCGGCCTCGCCCTGCTGCTCGTCACCGCAGGCGCCATGGTCCAGCCGATCTATCGCAACGTCGACAAGAACGGCAAGGTCACGTTCTCGGACCGCGCGCCAACCGCCAGCACCGAACCTGCGGCCGGTCCGCAAGCCGGCGCCACCACGCCGGCCAATGCGGGGCTGCCCTACGAGCTGCGGCAAGTGGCACAACGCTACCTCGTCACGCTGTACAGCAGCGACGACTGCGCGCCCTGCGGCGACGCTCGCACACTGCTCACCACGCGCGGTATTCCGTTCGAGGAGCGCACCGTCAAGAGCAATGAAGAGGTCGAGGCGCTGCAGCGCCTGAGCAGCCAGACCTCGCTGCCGCTGCTCACCATCGGTTCGCAGCAGCTCAAGGGCTACTCGGACACCGCATGGTCGCAGTACCTCGATGCGGCGGGCTACCCGAAGAGCAACAGCCTGCCTGCCGGCTATCGCAACGCGCCGGCCCGGCCGTTGGTCGCGCAGCAGGCCGCACCGGCGCCCCGCGCTGCGGCGGCACCGGCCGCGCAGCCCGCCCCTCCGCCAGCTGCACCGAGCGATCCGGGCGCGGGCAACCCGGCAGGCATCAAGTTCTGATCCGGGCGGTTCGCCGCCTCACTCAGGCGAACTGCATCGTCTGCACGCCCGAGGGCGTGCCCAGCAGGCACACGCCGGCCTTCTGGTAGGCAAAGACGCCGACCGTCACCACACCGGGCCACTGGCTCACCTCGGACTCGAAGGCGAGCGGATCGCTGATCCGCAGGCCCGTCACGTCGACGATGTGCTGGCCGTTGTCGGTGACCAGCGGCAGGCCGTCTTTCTCGCGCACCTGCGCGATTCCGCCCATGGCCGCGAACTGGCGCATCACGCGCTGCGCCGCCATCGGGATCACCTCCACCGGCAGCGGAAAGGCTCCCAGCGTCTCGACCAGCTTGGACGCATCGGCAATGCAGACGAAGCGCTTCGACTGGGCCGCCACGATCTTCTCGCGCGTGAGCGCCGCGCCGCCGCCCTTCACCATGAAGCCCTGGTGATCGATCTCGTCGGCGCCGTCGATGTAGACGGCCAGCTCTTCGACCTCATTGCTGTCGAAGACGGGGATACCCAGTGCCCGCAGGCGTTCGGTCGAGGCCACCGAGCTCGAGACGGCACCCTTGATGTCGTCCTTGATCGAGGCCAGCGCATCGATGAACTTGTTGACCGTCGAGCCGGTGCCGACGCCGACGATCTCGCCCTTGACCACGTAGGCCAACGCGGCACGGCCGACCTGGGCCTTGAGTTCGTCCTGGGAAATCGCGCCGGGGGCGGGGGATGGGGAGGCAGGTGCGGTCATCGCGGAGAATCCTTGGCTCATTGAAGTCGAGAATTATCCGATGCCCCTGCTGCTGCCCTCTTCGCTCTACGGCCTGGCCCGCCCTTTCCTGTTCGGTTTCGATCCCGAACACGCCCATGAACTCACCCTCGACGGGCTGGCACGCACGCAGAACACGCCGCTGGCCTGCGCCTATTCCGCCCCGCGCGTCGATGACCCGGTCACGCTGGCCGGGCTGACTTTTCCGAACCGCGTGGGCCTGGCGGCCGGACTCGACAAGAACGCCCTCTGCATCGACGCTTTCGCAGCCATGGGTTTCGGTTTCGTCGAAGTCGGCACGGTGACGCCGAAAGCGCAGCCGGGCAACCCCAGGCCGCGCATGTTCCGCCTGCCGCAGCGCGATGCGCTGATCAACCGGCTCGGCTTCAACAACGAAGGGCTCGATGCCTTCCTGGCCAACGTGCAGAGGGCGCGCTTTCGCAAGAGCGGCGGCGGCAAGACGCCCATGCTGCTCGGGCTCAACATCGGCAAGAACGCCGCCACGCCGATCGAGCGCGCGGTGGACGACTACCTGGCCTGCCTGGACGGCGTGTACCCGCACGCCGACTACGTGACGATCAACATCTCGAGCCCCAACACGGCCAACCTGCGGTCGCTCCAGAGCGACGAGGCGCTCGATGCGCTGCTTGGGGCCGTGGCCGAACGGCGAGAGGCGCTGGCAACGCGCCACGACAAGCGCTCGCCGCTGTTCGTGAAGATCGCGCCCGACCTGGACGAAGCCCAGGTTGCGGTCATTGCCGCCACGCTGCAGCGGCACCGCATGGATGGCGCGATCGCCACCAACACCACGCTGTCGCGCGATGCGGTGGCCGGTCTGCCGCATGCCGAGGAAGCCGGCGGGCTCTCGGGTGCACCCGTGCGCGAAGCCAGCAACCGCGTGATCGCGCAGCTGCGCGCGGCATTGGGCAAGGGCTTCCCGATCATCGGTGTCGGCGGCATCCTGAGCGCGGCCGATGCCAAGGCCAAGATCGCTGCGGGGGCGGACGTGGTGCAGATCTACACCGGCCTGATCTACCGCGGCCCGGCGCTGGTCCGCGAAGCCGCCCAGGCGCTGTTGCGCGATCGCAGCAAGGCCTGAGCTTTTTTTAGCGCATGCGCCAGAGGATTGGCGCAATGACCGCCGCCCAGCGCACCAGGCGCTTCGGGCGGATTACCGCCACGGCGGCTGCGGCAATGACGCCAGCGGCCACCGGATGCGCCCGTGCGATCCGCAGTGCGGCAGCAGCCGCCGTTTCGTTGGGCGGAGGCGCCTCGCTCGCCGGTTGTGTCGTCTCGCGTCCACCCTGCAAGGTCGCAATGCGCTCGCGCTGACGTTCCATGCGTGCAAGCAGTTCTTCGCGCGTCGCCGGCCGCTGGGGACGCGGTTCGTCTTCATGCTGCTCCGGGTCCTTGCCCAGGCCGAAGCTGTCCTGGACCCAGGCCCAGTCGCGTTCGAACTCCTGGCGCGCCGGAATGAAGGCGTTGGAGGCGTTGCGCAGGGTCTGCAGCAGACCGATGGCAGCGCCCAGCCAGAGCACGATCCACACGCCGGCCACCGACCATGCGGCCGTGATGCGGTACGGTGTTTCCCAGAAATGAACCACCACCGCCATCGACAGCAAGGCCACGGTCACGGTGGTCAGCCCCAGCACGGCGACCACCAGGACGAGCATCAGCTTCAGGCGCTGCTTCTCGTCCTCCCAGGCCATGTGCAGCAATTGCACACGGTCTTCGGCCGCCAGTGCGCCTTCGGCGGCAACGATGCGCAGCCGGCGTATCCGGGCGCCCAGCCCGAACAAGGACAGCAGCCTCATGGGCCGACTCCGCCCTCGGTCAGGGAGCGGCGGCGAACGGTGCGGCGGTGCGCGCTCGGGTCGGCGCGATCAGCGGCGGCCAAGCAACAGACCCACCAGCACGCCGACGGCCAGTGCGGCGCCTGCGATCTGCCAAGGTTCGTCGTGGGCGTAGGCGTTGGTGGCGGAGGCCGCCTCGCGCGCCTTCTTGGCGGCGAGCTTGCTCTTTTCGGCGGCGAGCTCGCGCGCGATGGTGAGCTTGGTGTCGATGCGCTGGCGAAGCGCCTTGATGTGGGGAACCGAATCCAGGTCCTTGCTGGCCAGCACGCCGCGCACGTCGCTTGCGATGTCTTCGGCTGCTGCTTCAAGATTGTTGGATGCACTCATTGGAAACTTTCCTCCGTGATGATACCGGCACCGCGCCGGCGGCTTCACGCCAGCAAATGGCGTGGTGTCATGTTACAGGCTCGAAAGCCCCTCATGCGCAGCAGATGTGCAGACTTTGTGCACGTTCAGGCGTCGGCCAGCAGCCGGGCGACATGGGCGCCGATGGCGAGGCTGCTGGTGAGCCCCGGCGATTCGATGCCGAAGAGATTGACCAGGCCCGGCACGCCGTGCGACGCGGGGCCGTCGATCACGAAGTCGGCGGCCGGCCTCGCCCGGGCCCGATATCTTGGGCCGCATGCCGGCATAGCCGGGGATCAATCTGCCGTCGGGCAGCGCGGGCCAGTACTTGCGCACCTCGGCATAGAAGCCGTCGCCGCGCGCCGGGTCCACCATGAGGTCGTCGGCCGACCCGACCCACTGCACGTCGGGCCCGAACTTGGCCTGGCCGCCCAAGTCGATCGTCAGATGCACGCCCAGGCCACCTGGCTCGGGCACAGGGTAGATGAGCCGGCTGAAGGGTGCGCGACCTGACAGGGTGAAGTAGTTGCCCTTGGCGAAGTGCTCCGTGGGAACTGCCGATGCAGGGAGGCCTTCGAATCGCCGGGCCAAGGCCGGCGCGCCGAGGCCGGCTGCATTGACGACGCTGCGGCAACGCAGCGACGTGCCATCCTCCGCTATCAAGACAATAGCGCCCTCGCTGCATTCAGCCCGCGCGATGGGCGATTTCAACGCCAGCATGCCACCCGCGTTCTCCAGATCGCCGAGCAGGCTCAGCATGAGCACATGGCTGTCGACGATGCCGGTGCTGGGCGAGTGCAGCGCGGCAGTGCAATGCAGTTGCGGCTCCATCGCCATGGCCTGCTGCGCGGTGATCTGTACGAGGTCGTCGACACCGTTGGCCGCAGCCTTCGCCCGGATGACCTCGAGCTCGCCCACCTGCTCGACAGTCGTCGCCACGATGAGCTTGCCGCAGCGCTGATGCGGCAAGCCGCGCTCAGCCGCATAGGCATAGAGCGCCTGCCGGCCTTCGACGCAAAGGCGCGCCTTGAGCGAGCCCTGGGGGTAGTAGATGCCAGCATGGATGACTTCGCTGTTGCGCGAACTGGTCCCGGTGCCAATGGCACCTTCTGCTTCGAGCACCAACACCTCCCGGCCCGCGAGCGCCAAGGCGCGCGCCACTGCCAGCCCCACCACACCACCGCCGATGACGGCGCAATCGAGTTCATCCATGGTGCGAGCTTAGCGCGGCTCGCGCACCGGACTCACAACACGGTGGGCGGCGGTTCGGGGTCGGTGGCTTCGTCGGGCGGCGTGCTCGGCCCCTCGTCGGACTCGACAGGCAAGTCCGGCGTGACGGGGGTCGGAAGATCGGGATGAGTGGCCATGGTCGTCTCCTTTCCCCGGTTCTATGCGATTGCCGCAAGTGCTGAGCCAGCATGCAACGGCACTTGGCGTCAGCGCGAGCCGACAGTTCAATCGACAAAGGCCGCGAGTTCGATCTTCGGCAGTCGATCCGGGTCGGCAATGGCGTCGATCGCGACGATGCGTGCACGGCTCGCGAGCTGCCTGGCCGCGATCGGCGACCGGCCCACGATCGCGCCGATCTCATCGAACGACAGGTCGAACATATCGTGCAGCACGAAGGCGATGCGTTCGGCCGGCGTCAGCATCTCGAGCACCACGAGCAACGCGACGCCAACCGAGTCCGCCATCAGCGCCTCGGACTCGGGGTTGCCGGCGCCTTCTGAATCTGCGGGAGGTTCAGGCGCACCGTCATCATCCAGCGAGTCCTCGCGCCGCGACTTGCGGGAGCGCAGCATGTCCAGGCAGACGCGACCGACCACCGTCGTCAGCCAGCCGCCGAGGTTGGCAATGTCGTCCGCCTCGGAACGGCCGAGACGCAGCCATGTTTCCTGCACCGCGTCTTCGGCCTCGCTCAGCGAACCGAGCATCCGGTAGGCAACGCCGCGCAGGTGCGAACGATGGGCTTGAAAACGCTCGGCCAGAAAAATTTGCTCGTCCATCGGACACATTTCCTTTTCGTGTTCCGTCATGGCCTTGACGGACGAAACCCGCTCGATGTGACATCAACAACACGTCGGCACGGAATTGGATTCGTCATTCACGACACCAGCCATCACTTTCAAAGGAAATGAGTATGCAAGCACGAATGAAGAATCCGGCCCTGGTCCTGCCCGAAGCCATGCAGGCCCTGTTCGCGTTGAACAAGGCCACGGAAAAAGATGGCCTGCCTTATGTGACTACCAAACTCGTACATCTGCGTGCGAGCCAGATCAACAGGTGCAGCGTGTGCGTCGACATGCACTCGCGCGAACTCAAGAAGGCGGACCAGACGGACGAGCGCATCTTCGCCGTGGCCGCATGGCGCGACACGCCCTACTTCACCGATGCCGAGCGCGCCGCGCTTGCGCTCACCGAAGCGGTGACCCGGCTCAGCGACAGGAGCGACCCCGTGCCCGATGCCGTGTACAACGAAGCGTCTCGTCACTACGACGAGACCGCGCTGGCGGCACTGATCGTGTCCATCGGATTGATCAATATCTGGAACCGCTTCAACGCGACGGTCAAGCAGATGGCAGGCGCGCGCTGGGACTGAGCGCAACGCTTCCTGTCCAATGAGTTACCACTCTGCCGCTTCCGGATCAACGGCAGATGTGGTGTACTTTGACGCGTTGTCCAACAAGGAGAGACATGTCCACCATCGACACAAGCGGGATGCTCATCGATCCCAAGGTGATACCGAGACGATCATCCGGCATCGAACATGGCGTCCTGCCGAGCGTGCTGGCCATCGTTGTCCATCAGACGGATTCGTCGACCGCCGAATCGAGCCTCAACGGCTACAAGGACGGCGGCAATGGTGCCCACTTCCTGATCGACAAGAACGGGCAGATCTATCAGACGGCGAGCCTCTACGCACGCTGCTACCACGTCGGCAAGCTGATCAAGTCGAAGTGCCTAACGGTCAACAAGAACACCTGCGACACCGCGGCCATGGCCAAGATGCTGGCGATGTCCTGGACCCAGCAGATCAACGCACTGGATGCGCATGAACGCGCCAAGTCGTACCCGAACCGCTATCCGGTCAACAGCGACGCCATCGGCATCGAGCTTGTCGGGCTGCACATCGACGACAAGAGCTACGAGACCGTGACGGCTGCGCAGAACACGTCGCTTCAATGGCTGATCGACGAGCTGTACACGCAGTTCAATCTGAAGCCGAGCGACGTCTACAGCCATCCGACTGTCTCGTACAAGAACCCTGGTGAAGCGAGTACGGCGAAATGGAAATGAGGGCTCGGGCCATTGCCATCGCGGTCGGCACGATGCTCGTTGCATCCTGCGCGACCGGGAGCGCGGAGTTCACGGATGTCTATGTCGCCGACTTCCGCTCCGACCAGCCCGCCACCTGTCGCCCGACCGACGTGCCCCGCAGCCACGGCAAGGCCCGTGAGTTCTTCTCGCGGGCCAGGCAGGTCGACTACAAGACCCTGCAGGACCACTACGAGCTGGCGCCCTGCTTTTCCGAAGGCACGCTGAAGCGGAGCGGCAAGTCTTGCGACTGGCAGATCCGCGCGGGCGCCACGGGCTCTGTGCAATGCGGGGAGCAGAAGCTGTATTTCGCCTGCGATACCTGCAACGACCTGTTCGGAACGAAGTAATCAATCAGTGGCTCGGCTGCCACGACGCAACAAGCCCCTGCGTTCGAGCTCGCACCTCGGGTGTGGCCAGGCAGGTGGCAACGGCCTCGAAGCCCGGGGCACCGGGGTAGGGAGCGACCTGGGTCGGCGCGCTGTGGTTCGCGGGGCAAAGAATGATCGCCTCGTCGGGGCCCACTGCAGCGAGGTCCAGGATTGCGCAGGAACGGGTGAGTAGAAAGATCGGCCGTGCATCGGGCCCTCGGCGGCGCAGCCAGGCGATGAGCGCCTCCTGGGTGGCTTGATCGAGCCCCTGCTCGATCATGTCCACGACAAGCATGGCGGGCCCGTCGGCTTCCAATCCGGCGAGCAGTGCGACAAGGGCGTCCGACGGTGTGGCGCCATCTCCGACCAGCCACTCCATCGACTGATCAAGCCTCGCCTTCAGCGCTGGATCGCTGTTCAACCAAGTTCGCGCCGCTGCGCCGCCATCCGCCAGTCGGTCGAGGCCGAGGAACACAGCGTTGGGCAGCGTCTCGGCGAAGCGGTGCGCAAGTCAGGTCTTGCCACTGCCGAGCGGGCCGATGATGTAGTTCAGCGGACGTATGCCGCGGAGCTCGAACCGTTCTCCACCCCAGGGCCAAGGGAGATCGAATGCCACGCTGATCTCTGGCTCGGGCACCCGCAAGCACGCCAGAGCGCCAGCCGCCGGGGCCTCGCCTCGGGCAAGGCCGCTTCGCAGGCTGCGGACCTTTTCGACGGTTTCGGAAAGCTCGCGGAGGTGGCCTTCCAGCGCCATCTGATGTGCTGCCAAGGCCGGCTCGAGGCCCTGGGTACTGCCTTCGAGGACTTTCGCGACCTGGGCAATGCTGAAGCCGAGTGTTCGCAGGGCCACGATATCCGCGGCACGGTTCATTTCATCA
>CAMATD010000227.1 GCA_945860785.1 Variovorax sp. YR752 | reverse complement strand
TGACGTAGCCGCCGCCCAGCGCCGCGCCGAGCGCGTTGCCCACGTCCTGCTGGGTGATGCCCAGCGTGGAAATCTTGTCGCGGTCGACCACCACGGTCGCCTGCGGCAGGTCGAGCTTCAGGTCGGCGTCGATGTAGTAGAACTTTCCGTCCGCCCTCGCCTTGTCCATGATCTGCTGCGCGAGCGTGTTGAGGTTCTCGAAGGGCTCGGTCGTCTTGATCACGAACTGAATCGGCAGGCCCGAGGCGCCGGGCAGCGCCGGAAACTGGAAGGCCACCACGCGTGCGCCGGCAATGCCGTGCCAGCGGTTTTGCAGATCGGCCTGGATCTCGTGCGCGCTGCGCGAGCGCTCGTCCCAGGGCTTGAGCAGCACGCCGGCAATGCCCGCGTTGGTGCTCGGCACGCCGGTGAGCTGGAACAGCTGCGCGTACTCCGGCGTGTCGTGCGCGATCTTGAAGATCTGGTCGGCGTAGGTCTGCATCTGCGTGATGGTCGCCGTGGGCGCTCCCACCACCTGCGACAGCACGATGCCCTGGTCTTCTTCCGGCGCCAGCTCGGACTTGGACATCTTGAACATCACGAAGAGCAGCCCGACCAGGATCGCGCCCATCACGATCATCACCGGCCAGGTCTTCAGCACGCCGCGCAAGATGAGCTGGTAACGGCGGTGCACGCGTTCGAAGGTGTGCTCGATGAAGGTCGCGAACTTGCCGCTGTCCTGTTCGGGCTTGAAGAAGCGCGAGCACATCATCGGCAACAGCGTGAGCGCGACCACGCCCGACACCACCACCGAGCCGGCCAGCGTGAACGCGAATTCGGTGAAGAGCGAACCCGTCAGGCCGCCCTGGAAGCCGATGGGCACGTACACCGCGACCAGCACCACGGTCATCGCCAGGATGGGCCCTCCGAGCTCGCGCGCCGCGAGCAGCGAGGCCTGCATCGGCGACTTGCCCTCCCGCATGTGGCGGTCGACGTTCTCCACCACGATGATCGCGTCGTCGACCACCAGCCCGATCGCCAGCACCAGCGCGAGCAGCGTGAGCAGGTTGATCGAGTAGCCCAGCACCAGCATGACGAAGAAGGTGCCGATCAGCGACAGCGGCATCGCGATCACCGGCACCACCACCGCGCGGAAGCTGCCCAGGAAGAGGTAGATCACGACCGTGACGATCACCAGCGCCTCGACCAGGGTCTTGATCACTTCGCTGATCGAGGTGTTGATGAAGTCGGTCGAGTCGTAGACGATCTTGCCGGTCAGGCCGGTCGGCAGCTGGGCCTGCAGGTCGGGGAAGGTGGTGCGCACCTGCTTGGCCACCTCGAGGATGTTGGCCTCGGGCGCCACCTTGATGCCGATGAACACCGAGCGCACGCCGTTGAACGCGACGTTGAAGTCGTAGTTCTCGGAGCCCAGCGTGACGGTGGCCACGTCCTGCAGCCGCACGATCGCGCCGTTGCTGCGCTTGACGGAAAGCTGCTTGAATTCATCGACGCTGTGCAGTGAAGTGCCCGCCGTCAGTGGCACGGTGACCATCTGGCCCTTGCTCGCGCCGACGGCCGCGAGGTAGTTGTTGGCGCTCAGCGCCGCACTGACATCCGTGGCGGTCACGCCGTAGGCGGCCATCTTCTGCGCATCGAGCCAGGCGCGCAGCGCGAAGGTGCGGGCGCCGAGGATTTCGGCGGTCTGCACGCCGGCGATGGCATTGAGCTTGGGCTGCACCACGCGCACCAGGAAGTCGGTGACGTTGTTGTTGGGCAGCGTGTCGCTGTAGAAGCCGATGTACATCGCATCGGTCGTCTGGCCGGTGGCGACCGTCAGCACCGGCTGCTGGGCCTGCGGCGGCAGCTGGTTGCGCACCGAGTTCACCTGCGTGTTGATCTCGGTCAGCGCGCGGTTCGAGTCGTAGTTCAGCCGCAGCGTTGCGGTGATGGTCGAGACGCCCAGGCTGCTCGACGACGACAGGTAGTCGATGCCCTGCGCCTGCGACACTGCGGCCTCGAGCGGCTGGGTGATGAAGCCCGCGACCGTGGCGGCATCGGCGCCGTAGTAGGCGGTGGTGATGGTGACCACGCCGTTCTCGGTCTTGGGGTACTGGTTGACCGGCAACCCGGACAGCGCGCGCAGCCCCAGCACCACGATCAGCAGGCTCACCACCATCGCCAGCACGGGCCGGCGGATGAAGATGTCGGTGAAGTTCATGCGGGCGACCTCATTTTTCCTGCGGCTTCGGGTTCGCGTCGTTGGCCGGCTGGACGCTGTTGTCCACCACGACCGGCGTGCCGTTCTTCAGCTTGATCTGCCCGCTGCTCACGACCTGCTGGCCGGCCTGCAGGCCCTTGGTGATCGAGATCTAGTCGCCGCGCGTCGGGCCGGTTTCCACGAACACCTGCTCCGCGACGAGCTGCGGCTTGCCGGACGGGTTCGCGGGCGCTGCAGGAGCGGCAGGCGCTCCGGGCGCCGCCGGCTTGCCGGCTGCATCGGCCGGCTTCACGATGAACACGGTCGAGCCATAGGGGTTGTAGGTCACGGCCGTGGACGGCAGCGTCAGGCGCTTCTACGAGCTGCCGATGTCGCTCTTCACGGTGGCGAACATGCCGGGCAGCAGGTTCTGCTTCGGGTTGGCGATCGTCGCCTCGACCTGCACGTTGCGGGTGGTAGCGTCCACCTTCGGGCTGATCGCATTGATTTTGCCGGTGTAGGTCTGGTCGGGGAAGGTGTCGACCGCCAGGTTCACGACCTGGCCCACCTGCAGTCCGGCGAGCTGCTGCTGGGGCAGCGAGAAATCGGCGTAGATCGGGTCGAGCGTCTGCCGGGCGAGGGCTTCGGCAGTGGCCTGGGTCTCCAGGGCGGTGGCGTCGAATTCGAGCGCGCGCAAGGCATCGGCCACGTTCTGGAAAGCGCCGAGCACGGTGCTGCGGTACTGCGCCGCCGCGGCGTCGAAGGCGGCGACCGACGCGCGCTGCTGCGCCCGCAGCGAACCGCCGTTGAAGATCGGTTGCGTCAGGGCCGCGCCGACGCTCCAGAAATTGGTGGCCGTGCGGAACAGGTCGCGTGCACGCGTTGCGGTGCTGCCGTAGGTGCCGGTCAGCTGGAACTGCGGATAGAGGTTGGCCGTTGCGACGCCGATCTCGGCGCTCGCCTAGTGCAGTTGCGCCTCGCTGGCCCGCACGTCGGGCCGCTGGCGGGCGAGTTCGGACGGCAGCGAGAGCGGCAGGTTCGACGGCAGCGTGAGGCTCGCCAGGTCGAATTCGGGCAAGCCCGCCTCGCTCGGCAGCCGCCCCGCATACACCAGCGAGCTGGTGGCGCGTCTGTGCGAGCGACTTCTCGATCGGCGGCAGGATCGCGAGCGTCTGTGCGACCTGGGTGCGCTGCTGGAGCACGGTCGACTTGGGAATGGCGCCGGTGTCGAACTGTTTTTCGATGACGTCCAACTGCTGCTGCTGCGCCTTCAGCACCTCGCGCGTGGCCTGCAGTTGCGCGCGCAGGGAGGCTTCGCGGATGGCGGTCGTGACCAGGTTTCCGGTCAGCGTGAGGTAGACGGCCTCGACCTGGTAGCGCTGCGCATCGACGGCGGCCTGTGCACTTTCGACTTGCCTGCGCGTGCTGCCGAACACGTCGCGGGCATAGCTGACGTTGACCGAGGCGTTGTAGAGCGTCAGCAACTGGCCACCCGCGATGCCGCTGGAGACCTGCGACGCCCGTTCGCGCGTTGCACCGAGCTGGCCGCTGACCTGTGGCCATTGAAGGCTGCCCGATTTCGCCTCGTAGCTGGCTTGCGCCTCGCGCAGGGTGGTCGGTGCGGACGTGAGCGTGGGGCTCTGTTCGAACGCGCTGCGGATCAGCCGGTCGAGCGGCTCGGAATGGAACACGCCCCACCACTGCGCCGGGATGTCCTGCCCCGGCAACAGCTCCTGCGACTGGCCGGCCGGCACGGCGGCCGCTGCCGTCCTGGAGGGCGCGGGCGTCGGCGTGTAGTCGGCGCCCTTTGCAGCCTCCGGCAGCTCGGGTGTCTTGAAGTCGGGGCCGACCGCGCAGGCGCTCAGCAACAGGGCAGCGCCGAGCACGGCGCAATGACCAAGCCAACCAGGTTGCCGGCGTACAGGGGCTGCACGCGGCGAGCTGGCACGGTCCTGCGACTCATCATTTTCTTGATTTGGCATTGGGCAGAGCTTGTACACCCGGAAAGACCCGGATGGCTGACTTGGATGAAATGTCGTCGTCTGCGCCCCACACCGCAAGCCCCCTGCGACGAAATCCGGTTGGAGGGCGCGAAATGCACCTGGGAGGTCGCGAAGTGTCAAAAGTGTCCAAGGCCGGCCCGCTTCAAGGCACACGGTGATGCCAGTAGCGCGCATGGCGCTCACGCTCGCAGGCCACGTCGCCGGGCTGCACGCTGGTCCAGTGCGCAGCGCCGCACCGTGTGTTTTCGACCACCCGCACCCCGCGCTCCAGGTAGCGCGCAACCACCTCCTGCGCCGGATGTCCGAAGCGGTTTCTGTAGCCCGCCTGGACCAGCGCGATGCGCGGGTGCACGGCATCGAGCAGCAGCGCACTTGACGACGACTTGCTGCCGTGGTGCGGTGCCAGCAGCACGTCGGCCGCGAGCGGGCCACCGCGCTGCACGAGTGCGCGCTCCTGGTCGCGCTCGATGTCGCCGGCCAGCAGCACGGCCGCGCGGCCATTGCCGATGCGCAGCACGCAGGAGATCGCATTGGGCTTGAGGCCGGCCGCGTAGTCCGACGCGAGCGGATGCAGCAGTTCGAAATGCACGCCGTCCCAGTCCCATTGCCGGCCGGCCTCGCAGGTCTGGCCGGGGCGCTGCCCTCGCAGCGGGTGCATGGCCTCGATGGAACTGAGCAGCACCGCCTGCGGCTGCATCGCGAGCACCGCGGGGGCGCCACCGGTGTGGTCGATGTCGCGGTGGCTCAGCAGCAGCATGTCGAGCCGCTCGTCGTAGGCGCGCAGCAGGGGCACGAGCACGCGATGGCCGGCATCGCTTTCGAGGCTGTAGCGCGGCCCGGTGTCGTAGAGCAGGCTGTGCGTGGCCGTGCGCACCAGCACCGCGTTGCCCTGTCCGATGTCGGCGGCAAGCAGATCGAACTCGCCCGCCGCGGGCCGCGGTGCCTGCCACAGCAGCACCGGCAACAAGAGCGGCAGGCCCAGCGTGCGCATCGACCATGGCAACGGCATGGCGAGCAACACGCCACCCGCCACGCCGCAGGCCGCCATCCACCAGGGCGGCACGGCCATCGACAGCGTGGCGAAAGGCAGCCCTGCGAACCATTGCAGCAGCACGGCCAGCGCCTGCACGGCCCACGCCGCAAGGTCCCACAGCGGCGCAACGATCGCGCCCGCCATGACCAGCGGCGTGACCACCAGGGTGACCCAAGGGATCGCGATCGCATTGGCCAGCAGCCCCACCAGCGACACCTGCTGGAACAGCAGCAGACTCAGCGGCGTGAGCGCCAGCGTGATCACCCATTGCTCGCGGAAGAGCCGGAACACGCGGGTCGCGGCGACCGGCTTCTTCTTTTCAGCCGGCACCGCTGCATCGGTGGCAAAGAGCACGCCCACCGCGACGAAGCTGAGCCAGAAGCCGGCCTGCATCAGCGCCCAGGGGTCGATCGCCACCACCACCGCGGCCGTCAGCAGCCAGACATGCGGCCACGGCCAGCGCCGCCCTGTCAGGCGCAGCAACGCGACGGTGGCGAGCATCCAGACCGTGCGCTGCGAAGGCACGCCCCAGCCGCTGAAAAGCGCATAGAGCGTGGCGAGCAACACGCCGCCGGCCAGTGCGGCCTGCTGTGCCGGAAGGCGCAGCATCAACCGGCGGCTGCGCCGCCACATCGCGCCGAGGACGTGCGCGGCAAGCCAGGCGAACATGGTGATATGCAGCCCGGAGATCGACATCAGGTGCGCCACGCCGGTGGCCCGGAACACATCCCAGTCGGCACGGTCGATGGCGCCCTAGTCGCCGGTGACCAGCGCCGCGATCACGCCCGCCTGCCGACGATCGGCCACACGCTCGAACACCGCATCGCGCACCGCTTCCCGTGCACGCTCGATGGGGTGCAGCCAGGTGGTTGCCACGTATTCCGGCGCCGCGTCGTGCACGCCGGTTCGCACGTAGCCGTTGGCATGCACGCCCTGCTCCCACAGCCACAGCTCGCTATCGAAACCGTGCGGATTGAGATTGCCGTGCGGCGCCTTGAGCCGCACCGTCAGGCGCCAGCGCTCGCCGGCATGCAGGGAGCCGACGGTGCTTGCGGATGGCGCCCGTCCCTCGGAAGCACGCCCCCACAGGCCGGTGCTCTGGGCGTACCAGCCCAGTGCGATGCGCGCCGGAGCGGACGGTGGCGCATCGGCGTCCGCGTCGGCCCAGCGTGCCGATTCGACGTCGAGATGAAACCGCGTTCCAGACTCGCTGCGCTGCGGCATCTCCGACACCACCCCGACCACCTGCAGGTCGCGCCCTTCGAGAGCCGGGTCGAGCGCGCCGCTGGCATAGGCCACTGCGCGCCAGTCCGCGAGCCCCGCACCGCTCATCGCGCCGCAGAGCAGTGCCGCTGCCAGAAGCAGCCGCCCAGACCGTCCAAAGGCCCGACGCCCCAACAACCCCACCACGCCTGAAGACAGCAAGGCCGCGTAGGCACCCGCCTTCCACAACGCTGGCTGATGCAGCTGCAACGCTGCGCCGAACACCGATCCGCCCAATGCCGCGAACGCCCACGACCCGGCCATGGCGCGGCCGGACGCACGCGACGGCGTCACCGGAGTACTCCTGAACACATGATGCAAACCCTCCCCGAACCCGCGCTCGATGGCGCGTTAATTGCTTGGCTTCTGGGCTAGTATGCGTCTCATCAGAGACATCTTTTCGATGCAATCTGCCAGTACTGCACACAAAAACGCATGTCCATTCACGCCGCACTCCACCACGTCACTCACTACAAATACGACCGCCTGGTGCAGTTGGGCCCGCAGGTCGTTCGCTTGCGCCCCGCGCCGCATTGCCGCAGCACCGTGGTCTTGTACTCGCTGCGGGTCGAACCGGCCGAGCACTTCGTCAACTGGATGCAGGACCCGTTCGCCAACTACCAGGCACGGCTCGTCTTCCCCGAGAAGACACGCGAATTCAAGGTCACCGTCGACCTCGTGGTCGAGATGGCGGTCTACAACCCCTTCGACTTCTTCCTCGAGCCGCAGGCCGAGAACTTTCCCTTTAAGTACACCGAGTCGCAGGCGACCGAGCTCGCGCCCTATCTCGTGGTCGAGCCGCCCACGCCGCTCCTGCAGGCCTACATCGACAAGGTCGATCGCAAGGAACAGCGCACCATCGACTTCCTAGTCGGCATCAACCAGCAAGTGCAAAAAGATGTCAACTACCTGATCCGCATGGAGCCCGGCGTGCAGACGCCGGAAGAAACGCTCACCAACGGCAGCGGCTCGTGCCGCGACTCGGGCTGACTGCTGGTGCAGTTGCTGCGCCACTGCGGGCTGGCTGCGCGTTTTGTCTCGGGCTACCTGATCCAGCTCACGCCCGACGTGAAGGCGCTCGACGGCCCGAGCGGCACCACGGTCGACTTCACCGACCTGCACGCCTGGTGCGAGGTGTTCCTGCCGGGCGCAGGCTGGATCGGCCTGGACGCCACCTCGGGCCTCCTGGCCGGCGAAGGCCACATCCCGCTCGCCTGCACGCCCACGCCTTCGAGCGCCGCGCCCATCGAAGGCGGGGTCGACGAGGCCGAGGTCGAGTTCGGTCATGAAATGAAGGTCACGCGCATCTACGAATCGCCGCGCGTCACCAAGCCCTACACTGAAGAGCAGTGGTCCGAAGTGCTCGCGCTCGGCGATGCGGTCGATGTACGCCTGAAGGCCGGTGACGTGCGCCTCACGATGGGCGGCGAGCCCACCTACGTGGCCACCAGCGACCGCGACGCGCCCGAGTGGAACACCGACGCGCTCGGCCCCACGAAGCGCGGCTACGCCACCGAACTGGTCCACAAGCTGCGGGCCGAATACGGCCAGGGCGGCTTCCTGCACTTCGGCCAGGGCAAGTGGTACCCGGGCGAGCAACTGCCGCGCTGGGCGCTCTCGATCTTCTGGCGCGCCGACGGCCAGACGCTCTGGCACAACCCCGAACTCTTCGCCGACGAGCGCGTGCCCACGCACTACACGAGCGAAGACGCGCGCCGCTTCACCACCGTGCTGGCGCACAAGCTCGGCCTCACCGAGCGCTACATCCAGGCCGGCTACGAAGACGTCTACTACTACTACCTCTGGCGCGAACGCCGCCTGCCGGTGAACGTCGACCCCTTCGAAGCGAAGCTCGACGACGAACTCGAACGTCGAACGCGTGCGCCTGCGCGTGCGCCTGCGCCGCGTGTTCACGCAGAAGCTCGATGCGGTGATCGGCTACATGCTGCCCATCGAACCCGGCAACGCCGACGGCGATGCGCCCGCGCCCGCGCTCGCGCTCGCGCTCGCCGGTCCGGGCTGGAAAACCGGCCCCTGGTTCCTGCGCGACGACCGGCTCTTCCTGATCCCGGGCGACTCGCCCATGGGCTACCGCCTGCCGCTCGACTCGCAGCCCTGGGCCAGCCAGGGCGACTACCCCTACCTGATCGAGCGCGACCCGACCGCGCCGCGCGGCGTGCTGCCAAGCGCATCCGACTACCGCGCGCGCTATGCCGCAACGTCGGCAGCGCCGAAGGAAGGCCTGGGCGCCGTGCCCTATACGTTCGGTGCACCGCCCGTGGTGCCTGCGGCGCTGCGCATGCAGGGCCCCGGAAGCGCGGCAGCAGCAGCAGCAGCAACGACCGCGACTGCGGCGGCATCGACAACAGCCAACCCCGAAGCCGCCGACACCAGCGCCACGCGCCAGCCGCGCCGCGGCGAATCGGCCCACTGGGTCACGCGCACCGCGCTCTGCGTCGAAGTGCGCGACCCGCGCCGCGCCAACGGACCCTCGGCCGAAAAGCTCGGCAGCGCATCGGGCGTGCTCTATGTCTTCATGCCGCCGCTCGCGCGCCTGGAGGACTACCTGGACCTGGTTGCGGCGGTCGAATCCACCGCGGCGGAACTCGGCATGCGCATCGTGATGGAAGGCTATCCGCCGCCGCGCGATCCGCGCCTGAAGATGCTGGCCGTCACGCCCGACCCGGGCGTGATCGAAGTCAACATCCACCCGGCGCACAACTGGAAAGAACTCGTCGACCACACCGAGTTCCTCTACAACGCCGCGTTCGAAACGCGCCTGTCGGCCGAGAAGTTCATGACCGACGGCCGCCACACCGGCACCGGCGGCGGCAACCACTTCGTGATGGGCGGCGCCACGCCCGCCGACAGCCCGTTCCTGCGCCGGCCCGAGCTGCTCGCGAGCCTCTTGCTCTACTGGCACAACCATCCGTCGCTGAGCTACCTGTTCTCGGGCATGTTCATCGGCCCGACCAGTCAGGCGCCGCGCGTGGACGAAGCACGCAACGACTAGGTCTACGAACTGGAAATCGCCCTGCAGGAAATCGCGAAGAACCGCGAGATCTACGGCGACAACATGCCCGCATGGCTGGTGGACCGCACGCTGCGCAACATCCTAATCGACGTGTCGGGCAACACGCACCGCAGCGAGTTCTGCATCGACAAGCTCTACTCGCCCGATTCGAGTACCGGCCGCCTCGGCCTGCTGGAACTGCGCGCCTTCGAAATGCCGCCGCATGCGCGCATGAGCATCGCGCAGCAGCTGCTGATTCGCGCCCTCGTCGCGCGCTTCTGGGACGAGCCCTACAAGGCCCCGGTCACGCGCTGGGACACCGAGCTGCACGACCGCTTCCTGCTGCCGACCTTCGTCAAGATGGACTTCGACGACGTCATCAGCGAAATGCGCCAAGCCGGCTTCGCCTTCGACCCCGACTGGTTCGCGCCGCATTTCGAGTTCCGCTTCCCGCTGGTCGGGCAGGTGCAGGCGATGGGCGTGGAGCTGTCGCTGCGCAACGCGCTCGAGCCCTGGCATGTGATGGGCGAGGAAGGTTCGGCCGGCGGCACCGTGCGCTATGTCGATTCGTCGCTCGAACGCATCGAGGTGCGCGTGACGGGCCTCAACGAGAGCCGCCACGTGGTCACCGTCAACGGCAAGGTACTGCCGCTGCAGCCCACAGGCACCACCGGCGAATTCGTTGCCGGCGTGCGCTACAAGGCTTGGAACCCGCCCTCGGCGCTGCACCCGAGCATCGGCGCGCACGCGCCGCTGACCTTCGACCTGGTCGACACCTGGATGAAGCGCTCGCTGGGCGGCTGCCAGTACTTCGTGGCCCATCCGGGCGGACGCAACTACGACACCTTCCCGGTCAACGCCTACGAGGCCGAAAGCCGCCGGCATTCGCGCTTCACCCGCATGGGCCACACGCCCGGCCTGGTGCGCACGCCGCCGGCCACCATCGAGCTCGCGGGCAGCCGCGAATTCCCGTTCACGCTGGACCTGCGGCGATAAGGGGACATTTAGCACATCGCCGGAACGGCCACCCGTGACGGCAGTGTGACAATCCCCCGCTGTGGAACCTTTGAACGAATCCCTGTTCGACGCCCAGGCCCAGGCCCAGGCCCAGGCCCAGGCCCAGGCCCAGGCCC
>CAMATD010000226.1 GCA_945860785.1 Variovorax sp. YR752 | reverse complement strand
TTTCGAACCGGTCTTGAGTGGGTCACCGTCCCTCCGGGGGCGGCCACCTCGCTCGGGGCCCTGTTCACCCAGATCGGCTTGCGGGCCGGTCTGTGGGATGAATTGTGCGCCGCGATCTAAGTAAAAACCCTTAGAAAAAGGAACCGCGGCGTTCACAGAACGGAAACAATCGATCCGAAAACAGGGGGAACTGGGCCTGGCTTAGAGTGCGCCCATGGACGCCCATGGATCTTGACCACCCTTCCCTCTCTCGCCTCCTGGGGCACCCCGGACACCGTCTTCGACGGGCTGGAAGGCGCGTGGGACCTCGACCGGACGATCGAAGGCAAGGCCACCATGGTCGGCATTGCCGAATTCAAGCGGCTCGATACCGGGATGCTGAAGTACCGCGAAGAAGGGCGGATCCAGTTGGCCGACGGACAGGCATTCGACGGGCACCGCGAATACTTCTTCGAGCGCAGTCCGGGTGGCTTTTCCGTCTTCTTCGCCGAGAACCCGCCCCGGCTCTTTCACGGCATCGCGATCGCGCGCGATGGCGATGCGCTCGTCGGATCGACGGGGCACCTCTGCGTGGCCGATCACTACGACAGCCTCTACAGATTCCTCGTGGACGGCTCGTTCGTCATCGAGCACGTCGTGAACGGCCCGCGCAAGGACTATCTCTCGCGCACGGTTTTCAGGCGGCGCGACCCCTGAACCCTCAGTCGCGGTCGAGCCGCCAGCTCGGCATGCCGCGCATCACCGTCTGCACGAGCATCGCGCAGATGCCGCACTTGATCAGGTCGCCGGGAATGAAGATCAGCATCGCGAGCGCCGCCTGCGACAGCGACATGTGGGCCACCAGCGAGAGCCCGACGATGCCGAAGGCATAGACCACGACGATGCCGCCGACCACCGAAGACAGGAAGGCGGCTGCCAGCAGCCCCTTGCCCGTCGCGCCGGCCATGCGGCGCATCAGCAGGCCGCAGGTGAAGGCGCCGAACATCCAGCCGAACAGGAAGCCCCCCGCGGGAGCGACGAACACGGCCAGCCCGCCGCGGCCGCCGGGCAGCAACGGAAGGCCGAGCGCCACCGCCAGCAGGAACAGCGCGATGGCGAAGAACCCGCGCTTGGGCCCCAGCAGGCAGCCCGCCAGCATCACGCCCAGCGACTGCAGCGTGATCGGCACCCCGAACGGCAGGTCGACCTTCGGGATCAGCCCGAACACCGCCATCAGGGCCGCGAACAGCGCGATGTACGAGAGGGAACGGGACGAAGTGATGGAGCCGTTGGTGGTCATGGCGTTCTCGAGCCAGGAGAGGGGGGTTCGGATTCTGCGCCGCGCTACCGGCCCAGCCGCGCGGCGAGCGCATCGGCGACGCGTTCGGCGGTCTGCAGCGTGCGGATGGTCAACGGCGCCAGCAGCCTCAGGCCTCCGCCGTGGCCCGCGCGGGCGCGGTAGGCATCGTCGAGACGCTGCCACTGCACGTAGAAGTTCTCGGCAAAGCGCAGCATCAGGCCGATGCCGAGCGCGATCCGCTCGGTCGGCACGCCGAAGCGCCGCAGCGGCTGCATCACGGTCTCCAGCACGATCAGCAGGTCTTCGAAGCGCGTGGTCAGCGTCAGCATCAACGCGAGCATCGCCGCGCTGGCGAGCCGCAGGGCGCTCGCCACGCCGAGCGGGGTCGAGCCCAGGAACCCGTGAAAGCCGACGATCAGCGCGCAGGCGATCGCGATGCCACCCAGCATCCGCATGCGGCGCCAGGCCGTGCGACCGAGCGATGCGAAGAGCACCAACACCACCGCGCAGGCGAGCCCCAAGTGAATGGGCCGATCGACCAGCACCAGCAGCGTGCCGCACACCGACAGGATCGCCAGCTTGGCCCACGCCGGCATCGCATGCATCCACGTCGGATGTTCCGAATAGAGGCTACGCATGGCGGGCGCCTCGCTCCGCTTCCGCACGCTGGCGCACGTTCTCGGCATAGGCCTCGCAGACCTCGCGGCCCGGGCCGTCGGCGCGCACCTTGCCTTGTTCGAGCCACAGCACGCGCTCGAAGTCGTACACGTGTTCGAGCAGGTGGGTGGAGACGATGATCTGCTGGCCTGTGGCTTCGAGCTGCGCCGCGAGCCGTGCCTGGCTCAGCAAATCGAGGCTCGCGAAGGGTTCGTCGAGCAGCAATGTGGCGGGCTGACTGATCTGCAGCGCCAGAAGGCACACCTGCTGGCGCTGCCCCTGGCTGAGTTCGCCGATCGCGCGCCCGGCCCATGCCTCGAGCCCCCGTTGCGCAAGAAAGTCTCGCGCCCGCTGCCGCGCCGCCTGCCGCGTTTCGCCACGCGCCGTGAGGCTGAACACGAGCTCTTCGGCCACCGTCGGAAAGATGATCTGGTCGTCGGGGTTCTGGAACATCAGCCCCACGTGCTGCGACAGCTGCCGGCGGTCGGTCTGCGTGTCGCAGCCATGCACGATGACGCGCCCCTGCTCCGGCTGGTCGAGCCCGCTGATGAGACGGAACAGGCTGCTCTTGCCGGCACCGTTGTCGCCGATCAGCCCGATGCGCGCTTCCTGCAGGCTGAGCGTCAGCCCTTCGAAAACGCGCTGATCGCCGCGAACCAGCGTGACCGCTTCGAGGCGGATGCTGTGCGGAGAGAGGGGATCGGTCGGTGTGGGCTGCTGCAAGGGGTCGCCAATGTACCCCAATCCCTCGTACCGACCGGCCCCCTCGCCGCCTCAGGCCGCAGCGGCTTGCGCCCAGTGCCCGCGCAGCTCCGCGTTGAAGGCCTCCGCGCGCTCTTCCGGGAAGGCGCTCTTCCGGGAAGAACAGCCGGGCACCGTCGAATTCCACGCGACGGCGCGTACCGGGAATGGTCTCGGCCAGCCGGTGCGACCACTTCACGTCGAAGTAGATGTCGTCGGTGCCCCAGACGATCAGCGTGGGTGCGGTCAGCGTCTTCAACTGCGCTTCGACGGCGACCGTGTGCGCGCAGTCGAAGGCCGCGAGAAAGCGCTCCAGATCGCGCGTGCGTTGTGCGCTGGCCAGGTGCGGCCGCAGATAGGCCTCGATGGTGTCGTCGCTCACGGTCGACGGGTCTTCGTAGGCGGGACCCAGCGCCTCGGCCGAACGGTAGAAGCCCTTGTCGGACAGCATCGCGTTCAGTGCGCCGCTCAAGCCGCCACTGGCGGACAGCGCGAGAAAAGGCTTGAAGGCTTCGGGCGGCCAGTTGTCGTGCGTGTCGCAATCGGTCAGCGCCAGGCTGCGCACGCGCTGCGGATGCTTCGCGGCAAGGATCAGTGCCATGCCGCCGCCGCTGTCGTTGCCGACGAGGTCGACCTTCTCGATGTCCATCGCATCGAGGAACTGCGCGAGCATCTCTGCATTGGCGGTGGACGACACGTCCTGGCCGGGCGAGATCTCGGTCGCGCTGTGGGCCAGCAGGTCGACCGCGATGCAGCGCCGCATGCCGCTCAGCTCGGCCAGTTGATGGCGCCACAGGAGCCGTTCACGAGCACGCCGTGCACGAAGAGCGCGACAGGGCCGCGGCCCTGTTCGACGTAGGCGATGCGGCCCGAAGGGGTGTCGATGAACTTGCGTTGGGCTTCGAAATCGGAGGGAGTCATTGGCTTCATGGCTTCTGGTGGATCGGTCAAGGGGTGGAGGGAAAGAGCGCGTTGATTTCGCCGGCCGGCAGCATCTCGGTGCTCATCGTTCGGAAATTGCCGTTGTCGAACGCCTCGGCCGCGATGCGACCGAGCAGCCCGAGCGCCGCTTGCAAGGGGCCACAGCCGAGGCTGATACGCCGTGCGCCAGCACCCGCGAGAACATCGATAGCGGGCGCCTTGGTGTGGCCCGCATAGACGTTCACAGGCAGCGTCACCGCACCCGCAACGCCCGCAATCTCTTCGAGACTCGCCATGCCCGGCACGAAGATGCCGTCGGCGCCCGCCGATGCGTAGAGCCGCGCACGCCGCGGCGTGTCTTCGTAGCGTGCGGTGGGGTCGTCGTTGGCGACGAAGTAGGTGTCGGTGCGCGCATTGATGAAGAAGCGCGCGTCCAGTTGGCGCAGCGCACCGATGCGCTCGCACAGGATCTCCGACGGCGCGAGCTGGCGCGTGCCCGGCAGCGTGCCGTCCTCGATGTTCACGCCGGCCACGCCCATGTCGATCAGCGCGCGCACCACGTCGCACACCGCCTGCGTGTCGCGGCCGAAGCCGCGCTCAATGTCGACGGTGACCGGAACGCGGGCCACGCGGCAGATGCGCGCACAGGCCGCAAGCAGATCGCTGACGGGCATGCGCTCGCCATCCGCATAGCCGAGCGCCCAGGCCATGCCCGCGCTGGTGGTGCCGATGGCCTTGGCCCCGGCACGCTCGACGATGCGCGCGCTGGCCGCGTCCCACGCATTGACGAGGATCAGCGGGTCAGGCCCGCTGTGCAATCGATGAAAGAGGTCCGTCTGCGGTCGTGCTTCGGAGGCTTGCATGGTCATTCGATCCCGTGGGGTGTTGGAATGACCGAAGCGTAGGCACGATGTGCCTCCAGGACTTGGAGAAAACTGCTATCTATCCGCGCATGGCAGTCACTTCACGCCATAGCGGCGAGCGGCGCGCAACGCCACCAGGCTGACCACCACACCGAAGGCCACGTAGAAAGCCGGCGCGATCTTGCTGCCCGTGGCCGTGATCAGCCACGCGCTGATGAACGGCGCAAAGCCGCCGAAGATGGCCACGCCGAGGCTGTAGCTCACCGACAGCCCGGTGCCGCGCGTGGCCGCCGGGAACAGCTCGGACATCGCGGCCGAGATCGGCCCCCAGTAGGCCGACGCCACCACGCCCATGACCGTGAGCACCAGCAGCATCGAAGGCACCGACGGATAGCTCACCAGCAGGTAGAAGAGCGGCACGATCATCACCAGCATCGCGAGCGCCGCACGGCGCATGATGACGATGCGTCCCACCCGGTCCGACCAGCCGCCGAAGACCGGCACCAGCGCGAACTGCAGCAGCCCGAACCAGAAGGCGCCCGCGAAGGCCGTCGACGCCGGCAGGCCCAGTTGCCGGACCGCGAAGGTGGGCATGAAGAGCCCCGTGTACGCCACGATGGTGGCGAGGATGATGAGCCCCATGGCCGTGAGCGTGCGCCCGCGCTGGTCGAGCAGCGTGGTCCGCACGGGCGAGGCCTCCTGCGGCGCGCGCTTGAACTCCATGCCTTCGTCGAGGTGGCGGCGGATGTAGAGGCCGGCCGGGCCGATCAAAAGGCCGAAGAAGAACGGAATCCGCCAGCCCCACGCGAGCAGCTGCTCGGGCGTCAGCAGCGCGTTGAGCCCCATGCCGAAACCCGCCGCCAGGAAGGTGGTGATGCCCTGGCTCGCGAACTGCCAGCTCGAGAAGAAGCCGCGGCGCTTGGGGTCCTGCTCGGCCAGCAGCGCGGTGGCGCTGCCGAACTCGCCGCCGGCCGCAAAGCCCTGCAGCAGGCGCGCGACGATCACGAGCGCCGGCGCCCAGAGCCCGATCTGCGCGAAGGTCGGCGACACGGCGATCAGCAGCGTGCCGCACAACATGATCGTCATCGACAGCGTCAGCGCCTTCTTGCGGCCCGCCGCATCGGCGTACGCGCCGAGCACCAGCGAGCTGATCGGCCGCATCACGAAGGTCACGCCGAAGGTGCCCAGCGTGATGAGCAGCGACACGGCGTCGTTCTCCGCGGGAAAGAACAGCTTGGAGATCGTCACGGCCAGAAAGCCGTAGATCACGATCTCGAACCACTCCAGCGCATTGCCGACGGAGATGGCCGCGATCACCCGCACCGCGCTTTGCCGGGCGACGGGTTCGGGAACGGAGGAAGCGGTGCTGGGGGCGAGGGTGCTCATGGTGCTGCGTGCTCCAGGGGTGGGTGAACCGGTTGGCCCGTAACGGGCTGGACGCCGAAGTGATGCAGCACGTTGCGCAGCACGCCTTCGAAACAGGGATCGATGCCAAGCACCCAGCTCGCACCGACGGCACCGGCGTTGAAAACGCGGCCGCCCTGCGGGCGCTCCCAATAGATCATCTCGGCGGAGAGGCCGGCCAGCGAATCCGTCACGTTCGAGAAATAGTCGAGGTAGGCATCGAGACGCCCCGGCTTGGCGCGCCGCCCCTGCGCGATGACCTCGATGCCGCGCTGCGGCTCGGGCAGTTGCTGGCCAGCAGGCACCGCGTGCGTCATGCGGCGCAGCGTTGCGACGCTCAGGTCCCACTCATGGCCGATGGCGCGCGGCAGACCGCCGTCCGGCGCATGGCCGAAGGTCGAGCCTTCGCGCACGCCCAGCGGATGCGGATGCGAGAACAGGAAGTGCTCCGGCAGCGTGACGTGGTACACGCCGAAGTCGCTCCCGTCGGCAAAGGCCCAGCCTGCGGACTCCAGGCCGATGAGCTCGGCGCACGAGCGGCCGGCCTGCCTGAACTGCCCGCCGCGCGCCCAGTCCTGGCTGTGGTACTGCTCGCCGAACGGGCCGGCGGGCGGGCGGACCTTGGCGGCTTCCTCGCTGTCCTGGTCGTTCGGTCCGAGCACCTTGCGCTGCTCCATCACCGTGCCGTCCTCGCTGTAGCTCACGCGCAGGTACATGGTGTTGCCCGAGAGCACGATGGCCGTGCCGCCGCCCGACAGGTAGTCGTCGAGCCCGTCGCAGGCCGGCAGCGACCAGTACTCGCTGTGGCCGTTGACGATCACGGTCTTGTAGGCCTTGAGCAGCCCGGGGTCGCGATGCAGGTCAAGATCGCTCACCACGTCGTAGGCATAGCCGGCCTGGTCGAGCCACACGTGCAGGCGGCGCTCGAGCCGGGTCCACTGGCTGAAGCCGGCATCGGCCGGGTCGTACAGCGCGTTGGGGCTGGCGTTGGGCCACGGCATGCGAAGGCCCACCTGGTAGCAAGGCTGACCGCCGCGGTGGTAGGTGTAGCTGCTGTAGGCCGGTGCCTCGGGGTGGCTGTTCTCGAGGCCGACCGAGCGCCGCGGCCAGACCGGGTCGCTGGCCACGTTCTTTGCGAAGGGCGTACTCGCATAGGCGAGCCAGCTGCTGGTGGCGCACAGCACCAGCACGGGCGCCGGGGCCTGGTGCGCGGCGCGGCGCACGATGAAGGTGATGTCGTAGTCGGCGGGCTGCCCGTCGAGCAGGAAGTGCACGCGGCCCACGTAGATGCCGGACTTCGCGTTCGCCGGAATCCGGAACGCATGGCTCTCCGGCCACCGGCAGTCGTAGAGGTCGTCGCTGACCAGCCGCAGTCCGTGGCCACGCGTGGGATCGGCCAGCGGGTCGTAGCCGGCATCGGAGAACTCGTCCACCCGCTGCGGCTCGAAGGCCGGGCCGACGATCATCCAGGTGCCGTGGTTGACGATACGGCCGGTGCGCTGATGGCCGCTCGAATCCGCGACCTCGTCGCCGCGCTCCTCGCGCAGCGGCCAGCAGGCGAGCACGCTGCGGCCGCGGGCGGTGTGCAGGCCGCGGTCGGCAAACCGCTCGCGCACTTCGTCGGCCTGCAGCACATGCGAATAGATCGCGGGCATGACGAGGTCGCCTTCGAGAAATGCATCCGAGAGGCCCTCCACGCCGCTGCTGCCGAGGCGCAGCGGTGCGCGGCCCGGCAGCAGCGGGCCGGCCCACTGTCCCTGCCCGACCACCACGCCATCGAGCCACAGCACCGTGGCATGACCATCCCAGGTGGCGACCAGGTGATGCCAGCGCCGGGGCGTGAGCATGCCGCCGCCGAGCGCACCTTCGGCACGGAACACACCGCCGTCGCCGAGATAGAACACGGCACGCCCCGCCTCGTCGACGAAGAGCCCGTAGCCGCAGGCGGCAGGCAGGTCGTACTGGCCGATCAGGCTCTGGCGCGTTCCCACGCTCCACACCTGGACCCAGCACTCCAGCGACAGCGCGCGCAACGGCTGGTCGAGCCCGCGCTCCACCCGCACATAAGAGCCGAGGTGAATCGGCTGCACGCGCGGCGCTGAAGTCGGGAAGGTATGTAGCACAGGGTCGGCCGAGCGGCCTTCGACGTCGGGGCCGAGCTGGCACACCGAGAGCGTGTAGGGCACGTCGCTGCTGATGTGAAAGCGCACCACTTCGCCGGCGGCCACGCTCTTGCGGTCGGTGTAGCCGTGCACGCCGGGCAGATGCAGGCTGCGATGAGGAGGAAGAGGTTGTTGCATCGGTTCAGCGCTCTTCACCCCGCAGCAACAACCGCCAGGCCCTTGGCGGCGATCTCATCGGCCAGGTCGTGCAGCGACCGTTCGAGCAACCCGACCAGTTCGTCGATCTCCGGCGCGGTGATCGTCAAGGGCGGCGTGATCATCTGGAAGTCGCCGAAGGCACCGAGATTGGCGCGCCGGTTGTAGAGCGCGATGCCATGCTTCAGGCCGTGCTCGGTGAGGCGCGCCGGTGCGTTGAAACCGGTCGGCAACTGGCGCCGCGTCGCCTTGTCGGCCACGATCTCGATGGCAGTGAACAGGCCCTTGCCGCGCACGTCGCCCACGATCGGCGAGCGCCCGGCCACCTCGCGCAGCCGGGCCATCAGCAGCTCGCCCATGTCGCGCGCGCGGGTCACGAGGTCCTGCTCGATCACTTCACCGACCACCGCGTTCGCCACCGCGCACGACAGCGGATTGGTGAAGTAGGTGTGGCCGTGCACGAAGCCACCGCTGTTCGCGACGGCATCGACGATGCGGTTCGGCGCGAGCAGCGCGCCCAGCGGCGTGTAGCCCGCCGCGAGGCCCTTGGCCAGGGTCACGAGATCGGGCCGCGCGCCCGCCCAGTGGTGGGCTGCGAGAAAGGCGCCCGTGCGGCCGGCGCCGCTCATGATCTCGTCGTAGATCAGCAGCACGCCGTGCCGGTCGCAGATCTGGCGGATGCGTTCGAAATAACCCGCATGCGACACCACGGCGCCGGTGGACAGGCCGCCGATGGGTTCGAGGATGAAGGCCAGCACCGTGTCCGGGCCTTCGCGCACGATGGTGTCCTCCAGCGCGTCGGCGCAGGCCATCGCATGGGACGCCACGCTGTGCCCTTCGGGCACGCGGTAGGACAGCGGCGCCGGCACCTTCGGCATCTCGCGCACCATCGGGCCGTAGAGCGAATGGGTGTGGGCATCGCCCGTCACGGCCAGCGCGCCCAGCGTGGAGCCGTGGTAGCTGGGGTTGCGCGAAATGACCTTGGCGCGGCGCGACTGGCCCGTGACGACCGCGTACTGCCGAGCCAGCTTGATCGCCGACTCGTTGGCCTCCGAGCCGCCCGAGACGAAGAAGGCGCGGTCGAAGCCCTCGCCCGCCAGCGCGCACACGCGGTCCGCCAGTTCGATGCTGTGCTCGCTCTCGAAGAAGCGCGGGTAGGCAAAGGTCACCTGCGCCGCCTGCGCCTGCATCGCCGCCAGCACCCGGGGGTTGCCATGGCCGATGTTGGCGACCACCGCACCGGCCGTCGCATCGAGGTAGCGCCGGCCACCCGTGTCCCACAGGTAGATGCCTTCGCCGCGCGCGATGCGCGGCGGCCGGGGCGTGCCCCTGGCGGCATAGAAGCCGAGAACGCTGCCGCCCTTGGGCGTGTCGCCCACGGTGCGGGCTGTGAGGGTCGGGACGCTCATCGGGGTGATCTCCATTCACTGTGTCTTGAACGGCCCGACGATAGGCAGAGCCCGCCGTCATGGGTAGACGTATGGAGCGATGAAGTGCTATACGTATGGTGCATGAAGAACACGCACGACCGGCTGGACCTGCTCGACACATTCATCAAGATCGGCGAGAGCGGGTCGCTCACCAAGGCGGCGCGCCTGCTCGACACCACCCAGCCCACGGTGAGCCGGCGCCTGCTGGAGCTGGAGCGCCTGCTGGGCTGCAAGCTGGCGATTCGCAACACGGCCAATTTCTCGCTCACCGACGAAGGCCGCTCGCTGCTCGCCGAGGCACATGACCTGACCGATCGCTGGTCGGGCCTGTCGCAGCGGCTGTCGGGCGGGCAGAGCCGGCCCGAAGGCACCCTGCGCGTGATCGGCCCGTCGGGCTACGGCACCGGCTTCCTGACCGATGCGGTGACCGACCTGCGCGCCGCCCACCCCGCGCTGCGCATCGAACTGACGCTGACCGATCGCGTGGTCGACCTCGCCGCCTCGGGCGCGGAATGCTGGGTGTGCGTCGGCGAGGTGCGCGACCCTGGCCTGATCAGCCGGCCGCTCGGCCTCATGGAGCGGGTGCTGGTGGCCACGCCCGCCCTGCTCAAGCGCATCGGTCCGGTCTCACCCTGGCGCGGCTGCCGCAAGTGCCCTGCATCGGCCTGGTGCCGTATGTCACGGGCAACGTCCGCCTCATCGACAAGGCCGGCCGCTCGCGCATCGTGGCCCTCGACACGCCGATCAAGACCGACAGCCTGCGCGCGAGCTACCGGGCCATCCTCAACGGTGCCGGCATCGGCGGCGCCGCGCCGTGGATGTGCCATGAAGACATCCAGGCAGGGCGGCTCCGGCGCGTGCTGCCAAACTGGTGGCTCGAGCCTGTCGGCGTGCATGTCGCGCTGCCGCCCGGCCTGTACCGCCCGGCGCGCGTCACGGCCTTTGTCGAGGCGCTGCGGCAGCGCATGCACGCGTTGCCGGGGTTCCGGCCGGTGTGACCGGCAGGCGCCGGTTCCACCCCGGACGCGCTCC
>CAMATD010000225.1 GCA_945860785.1 Variovorax sp. YR752 | reverse complement strand
GCAGGCATGGCAGGTGCAGCTCGGGTCGACCGGCTGCGGGTCGCTCTTGTGGCGCGCGTTGCGCATCTTCAGATCGCCGAAGCGCGTGAACATCGTGCCGTTGCGCGCATTGCGCGTGGGCATCACGCAGTCGAACATGTCCACGCCGTCGGCCACGCCCTGCACCAGGTCTTCGGGCGTGCCCACGCCCATCAGGTAGCGCGGCTTGTTCGCGGGCAGCCGGTGCGGCGTGTGGCCCATGATGTGCAGCATCTCTGCCTTGGGCTCGCCCACGCTCACGCCGCCGATGGCGTAGCCGGGGAAGTCCATGTCGACCAGCGCGGCCAGCGATGCTTCGCGCAGGTTCTCGAACATGCCGCCCTGCACGATGCCGAAGAGCGCGTTCGGGTTTTCGAGCCGCGCGAATTCAGTCTGGCAGCGCTTGGCCCAGCGCAGGCTCAGCTCCATCGAGATACGCGCCTCGGCCTCGGTCGTGATGTGGCCCTTGGTGTCGTAGGGCGTGCACTCGTCGAATTGTATCACGATGTCGCTGTTGAGGATGGTCTGGATCTGCATCGAGACCTCGGGCGTGAGGAACAGCTTGTCGCCGTTGACGGGCGAGGCGAACTTCACGCCCTCTTCGCTGATCTTGCGCATCGCGCCCAGCGACCACACCTGGAAGCCGCCCGAGTCGGTGAGGATGGGCTTGTTCCACTTCTCGAACTGGTGCAGTCCGCCGAAGCTGGCCATCACGTCGAGGCCGGGGCGCATCCACAGGTGGAAGGTGTTGCCCAGGATGATCTGCGCGCCCATCTCTTCGAGGCTGCGCGGCATCACGCCCTTGACGGTGCCGTAGGTGCCCACGGGCATGAAGATCGGCGTCTGCACCTTGCCGTGGTTGAGCGTGAGCGTGCCGCGGCGCGCGTGGCTGTCGGCGTCGGTCTTGAGGAGTTCGAAGTTCAGCATGTCGTTCAGTCCGGTTGTCGTGCGAGCAGCATAGCGTCGCCGTAGCTGAAGAAGCGGTATTGATGGGCGATGGCGTGGGCATACAGCGCCATCACGCGCTCGTAGCCCGCGAAAGCCGAGACCAGCATCATCAGCGTGCTCTTGGGCAAATGGAAGTTGGTCACCAGCACGTCGACGTGTTCGAAGGCGAAGCCCGGCGTGATGAAGATGCGTGTGTCGCCCGTGGCCTCGCCGCTCTTGGCCCACGATTCGAGCGTGCGCACGGTGGTCGTGCCGACCGCGACGACGCGGCCGCCGCGTGCCTTGCACTCGGCAATCGCGCGCTGCGTGGCCTCGGGCACTTCATAGCGCTCGGCGTGCATCGTGTGCTCGGCGATGTTCTCGGTCTTCACCGGCTGGAAGGTGCCGGCGCCCACGTGCAGCGTGACGTTGGCGCGCTGCACGCCTCGGGCTTCGAGCTCGGCCAGCAGGCCCTCGTCGAAATGCAATGCGGCGGTTGGCGCGGCCACCGCGCCGGGCACGCGTGCGAACACGGTCTGGTAGCGGCTTTCGTCGTCGGCCGAGTCGGTGTGCGTGATGTAGGGCGGCAGCGGCACGTGGCCGCAGCGGGCCATCAGCGCATACGGATCTTCGCCGGCGTCGCTTTCGAAGCCGAAGCGGAACAGCGCGCCCTGCTCGTCGGGCCAGCGGCCCAGCAGCGTCGCGCGGAAGCCGCCGACCATCTGCAACGTGGTGCCCACGGGTGGCTTCTTGCTGACCTTCATGTGCGCCACGACCTCGTGGCCCTGCAGCACGCGCTCGACCAGCAGCTCGAGCTTGCCGCCGGTCGGCTTCTCGCCGAACAGGCGCGCCTTGACCACGCGCGTGTCGTTGAAGACCAGCAGGTCGCCCGCGCGCAGCAGCGAGGGCAGGCTCTTGAAAATGCGGTCGACCGGTGCGTCCCCCGTGCCGTCGAGCAGGCGGGAGGCGGTGCGTTCGGTGGCCGGGTGTTGCGCCACCAGTTCGGGTGGCAAGACGAAATCGAAATCGGAAAGCGTGAAGGCGCGCATGGTGCTTGAGGGCCGGACGGGCCCGTGCCAAGGAGGCATGGGAGGGACAAGGGAAGCGGGGGATTGTCCCATGGCCCGGAATCAAGGGGCTGGCGTGGGGTTGCCGAGGCAGAATCGACGGATGGTCGATTCATCCGTCGCGCGCGTCCCGCTGGCACCTCCTCCTTCCGAAGGCGAACTCTTCAAGAAGATCCTCAGAAGTGCCTGGCAGGACCTGCACCCCGACATCCGCCGGCGCTTCGACAAGAACCCCTCGCCGGGCAAGGCGCTGCATTACCTGGGCGCACTCAGCGAGCTGCTGGGACACCTGACGCAGCCGCTGATCTAGGGCGCGCTGATTCCGTACAGCGATGCCGACTTCCCGGTAGAGATCCAAGTCTATGCGAAGCCGGACGACCCCGCCATCTACAAGCAGCGCATCTACCGGCTGCACGGCCGCAAGCCGATCCAGTTCACTAGCTTCATGCGCGAGAGCGAGCGCGGCGAAGTGCTGGAGTACGTGGGCATGGGCCTCGGCATGAAGCTGGTGCTGAGCGTGGAGAACGGCAGCCTGCATTTCCAGAGCGACGGCTATTTCTGGGACGTGCTGGGCTGGCGCGTTCCCCTGCCCGGCGTGTTCACGCCCGGCAAGACCTTTCTCTGGCATCACAACGAAACGCCGGAGCGCTTCAACATCCGCATCGAGATCCGCCATTGGCTGATGGGCACGACCTTCACGCAGGTCGGCGTGTTCGAGGAAGTGGCCGATCCGGGGGCGACCGCCGTATGATCGACACGCACCTGCTGGCGCTGCAGCTCATGGCCGCGCAAGGCGCGCTGGGCGCGTTCGACACGCTCTATCACCATGAGGTGACCGAGGCGCTGGCGCAGCGCAACACCGCGCGGCGCGAGCTGTCGATCCATGCCATCCGCTCGTCGATCTACTGCGCGATGTTCATCGGGCTGTCGTCGTGGGCCTGGCACGGTGTCTGGGCCTGGGTGCTGCTGGCGGTGTTCGGCATCGAGATCGTGCTCACGCTGTGGGACTTCGTGGTGGAAGACGGCAGCCGCCTGCTGCCGCCCACCGAGCGCATCACGCACACGGTGCTGGCCATCAATGCCGGCGCATTCATTGCGTTGCTGGCGATGAATACGGTGGACTGGGCGGCGCAGCCGACGGCGCTGGTGTGGCAGCCGCAGGGCTGGCTCGGCGCCTTCCTCGCGCTGTGTGGTGTGGGCGTGGGGATTTCAGGGCTGCGCGACGGGCTGGCAGCGCGCGCGTTGTTCCGTCGCGAGACGCAGGAGCAGGTACGGGCCACCGAAGCGCCGGTGCACTTCGGCACCCGTCCGCAGCGCGTGCTGGTGACGGGCGGTACCGGCTTCATCGGCCAGATCCTCGTGCGCCATCTGCTGGCCGATGGCCATGCAGTGACGGTCTGGACGCGCGATGCGCGATCGGCCGCATGGAACTTCGGCGGCGCAGTGCGCTGCGTGCAACGGCTCGACCAGATTCCCCCGACGGACGATTGCGACGTGGTGATCAACTTGGCCGGCGCGCGCATCCTGGGCCAGCGCTGGAGCGAGCATCGCCAGCGCCAGCTGATGCAAAGCCGCGCAGGCCTCACCGCCGCGCTGGTCGCGTGGATTGCCACGCGCCCGCGCAAACCGTGGCTACTGCTCTCGGGCTCCGCCATCGGCTACTACGGCGTGCAGCGGCAGGGCGATGCCACCGAGCTGACCGAAGACACGCCGCCGCAGGACATCTTCATGTCGACGCTGTGCCAGGGCTGGGAACGGGCGGCGCAGGGCGCAACCGCCCACGGCCTGCAGGTGGCCTGCATGCGCTTCGGCTTCGTGCTGGGCCACCAGGGCTCGCTGCCGCAACTGCTGCTGCCGGTTGCGCTCGGCATGGGCGGACGGCTGGGCAGCGGGCGGCAGTGGCTGTCGTGGGTCCATGTGCACGATGTCGTCCGCGCCATGGCCCATGTGTGGCGCGTGGCCGAGCAGGCGGGGACCGATCGCTCCGCGAGCGCACAGGTCTACAACTTCACCGCGCCGGGCGTGCTCAGCCAGGAGGAATTCACCCGCGTGGCCGCCAGCGTGATGCACCGCCCCTGCTGGATGCCGACGCCCGCCGCACCGGTCAAGCTGCTGCTGGGCGAGCAGGCCGACCTGCTGCTCGAAGGGCAGCGCGTGGTGCCGGCGCGTTTGCTGCAGACCGGATTCAGTTTTCGTTCCCCGATGCCCGCAGTGCCTTGACGGACCTTTGCCGGCCGCGCTAGAAGCCTTGCCAGTGCCCGCCAAGAAAGCCCCGTCCCCACCCGCCGCCACGGCAGCCGCGCCGGCGCAGCCGCCCGGCGCCGGCCTGAGCCTCGTGCAGCGCGCGCTGCGCAAGCTTGGCCTCGTGCGCGACATCGACTTCGCGCTCTACCTGCCGATGCGCTACGAGGACGAGACGCGCATCGTGAAGCTGGCCGACACGCGCGATGGCGACATGGCGCAGGTCGAGGGCGTGGTGACTGAGTGCGAAGTGGTGTTCCGCCCGCGCCGCCAGCTGATCGCGACCATCGACGACGGCAGCGACACCTGCCAGTTGCGCTTCTTCAATTTCTATCCGTCGCAGCAGAAGCAACTGGCAGTCGGCGCGCGGGTGCGCGTGCGGGGCGAGGTGCGCGGCGGCTTCGTCGGGCGGCAGATCATGCATCCCACCGTCAAGGCCGCGGGCACGGCGCTGCCCGAGGCGCTCACGCCGGTCTACTCGACGGTCGCGGGCCTTGCGCAGCCGGTGCTGCGGCGCGAAGTGCGTTCGGGCCTGGCGCGTGCGGTGCTCGACGAGACGATCCCCGTGCAGATCGGCCCGCGCGGCGCGTGGGACCTGCGCAGTTCGCTGACCTTCCTACACTACCCGACGCCCGATGTGGCGATGGCGACGCTCGAAGACCACAGCCACCCGGCCTGGCAGCGGATCAAGGCCGAGGAGTTGCTCGCGCAGCAGCTTTCGCAACTGCAGGCCCGGCTGGAGCGGGCGGCCCAACGCGCGCCGATGTTGCCTTCTTCCCCCGAGCTGGTGGCGAGTTCGCTGCATGCGCAACTGCTCGCGGTGCTGCCCTTCGGCCTGACCGGCGCGCAGCAGCGCGTGGGCGAGGAGATCACGCGCGACCTCGGCCGCGAGATTCCGATGCACCGGCTGCTGCAGGGCGATGTGGGCTCGGGCAAGACGGTGGTGGCGGCGCTCGCCGCGGCGCGTGCCATCGACGCGGGCTTCCAGTGCGCACTGATGGCGCCGACCGAAATCCTCGCGGCCCAGCACTTCGGCAAGCTGGTCGGATGGCTCGATCCGCTGCTGGCCGAGCGCGGCCTGCGCGTGGCCTGGCTCACGGGCAGCCAGAAGAAGAAAGAGCGCGACGCGATGTCGGCCGCCGTCGAAAGCGGCGAGGCCGCGCTGGTCATCGGCACCCATGCCGTGATCTCGGAGAAGGTGCGCTTCAAGAACCTCGCGCTCGCGATCATCGACGAGCAGCATCGCTTCGGCGTGGCGCAGCGGCTGGCGTTGCGCGGCAAGGCCGTGGGCCATCTCGAGCCGCATCTACTGATGATGAGCGCCACGCCGATTCCGCGCACGCTCGCAATGAGCTACTACGCCGACCTCGACGTGTCCACGCTCGACGAGCTGCCACCGGGCCGCACGCCCATCGTCACCAAGCTGGTGGCCGATCACCGGCGCGACGAGGTGATCGCGCGCATCCAGGCGCAGGTCGAACAGGGGCGGCAGGTCTACTGGGTCTGCCCGCTGATCGAGGAGAGCGAAGCGGTCGACCTGCGCAACGCCACCGAGATGCGCGACGAGCTGGCCGATTCACTGGGCCCGAGCGTCAACGTCGGGCTGCTGCATTCGCGCATGCCCACGGCCGAGAAGCAGGCGGTGATGGCGGCCTTCACGGCCAACGAAGTGCAGGTGCTGGTGAGCACCACGGTGATCGAAGTGGGCGTCGATGTGCCGAATGCTTCGCTGATGGTGATCGAGCATGCCGAGCGCTTCGGGCTGTCGCAGCTGCACCAGCTGCGTGGCCGCGTCGGGCGCGGCGCTGCGGCTTCGGCCTGCGTGCTGCTCTATGCGCCGGGCGACAGCGGGCGTGTCGGCGAGGCGGCGCGGGCGCGGCTCAAGGCCATGGCCGAAACGGGGGATGGCTTCGAGATCGCGCGGCGCGACCTCGAGATTCGCGGCCCGGGCGAGTTCCTGGGCGCTCGCCAGTCGGGCGCGCCGCTGCTGCGCTTTGCCGACCTGACGACCGACACGCTGCTGCTCGACTGGGCGCGCGAGCTCGCGCCGGTGATGCTCAAGAAGCACGCCGAACTGGCCCAGCGTCACATCGACCGCTGGCTGGGAACAAAGGCCGAGTACTTGAAGGCCTGAGAGGCTCTACGCCGCTGGCCGGCGCGTGAATGCCAGGATCAGCCCGAAGCCGACCATCATGCTGCCGCTCACCCGGTTGAACCAGCGCATCGCGCGGCTGCCGTCGGCCAGCCGGCGCATGCGCGCGCCCAGCAGGGCGTAGAGCGCGATCGCGACCAGTTCGAACACCAGGAAGGTCAGGCCCAGCAGCAGGTAGCTGCTGGCATAGACCCCCGGCACCACGAACTGCGGGAAGAAGGCCGTGAAGACCAGGATCGCCTTCGGATTGCCGGCCGCCACGGTGAACTCCTGGCGTGCCAGCGCGCGCAGCGACGGTGGCGCGGCCGAGGCTGCCGCCTCCTGCATCCTGGGGGCTGGTGCGCGCAACAGGCGGATGCCGATCCACACCAGGTAGGCCGCGCCGATGTACTTGATGACATCGAAGGCCACCTCTGACGCCACCAGCACAGCGCCCATGCCAAGGCCCGCAATGGCAATCATGATCGCGAAGGCCACGCGGCGACCGCCGGCCGCCAGCACCGCCGGCGAAACGCCGTGCCGCGCGCCGTTGGTGACCGACAGCAGATTGTTGGGGCCGAAGGCCATGTTGATGGCGAAGCAGGCCGGCAGGAACAGCAGGTAGGCGGACAAGGTCATGGCGGCATCCGGCAAGGAAGGTGACGAAGGTTCGCCATTATCCGCAGCGCCTGCACACATCGACCGGCAGGGGCTATGACCCCGCCTGGCTCAGCGCGGCAATGTCCGCCGCGCCGAGCGCGCCGCTGTAGAGCCGGAAATCGTCCACGCGCCCCGGCAGATCGGGGTCGTTGGCGAACTGCGAGCGTCCGAGCCAGTCTTGCGTCGTCTCGCCGAGATCGAAGGGCGCCAGCGTCATCAGGGCGTTGGTGCCGGCCACCACGCCGTCGACGTAGAGCGTGCCGACCGTGCCCGACAAGGTCACGGCCACGTGGACCCATCGGCCGGTCGGCAATGCGGCATTGCCGTCGATCGTCTGTTCGTTGTACCCGTGGACGGTGGAGATCGCATAGCGGACTGTGCCGGCATTGCTGCGTGGCGTGAGCATCATGTAGCGGCGTTCCCCGGAGCCGAAGTCGAAGACGCGCGACCACGTCGCCGCGCTGTCCAGGAACACTCGGGCGGCGACCGTGAAGTCGGCGACATTCTTCGCCACACCGGTCGCAAGGCTGGCACGGGTGTTCGCGCTGCCGTCAGACTTCCATTGCAGCAACAGCTCGGGCGTGATGGCCGCCTTCTCTTCGTTGGACGGCGCGCTTTCTCCCGATGCGCTCACGGCAACGACCACGTAGTAGTACGCGCCTGCGGTGCCGACGCTGGTGTCCGTGAAGGTGAGCGTATCGGTGATGCCCGAGGCGATCTGGGTGTACGGGCCGCCTGCACTCTGCGCACGCTGGACCGAGTAGCTCAGCGCATCGGGGCAGCCCCACCACGACAGCACCACCTCTGGTCCGCGCACCCGTGCCGTGAGGCCGCTCGGCCGCAGGGGCGTTGCGAGCGGATCGCGCGTGAAGGTCAGCGTGCCGAATCCCAACTGGTCGCCGTTTCCGGCATCCCCCTCGGGACGCATCTGGATGGCCTGCAGCGCGGTGTAGGGCGTCGCCACACCCAGGCGATTCGCGTAGTGGTTGTAGACGCTTTCCCAGATCGGTCGCCGGTGTCCCTGGCCCGCCGTCGACAGCACGGACTGCGTGCCCTGCTTGTTGACGTTGGTGAAGAAGGGCACCGTGTAGAAGGCACCGGTGCCTTCGAGAAGATTGGACTTCGCCACGTACTCGGCACCGGCCAGGAAGCGGTTGTTTTCGTAGCCGTAGATGTCGTCGCCCTGGTTCCACGCCATCTCGCAGAACACAGAACGCGCCCGCGAGGCCGACGCCGAGGGTGCAGTGCCCCTGGTCGCGCCCGCTTTCCTGCCATTGGCCGAGATAGCCGGGATGCACGTGATAGACCTGCCTGCAGGCCCGCGCCGTTGCCCTGGCCAGTCTTGTAGTAGCTCAATGCCTCGTCGTAGATGTCCTGCCGGTCGCACAGCACGCCGATGGCCAGCATCGAGGCCAGCGAGCACTGGTCCCAGTTGGCCCAGTAGTTGGTGATTTCGGAGCCGTTGTGCCCGGTCAGGAAGCTGTGGTTGAGCGGGTAGAACACGGTCAGCATCATGTTCTGGAAGCGCGCAAAGTCACTCGCCGCCCAGCCCGCGTAGGAGCGCATGATCTCGGCCGCATTCGCGAACTGGTGGCCGTAGATGCCCGCCGCCAGAAAGCGGTCCGCATTGCCGTTGATCGAGGTCAGCGTGGAAGACCATGCGTTCAGGAAGACGACCGCGAGGTCGGCATAGCGCGTGTCCTGCGAGACCTTCCAGCGCAGCGCCAGCTGATAGGCACGCGCGATGTCGATGTACATCTGCGCGAAATTCTGGTCGTCGCCGCCGCGGATCACGGTGGCCAGTGGGCGAGGCGTGGCGCCCAATTGGGAGCGCCCGTTCGAGGTCAGCGCGTTCCAGCCGCTGAGCCAGGGTTGGGCGTTGGCCGCCACCTTCGAGCGCATGCGTTCGAAGTCGGCCTCGGTGTGCAGGAGGCCGGGGTGGACGAAGGTTCGCGCCAGCGGCGACGGCACCGGGGCTTGGGCGGGGGCTGGGGGAACGACTGCAGGATCGACCTGCGACGCGGCAGTGTCTTGGGGTGCAGCGCTTGCTGCGCCAAGAGCACCAACGCCGAAGCTGCCACCACCTCCGCCACAGGCTGTAGTGCCCAGGGTCGCAAGACCTATCGCACCCAGGCAGAAGGTGCGGCGGGCCAAAGAAGAAGTGCTGTTCTCGGTGTCAAGGGAATGCATGAATGTGCTGTGATTGTGAGAATTTGTTACAGCAACATGCATGCCAGTCATTCGCAAGCGGTGCTTGCGTGGAACGGCAAGGCAGATCGAACGCACAGGGCCGCAGTGCGCGTTGTTCCGGATGACGTTTCGTGTCACCTGAGCCCGCTGATGGACCCAGAAATGTCAGTGCTCCATCCTCTGCGCAGATGCGTGCCGGAATTGCCATGAAAAATGAGTGTCTCCATCTCATTTTTCATGGCAATCGCGATGAGCCGCCTCAGCCCGGCACAGCATCCAGTCGATAGCCCAGTCCGCGCACCGTCTTCAGCAACGGCACGGGATGGCCGTCGTCGATCTTGGCGCGCAGGCGGCGGACATAGACGTCGACGATGTTGGTCAGCGGATCTTCGTTGGTGCCCCAGACATTGGAAAGAATGCGCTCGCGGCTGTAGACGCGGCCGGGCGCCGTCATCAGCAGCTCGAGGAATGCAAGCTCCTTGGCCGTCAGCGGGACGAGCTTGCCGGCACGGGTCACCTCCATGCGCTCCCGGTCGAGAACGAGGTCTGCCACCTGCAGCGTGGTGGCCCTCGGCCTCTGTTCCCGGCCGCGACGGAGCAAGGCCTCGATGCGCGCCAGCAGTTCCTCGAACGCGAAGGGCTTGGTGAGGTAGTCGTCGGCGCCCAAGCGCAGGCCGCTGACCTTGTCCTCGGTGTTGCTCAACGCGGTGAGCATCAGCACCGGCACCTGGTGGCCTTCGGCGCGCAGCGTCTGGCACAGTTCCAGGCCGCTCAGGCCGGGGAGCATCAGGTCCAGCAGCAGCACGGACAGCTCGCTGTTGCGCGCAAGGTCGAGGCCTTCGGGCCCGGTGCGCGCGAGCTGCACGCGGTAGCCTTCGGCACGCAGCCCCCGCAACAGAAAGTCGGCGACACGCATGTCGTCTTCGACAACCAGGATGTTCATGCTTCTTGACTGTACAGGCGGGGCAGTTCGATGCGCACCGTGGTGCCTTGCTGGGGGATGCTCTCGATCTCGATGCGGCCGTGGTGCGCATGCACGATGGCCTGCGCGATCGACAGTCCGATGCCGGTTCCATCGGCCCGGTGAACGCGTGCGCGACGGCCGCGGACAAAGCGCTCGAACACCTTCGGCAACTCGTCCGCATCGATGCCGATCCCCTCGTCGACCACCACCACCTGCACGTGGCGGTCGATCAACTGCCAGCTCACCCGCACCGTCCCGTCGTTGCGCGAATAGCGCACCGCGTTGTCGAGCACGATGACGAGGGCCTGCCGGAGCCGGTCGGCGTCGGCCTGCAGCATGACCGCGGGCAGCTCGACAGCGGGTGTCTCGAGCTGAACGCGCACGTTGTGCCGAGCCCCCAGCGCGCCAGCCATTTCGGTGGCATCGCCCAGCAGCTCCGACAGGTCGACCGCATCGAACCGCATCGCCAGTTGATCGGCCTCGGCCCTGGCGACCAGGAGGAGGTCGTC
>CAMATD010000224.1 GCA_945860785.1 Variovorax sp. YR752 | reverse complement strand
CAACCAGTGCGCAGAGCACACCGTCGGCGTGAGCGCGCCCCGAACAACGCACAAGGCATAGGGCAAAGAAGCAACCAAGGACGATCGAGCCTCGCGAAGCGAGAGGCAGCCGCTTGTGCTGCAATTCGCCCCATGGCTGACCCGACCCTCGACGACCTGCGCCGCTATGCCGTGGCGCGCACCCTCTTCAAGCCCACCACCCTGCCGGGCGCGATCCGCCAGCTCGACTTCGTGCAGGCCGACCCGATCCGCGCACCGGCGCGCGCGCAAGACCTGACGCTGCGCCACCGCGTGAAGGACTACCGCGCGGGCGACCTCGAAAGCCGCTACACACGCCTCGCCATCGAGGAAGACTGCCTCGTCAACTACGGCTTCCTGCCGCGCGAACACCTGGCGCTGATGCATGCATCCGCGCGAGGCCAAGCGCGACTGGGATGCAGACACGCGGCGCAAGGCGGCCGATGTGCTGGCCTATGTGCGCGAGCACGGCCCGGTGCATCCGCGCCAGGTCGAGCAGCACTTTGCGCACGGCCGCATCAAGAACTATTGAGGCGGCTCCAGCAACGCGACCACGCACCTGCTCGACGACATGCACTACCGCGGCATGCTGCGCGTGGTGCGGCGCGACAGCGGCACACGGGTCTATGAAGCGGTGACGCACGTGCCCGCCGACGACAGCCCCGCCGGCCGCGCTCAACGCGCCGCCGCATTGATCGAACTGGTGGTGCACAAGTACGCACCGCTGCCGGCCGCGAGCCTGACCTACCTCGTTCGCTTGCTCGGCTACGGCGCCCCACATCTCTCGGCGCAGACGCAAGCCGCCCTGCGCCTGGCGCGCGAAGAACTCGCCAGTTGCCGCATCGACGGCACCACCTGGTACTGGCCCGCCGACGAAAACCCGGCGTCGAGGCGCCACGCGCCCGACGAGGCCGTGCGCCTGCTCGCGCCCTTCGACCCGGTCGTGTGGGACCGCCGCCGCTTCGAGCTCCTGTGGGGCTGGACATACAAGTTCGAGGCCTACACGCCGGCGCCCAAGCGCCAGTTCGGCTACTACGCGCTGCCGATGCTCTGGCACGACCGCGTGATCGGCTGGGCCAACGTGACCGCACCCGAGGGCCGGCTGCAACCGGGCTTCGGCTACGTCGACAAGAAGCCGCGCGATGCGGCGTTTCGCGCCGCGCTCGACGACGAACTCCAGCACATGACGCTGTTCCTCGCCGGGCGCTGAACGCCTCACCTCGGCGCGCCGAGGGGTTTTGCCGCCTGCGTGACAGCGCGTGTTGACGGTCTTGCCTAGAATCCCCCTCGCTCCGGCGAAAGCCGGGGCAAGCGTTCTCAGGGCGGGGTGCAATTCCCCACCGGCGGTGATGGCGGCTTAAAAAAGCCGCACAAGCCCGCGAGCGCCTGGAGCTTGCGCAGGCAAGCCCCAGGGTCAGCAGATTTCGGTGCGATTCCGAAGCCGACGGTCACAGTCCGGATGAAAGAGAGCGCGAAATGCGGGCCGGCCCGCGCGCTTTGCAACGAGCGCGCGGTCTGCCTTGCGGTTTCGTGCGCCCTGATTCAGGAAACCTGCTTTTCCAGAGGCACACCATGAGTCAGATCAACGACCTTCCCCTCTCCGCCATCGCCGCGTCGGATGCACCGCGCGGCCAGCGCATCGCTTTCGTCGAGGCGCAGTGGCATTCCGACATCGTCCACCAGGCACGCGATGCCTTCCTTGCCGAAATGGAACGGCTCGGCGTGGCAGCGGACCTCATCGACGTGTTCGATGTGCCGGGCGCCTTCGAGATTCCGCTGCATGCCAAGCGGCTCGCCAACTCCGGCAAGTACGCGGCCATCGTGGGCTGCGCGCTGGTGGTGGACGGCGGCATCTACCGCCACGAGTTCGTCGCGAGCACCGTGGTCAGCACGTTGATGTCGCTGCAGCTCGAGACCGACGTGCCGATCTTCTCGGCCGTGCTCACGCCGCATCATTTCCACGAGCACGTGGAGCATCGCAAGTACTTCCACCGCCATTTCGCGGTCAAGGGTACCGAGGTGGCCGAGGCCTGCGTCAAGACGCTCGAAGGCCTGAATAAGGTCGACGCGCTGCTCGCAGCGTGACAAGAGCCACGCGCCTGCAGTAATCTGGGCGGATGGCCTCTCCATCCGCCTCCAGCGATCGATACACCCTCTACGGCGCGCCCGGTTCGGGCGCCACACCGATCCACGCGGCACTGACGCTGATCGGCGCGCAGGTCGACACCGTCGACATGTCTCCCTGGGAGGGCGAGTCCGAACGCGAACGCGTGGCGGGTGTCAATCCGATGCGCCAGGTGCCCGCGCTGGTGCTGCCCTCGGGCGAGCTCATGACCGAGAGCGCGGCCATCCTGATCTGGCTCGGCGACCGCTATCCGGAGACCGGGCTCTGCCCCGCGCCGGACGATCCGCGGCGCGCGCGCGACCTGCGCTGGATGGTCTATCTGCCGGCCGCCATCTATTCGCTCTTCTGGGTGCGAGACGATCCCGCGCGCCTCACGCCCGATGCGGCAGCGCAGCCCGCGATGCTCGAGCGCACGGCCGAGCGCATCGCGCACTGCTGGCACCTGATGGACACGCAGATCGACGAACCCGCGCCCTCCCTACCTGCTCGGCGAGAAGATCAGCATGCTCGACCTGTACGTGACCGTGATGTCGCGCTGGACGCCGCAGCGCAGGCGCTTCTACCGCGTGGCGCCACGCATGGCCCGGGTGGTGCGGCGCGTGGATGCCGATCCCCGGCTGGCCGACTTCTGGGCCGCGCGCTTTCCCTTCACGTTGGACACCGGAACCCAGAAAGACTGACGCCTGTCCTGTTCTTCACATCATCGACGCCATGACCGCACGCACCCCGACCACCGCCTACCCGATGACCATCTTCCACAAGCCCAACTGCAGCACCTCGCGCAATGTGCTGGGCTTGATCCGCGAGAGCGGCGTGGAACCCGAGATCGTCCTGTACCTGGAGACGCCGCCCTCGAAGAAGAAGCTGCGCGAGCTGTCGAAAGCCATGGGCATGGGTGCGCGCGACCTGCTGCGCACGAAGGAAGCGCCCTATGAAGAACTGAAGCTGGCCGATCCGAAGTGGACCGATGACCAGCTGTTCGACGCCATCGTGGAGAACCCGATCCTGCTGCAGCGCCCCATCGTCGTTTCGCCACGCGGCACGCTGATGTGCCGGCCCTGGGAGCGCGTGTGCGAGATCCTGCCCGCTTAAATCGGCTGGGCCACCACCCGCTGCGCCAGGCCCCACGCGACGTGCTCGCGCACGAGTTCGCTCGGGTGCGCGGCGCGCGTCGCCAACGCTTCCTTCGCACCGCTCTCGCCCGACCTCACGGCGTTGCCCAGTGCCACTGCGATGTTGCGCAGCCAGCGCTCGTGCCCGATGCGCCGTATCGGGCTGCCCTCGGTGCGGCGCAGGAAGTCTTCTTCGCTCCACACAAAAAGCTCAGCGAGCGTGCGCCCCGTGAGCCCTTCGCGTGCGTCGAAGTCCGGCAGCGCGCTCTTCTTCGCGAACTTGTTCCAGGGACAGATCAACTGGCAGTCGTCGCAGCCGTAGATGCGGTTGCCCATCAGGGGCCGCAGCTCCGGCGGAATGGGGCCGCCGTGCTCGATGGTCAGGTAGGAGATGCAGCGCCGCGCATCCAGCCGCTGCGGCGCGATGATGGCCTGCGTCGGGCACACGTCGATGCAGGCGCTGCAGCTGCCGCAGTGCGCGGTGACCGGCTCGCTCTCGGGCAGCGCCATGTCGATGTAGATCTCGCCGAGGAAGAACATCGACCCCGCATCGCGGTCCAGCACCAGCGTGTGCTTGCCGCGCCAGCCCTGGCCGCTGCGCGAGGCCAGTTCTGCCTCGAGCACCGGTGCTGAATCGGTGAAGGCGCGGTGGCCGAAGGGACCGACCTCTTCCGCGATCTGCTCGGCCAACTTCGCGAGCCGGTTGCGCAAGACCTTGTGATAGTCGCGGCCCCGTGCGTAGACCGACACGATGGCTTCACCGGGTCGCGTGAGGCGGTCGAACTCGATGGCCTGCCAGTCGGGCTGCGTGTCGCGCGGCAGGTAGTCCATGCGTGCCGTGATCACGCTCACCGTGCCCGGCACCAGCTCCGCCGGACGCGCGCGGCGCGTGCCGTGCGTTGCCATGTATTGCATGTCTCCATGGAACCCATGGGCCAGCCATTGCATCAGACCGTCCTCGGCGCTCGATAAATCGACGCCCGCGATTCCGATTTGGGAGAATCCGAGTTCCCGGGCCAAAGCCTGAATACGAACAACGAGTGGATGGCTGACGATCACTTGCCGATTGTAGAAACGCCCAAGGGCGCCCGCATGCTGCGCTGGCGCAGCGAAGTCGACACCGATGCCTTTGCACGATCGCTGGCCGCCTCGCCCGCTTTGCGCGATGCCTTCATCGCGCTGCAAGGCGACCTCGGCGCTGGCAAGACCACCTTCGTACGTCACCTCCTGCGCGCGCTCGGCATTTCGGGCCGCATCAAGAGCCCCACCTACGCGGTGGTCGAGCCGCATGAAGCGCCCGACGGCCTCGTAATCTTCCATTTCGACTTCTATCGCTTCGCCGATCCGCGCGAGTGGGACGACGCCGGCTTCCGTGACATTTTCGCGGGCCCGGGCCTCAAACTGGCCGAGTGGCCGGAAAACGCTGCGGGCCGCACACCACCTGCCGACCTAGCTATTAAAATAGAAGCAATGACAGACGACACACGCAGCGTGACCCTCCTGGCGAACACCCCTCGCGGCAGCGATCTGCTGACGCGCATCGCCGCATGAAGGCGGGCGGCCTGAAACGGCGCGTGCTGCTGCAGGGCGGCAGCATCGCGCTGATGCTCGGCGTGCACCAGATCGCACGCGGCGCCACCATCCTCGCCGTGCGCGTCTGGCCCGCAGCCGACTACACGCGCGTGACCATCGAATCCGACGCGCGGCTCAGCTCGCAGCAACTCGTGGTCGGCAGCCCGCCGCGGCTGGCCGTGGACATCGAGGGCATCGAGCTCAACACCGAGCTGCGCGAGCTGGTCGGCAAGATCCAGCCGGGCGATCCGTACATCAACGGCCTGCGCGTCGGACAGAACGCGCCGACGGTCGTGCGCATCGTGTTCGACCTGAAGCAGACGGTGCGGCCGCAGGTGTCCTCGCTCGCGCCCGTGGCAGCCTACAAGCACAGGCTGGTGCTCGACCTGTATCCCGAGCAGGCCATCGACCCGATGGAGGCGCTGATTGCCGAGCGCCTGCGCGATGCGCCCAAGTCCGGCAACAACAACGGCACGGCGGTGGCGGGCATTGCGCCTTCCGCTCCCGCTGCACCACCGGGTACCGCACCCGCACCGGTGCGCCCCGCGATGCCTGCGGGCGATCCGCTGGGCGAACTCATGGCGCAGCAGTCGATGCGCCCCGGTCCTCCAACGTCCCCACCTCCGGTCGTGGCGGGTGGCGACCGGCCACCCGCGCCGCCCGTGCTCGTGGCGCCGCCACCGTTGCCGCCCGTGGTAGGCACCGCGCCGGTCAGGCCCGTTTCGCCCCCTGTCGCCACCGCACGCGGCGGCGCCACGGCGAGCCGCACCGACCGCATCATCATCGTGGCGCTCGACCCCGGCCACGGCGGTGAAGACCCGGGCGCCACCGGCCCCAGCGGCACGCGCGAAAAAGACATCGTGCTGCAGGTGGCCTTCCGGTTGCGCGACCGCATCAACGCCGGCAGCGTCAACGGCAATCCGATGCGCGCCTTTCTCACGCGCGACGCCGACTTCTTCGTGCCGCTGGGCGTGCGCGTGCAGAAGGCGCGGCGCGTGCAGGCCGACCTATTCGTGAGCATCCATGCCGACGCGTTCACCACGCCGGCCGCGCGCGGTGCCAGCGTCTTCGCGCTGAGCCAGAGCGGCGCATCGAGCAGCGCGGCACGCTGGCTCGCCAACAAGGAAAACGATGCCGACAAGGTCGGCGGCGTCAACGTCGGCAACCACGAGGTGCAGGTGCAGCGCGCACTGCTCGACATGAGCACGACGGCGCAGATCAACGACAGCCTGAAGCTCGGCGGCGCGATGCTGGGCGAAATCAGGAGCATCGGTGCGCGGCTGCACAAGGGCGAGGTCGAGCAGGCCGGCTTCGCCGTGCTCAAGGCACCGGACATTCCGAGCGTGCTGGTGGAAACGGCCTTCATCAGCAACCCCGAGGAAGAAGCCAACCTGCGCCGCGTCGACTACCAGGAGAACCTGGCCGATGCACTCATGCGCGGCATCCAGCGCTACTTCGCGCAGAACCCGCCATTGGCCCGCAGCCGGCAACTCTGATTCCCGCAAGCAGAGTTTTGTAAAGCTAAAGCACACCCTGCTGTCCCACGCCCTGCGGCCCGTGACACCGCACAGGCAGGCGCGGCAGCGCTCCTACACCGTGCGGACGGTGCCGTTGACGATGATGAACCATCACTCCTCGAAAGGTGGACATCATGAACACACGTCTCTGGATCGCTGCAGCCGCAGCCACTTCGGTCATGACGATTGCAGGCTGCGCAAGCGGCCCCAACCAGAACCTCGGTACTGGTGTAGGTGCGGTCGGCGGTGCGCTGGTGGGCAATGCCATCGGCGGCAACACCGCAAGTACCGTGGGGGGCGCGGCCATCGGTGGTCTGATCGGTAACCAGGTCGGCCGCAATGCCGACGAACGCAACTACAACCGCCAGCGTTACCCGGCCGGCAGTGGTTACTACCCGAGCAATGGGCCGAACTACTGATCTGCCGCGGAGCTGAAAAAAAGCGCGCCACCGGCGCGCTTTTTTGTCGACCCCGTGAAAGCGATCAGGCCTGCGGAGCCTGCTCTGCCCGCGCCTTTTCCGCCTTCGAAGCGCGCCAGGCGCCGAAGATCGCGATCAGGCCGGGCACGAAGATCAATGCCCAGATGATCTTGTCCAGATGCTGGCGCACGAACGGCAGGTTGCCGAAGAAGTAACCGGCGGTCGCAATGCCCAGCACCCAGATCAGTCCGCCGACCACATTGAACATGGTGAACTTCGCGCGGCTCATTTCCGCCACGCCGGCCACGAACGGGGCGAAGGTGCGAATGAACGGCATGAAGCGCGCAAGAATGATCGTGATGCCGCCGTAGCGCTCGTAGAAGCCGTGGGCCTGGTCGAAGGCCTTGCGATTGAAGAAGCGCGAGTTCTCCCAATGGAACACCTTCGGCCCGAAATAGCGGCCGATCGAGTAATTGCATTGGTCGCCCAGGATGGCCGCGGCAATCAGGACAGCGCAGGCCAGCGGAAAGCTCATGAGCCCCGCGCCGCACAGCGCGCCGACGATGAAGAGCAGCGAATCCCCCGGCAGGAACGGCATCACCACCGCGCCGGTCTCGACAAAGACGATCAGGAAGAGCAGTGCGTAGACCCAGGGGCCGTAGGCGATGACAAAGGCCTCGAGGTGTTTGTCGACATGCAGGACGAAGTCGACGAGAAAGCTGATGATTTCCATGGCCGCGGATTATCCTTGTTGCCGTCATCCGCCCTTTTCGAATCACCCCATGATCCAAATACGCGAAGCCCTCGACGCGGACTGGCCCGCCATCTGGTCCGTCCTCGAACCGACCTTTCGCCGCGGCGACACCTACACCTTCGCCACCGACGTGACCGAAGACGAGGCGCGCCATTCGTGGACGAAAGTGCCCACCGCCACCTTCATTGCATGCAACGAGCAGGGCACGGTGCTCGGCACCTACGTCATCAAGGTCAACCAGCCCGGCCAGGGCTCGCATGTGAGCAACTGCGGCTACGTGGTGTCCGAGGCCGCGCGCGGCCTGGGCGTGGCCTCGGCGCTGTGCGAACACTCGCAGCAGCAGGCGGTGCGCATGGGCTTTCTCGCGATGCAGTTCAACTTCGTGGTGTCCACCAACGAGCGCGCGGTGCGGCTCTGGCAGCACATGGGCTTTGCCATCGTCGGCACCCTGCCCGGCGCCTTCCGGCATCCGCAGCAGGGCTTCGTGGATGCCTTCGTGATGTACAAGCAGTTGCAGTAACACCCCTCACGACCCGTCGGGCACCCGAATGTCGCCGCGCTTCTAGAATGCCCCGGTGAGCGCTCTTCCCTCTTCCATCGCCCCCTCCCAACGCCGCCCCATCCGCGAGCTTCCCGACGAGCTGATCAGCCAGATCGCCGCCGGCGAAGTGGTCGAGCGGCCGGCCTCGGTGGTGCGCGAGTTGCTGGACAACGCACTCGATGCGGGCGCCAGCCAGGTCACGGTGCGGCTGGCCTCGGGCGGTGTGCGGCTGATCTCGGTCAAAGACGACGGCCTGGGCATTCCGCGCGAGGAACTCACGGTGGCCTTGCGCCGCCATGCCACCAGCAAGATCGCGAGCCTCAACGATCTCGAAACGGTCGGCACCATGGGCTTTCGCGGCGAGGCGCTCGCCGCCATCAATGCGATTGCCGAACTCAGCATTCTTTCGCGCTTCACCGGCGCCGACGGCGCCTTCGCGCTCGATGGCCGCACCGGCGAACTGCGGCCGGTAGCCCGCTCTGTCGGCACCACGGTCGAAGTGCGCGAACTCTTCTTCGCAACGCCGGCGCGCCGCAAATTCCTGAAGACCGATGCCACCGAGCTGGCCCATTGCATCGAGGCCGTGCGCCGCCATGCACTGGCACGGCCCGAGGTCGGTTTTTCCGTCTGGCACGACGGCAAGCTGGTCGAGCAATGGCGCGCCGCCACCGCGCGCGAGCAGCGGCTGGCCGATGCGCTGAGCGACGACTTCGTGGCCAAGAGCGTGGCCGTCGAGCACGTCGGTGGCGTGGTGCGCGTGGTCGGCCGCGCCGGCATTCCCGATGCGGCACGCTCGCGCGGCGACCAGCAGTTCTTCTACGTCAACGGCCGCTTCGTGCGCGACAAGGTGCTCTCGCACGCGGTGCGCAGCGCCTATGAAGACGTGCTGCACGGCCAGCGCCAGCCGATCTATGCGCTGTACCTCGAGATCGATCCGGCGCGGGTCGACGTGAACGTGCACCCGACCAAGATCGAGGTGCGCTTTCGCGATGGGCGCGAGGTGCACCAGGCGGTGCGCCACGCCATCGAAGACGCACTGGCAGCACCGCGCTCCGGGGACGCCGCGGCGCCGGCCGGCCCGCCGCAACCCTTTTTCAAGGCGACCCCGCTGCCAGAGAGTGCGAGCTGGGCGCAGCCAGCTATCAATTTCGTAGCACAGGAGCGCGGCGCCGGAGATTTCGAGGCCATGTGGCCGCGGCGCACGGAAGAACTCGGGCATGCGCCGGACTCCGCGGCCTCCCAATGGCCCCTCACCGGTGCGGCGCCGATGGCGTTCCGTGCCCCCGTGGGACTGCCGTCGAGCACGGAAGACCTTGCACCCGTCGCCACCAACGACGAAGCCTGGCCCCTGGGCCGGGCGCTGGCCCAGCTGCAGGGCATCTACATCCTGGCCGAGAACACCCAGGGCCTCGTGGTGGTCGATATGCACGCGGCCCACGAGCGCATCGTCTACGAGCGGCTCAAGACGCAGCTCGACGGCGCGGCCATCACGAGCCAGCCGCTGCTGATTCCGGCCACCTTCGCAGCCACCCCGCAGGAAGTGGCCACGGCCGAGGCCTGCGCCGCCGTGCTGCCCACGCTGGGCCTCGAGATCACGCCCTTCTCGCCGCGCACGCTCGCGGTGCGCGCCGTGCCCGGCACGCTGGCCGATGGCGATCCGGTCGAGCTGGCACGCAGCGTTCTGGCCGAACTGGGCCAGCACGACGCCAGCACCGTCGTGCAGCGCGCCCAGAACGAATTGCTGTCCACCATGGCCTGCCATGGCGCCGTGCGGGCCAACCGCAAGCTCACCATCGACGAGATGAACGCACTGTTACGTCAGATGGAAGCCACCGAGCGTTCGGACCAGTGCAACCACGGCCGGCCCACCTGGCGCCAGCTGTCGATCCGAGAGCTGGACACGCTGTTCATGCGCGGTCGGTAGCCGAATCGGCGCCTTTTTCAGGGTTTTCGAGGGTTTTGGAAGGTCATCCAAGGACCGGGCACGCACGTTGCATGGTCTCAGCAAAGCGCCATTGAGCGTTGTTTCGGGGGGTTACCAGGGCGCAACGTCGGCGCGTCCCGGTGAAAGCGGATGAAACTTTCGGCCGGCATCGCTGTCCCTCAACCCCATGATGAAACGCTGGACCCTCCTCGCGTCTGTCCTTTCGCTGTGCGCCCTGCTGGCGGCCGGTTGCTCCACGCTCGACGCACAGCAGCGCGAATGGATCTTCCAGCCCAGCGACCGCAGCTGGGGCAACATGGCCACCATGACCGAAGGGATGCAGGACGTCTGGATCGACTTCCAGTCCTCCCTCTCCGGCGAACCCGCGCGCCTGCACGGCCTGTGGCTGGGCAGCGCCCCTGAAACCACCGACAAGCCCGTGCTGCTGTACCTGCACGGCGCCCGCTACAACGTCGCCGGCTCGGCGCCGCGCATCCAGCGCATGCACGAGCTGGGCTTTTCTGTGCTGGCCATCGACTATCGCGGCTTCGGCAAGAGCTCCAAAGGCCTGCCCTCGGAAGAATCGGCGCGCGAAGACGCCCGCGCCGCCTGGACCTGGCTCGCCGCGCGCCATCCGAAGCAGCATCGCTACATCTTCGGCCACTCGCTCGGCGGCGCCATCGGCATCGACTTGGCTGCGCATGTGAACGACGAGAGCGGCACCATCGTCGAGAGCACCTTCACCTCGATCGCCGATGTGGTGAGCGGCTTCAAGTGGGGCTGGCTGCCCT
>CAMATD010000223.1 GCA_945860785.1 Variovorax sp. YR752 | reverse complement strand
CCCTTGCCGCGGCGCACGGTCTTCTTCGCCGTCACCGTCTTGCGCGCAGGCTTCAGCACCGGTGCCTCACGCGCCGACTTCATGTGCCCGCTCTCGCCCGAGGTCATGCCCACGATCTTCGCAAGCTGGCGGCTCACGCTCACATAGGCGTGGCCCATGCGGCTGTCGAAGTACAGCGAGTCGCCGCGCGCCAAGTGCACCACTTCGCCATTGTCGAAGTGCACCTCGATCTCGCCCGACAGCACATAGGCGAACTCCTCGCCCGTGTGCCGCACGAAGTCTTCCGGGCCGTGGATGCGGCGCGCATGCACGGTGCCGACGATCGGGCTCATCTGTTTACCGGCCGCCGTGGTACCGAGGAATTCATAAGCGATCGAAAGGCCCCGATACACCACACCCTTGCCCGCCCGCGTGACCACCGGCCCGTCGAGCTGCGCGGGCTTGACGCCAGCACCCGCGAACATTGCGTTCATGTCCATCTCCAGCGCACGGCCCAGCGCGGTGAAGTTTTCATAACCCAGCGCGAGCTGTCCGCGCTCCGCGCGCGAGCTGGTGGTGATCGACACGCCCGAGCGCTCGGCCAGTTGCGCCAGCGTCCAGCCGAAACGCTTGCGCGCGGTGCGCAGGCGATGACCGAAAGTGGTGCGGTCCAGCGTGGGCGGCTCGTCCTTCGGCTTCATCCCCGGCTTGGTCCCTGTGTGTGGATTCACGCTTGGCTTTCTCTTTGTAGTGCATCGCGATTCTGCCAGCGCAGTGCCGCGCCATCCATGCCAACCCGCGTGACGCAGGCCCGAAAGTTGCGTATACGCAAATTGCGTTGACGCAAATTTCACCGATACGGTGCACCATGGTTTCCCCTTGGTGGTTCCGAATTAATTTGCGTATCCGCAAATTTCTTCCTTTTGCCGATGACTTCCAACACACCAGCGGCCCGTCGGGGCCGACTACCTTGTGATTGGCGGCGGTATTGCCGGGGCTTCGGTGGCCCATTGGCTCGCGCCGCACGCCCGCGTGATCCTGCTCGAACGGGAAGCCCAGCCGGGCTATCACTCCACCGGTCGCTCGGCCGCGCTCTTCATGGAAAGCTACGGCACGCCGCAGGTGCGCGCCCTCACCATGGCGAGCCGCGCCTTCCTTCAACACCCGCCCGAGGGCTTTGCCGAACACCCGCTGCTCACGCCGCGCGGCGCGATGATGGTGGCGGCAGAAGAATATCTCGCGGAGCTCGAAGCCCACTGGGAAGTACTGCGCGCCATGGACACGGGCGCGCAGCGGCTCAGCGGCGAAGAGGCACGCGAGATGGTGCCGGTCCTGCGGCCCGACCAGGTGGCGGGCGCCGTGTACGAACCCGATGCGGCCGACATGGATGTGCATGCGATCCACCAGGGCTACCTGCGCGGCATGCGGCATGCGGCAGGCCGGCGGCAAGCTGGTGTGCGATGCCGAGGTGACGGCCATCGAACGTACCGGCGACCGCTGGCGCGTGACGGCCGGCGGCAACGTCTACGAAGCGCCGGTGGTGCTCAACGCCGCGGGCGCATGGGTCGACACCATCGCGCAGCTGGCGGGCGTTCCGCCCATCGGCATCGAGCCGCGTCGCCGCTCGGCCTTCATCTTCGCGCCGCCCGAAGGCGGCAGCGTCGCGCACTAGCCCATGGTCTTCGGCGCCGACGAGGGCTGGTACATCAAGCCCGACGCCGGCATGCTGCTCGGCTCGCCGGCCAATGCCGATCCGGTCGAGCCGCAGGACGTGCAGCCCGAGGAGCTGGACATCGCCTTCGCGATCCATCGCATCGAGGAAGCGACCACGCTCACCATCCGCCGCCCCACCCGCACCTGGGCCGGCCTGCGCTCTTTCGTGGCCGACGGCGACCTCGTCGGCGGCTTCGAGCCCGATGCGCCCGGCTTCTTCTGGGTGGCGGCACAAGGCGGCTACGGCATCCAGACATCGGCGGCGATGGGCGAGGCCTGTGCCGCGCTGGCACGCGGGCTGCCGCTGCCGGAGCGCATCGCGGCCTTCGGGCTCACGGCCGAGATGCTCGGGCCGCAGCGCCTCCGCACCGCTGCAGCCGCCTGAAAAGAACACTCCCACAACAACCACAGAGACAAACCCATGCGAGTTTTCAGCGCCTCCCTCGCCACCGAGACCAACACCTTCGGCCCGATGCCGACCGGCCTCGCCTCCTTCAAGGACCGCGGCCACTTCCCAGCCGGCAAGTACCCGGATGCGATGACGCTGTTCTCGGGCCCGCTGTGGGCCGCGCGCATGCGCGGTGCGGACAAGGACTGGCAGCTATTCGAAGGCATGGTGGCCGGCGCGCAGCCCAGCGGCACGACCACGCGTCACGCCTACGAAACGCTGCGCGATGAACTGCTGGCCGACCTGCGCGCGGTGATGCCTGTGGACATGGTGCTGCTCGGCCTGTACGGCGCGATGGTGGCCGACGGCTACGACGACTGCGAGGGCGACCTGCTGGCGCGCGTGCGCAAGATCGTCGGGCCCGACGTGGTCATCGGCGCCGAGCTCGATCCGCACAACCACCTCACGCCCGAGATGGTCGGCAACGCCGACCTGATGATCTCGTTCAAGGAGTATCCGCACACCGACGTGCTCGAGCGCGGGCTGGAGCTGGTGGACATCTGCGCCGCGATGGTCGAAGGCAAGGTGAAGCCGGTGGCCGCGGTGGTCGACATGCGACATGATCGTCACGGTCCACACTTCGCGCGAGCCGGCGCGCGGTTTCGTCGAACGCATGCAGTCGCTCGAGGGCAAGGACGGCGTGCTGTCGATCTCGCTCACGCACGGCTTCTCGTGGGGCGACGTACCCGAAATGGGCACCAAGGTGCTGGTCTACACCGACGGCGACCAGGCCAAGGCCGACGCATTGGCCCGCCAGCTCGCCGATGAAGTCATCGCGATGCGCGACGGCCTGACGGTGAACTACCCGAGCATCGACGCATCGCTCGACGAGGCGCTGGCCTTCGATGGCGGGCCCGTGGTGCTGTCCGACGGTGCCGACAACCCCGGCGGTGGCGCGGCGAGCGACTCCACCTTCATCCTGCGCCGCATGGTCGAGCGCGGCATTACGAACGCGGCCATCGGTCCGATGTGGGACCCGATCGCGGTGCGCATTGCCTTCGATGCAGGCGTGGGTGCCAAGCTCGCGATGCGCATCGGCGGCAAGATCAGCCCGCTCTCGGGCGATCCGCTGGACCTGGCATGCACGGTGAAGGCACTGCAGCACGACCTGGTGATGACCGGCCTGGCGGGCACGCCCACGCTGATGGGCGACAGCGCGCTCGTCGAGGCCAACGGCATCGAGATCGTGCTGATCACGCTGCGCAACCAGGCGATGGGCACCGACCTGTTCACCCAACTCGGTTGCGATCTGGCCGCGAAGAAGATCATCGTCGTGAAGTCGTCGCAGCATTTCTACGCCTCGTACTCCAAGGTGGCAAAGCATGTGATCTACGCCGGCGCACCGGGCGCAGTCACGCTCGATCTCAACACCCTGCCCTATCGCAAAGCGCGCCTGCCCAAGTGGCCCATCGGCGTTGCCGCCTGACCTTTTTCTTTCGCCCCCACCGGAGTACCGACGATGAAACGACGAACGCTTGCAGCCCTTGCCGCCCTGGCGCTTTCCGCCGCGTGCCTCCCGGCGCTCGCCCAGACGCCGCCGAAGACGCTCAAGGTGGTGGCGCATGCCGACCTGAAGATCCTCGACCCGACCTTCACCACCGCCTACATCTCGCGCAACTTCGGCTACATGGTCTACGACACGCTGTTCGCGCAGGACGGCGACCGGCAAGCCGCAGCCGCAGATGGTCGAGAAGTACACGTCGTCGAAAGACGGTAAGCAGTGGAGCTTCACGCTGCGCCCGGGCCTCAAGTTCTCCGACGGCGCTGCCGTCACCTCGGCCGATGCGATTGCCTCGCTGCAGCGCTGGGCCGCGCGCGACAGCATCGGCCGCGCCATGGTGGCGGGCGGCGCCGAGTGGAAGGCCGTGGACGCGTGCACCTTCACGCTCACGCTCACCGAGCCCTTCGGCCTGGTGATCGACGGGCTGGCCAAGCCTTCGAGCTTTCCGCCGGTGATCCTGCCGGAGCGGCTGGCCAAGATGCCCGCGACCTCGCCCCTGCCCGAAGTGATCGGCTCCGGCCCCTTCATCTTCAAGCGCGACGAATGGGTGCCGGGCAACAAGACGGTGTTCGTGCGCAACCCCAACTACGTGGCGCGCAGCGAGCCGCCCAGCGGCCTGGCCGGCAGCAAGAAGACCACCTTCGACCGCGTCGAATGGCTCTACCTGCCCGATGCCAACAGCGCCATCGCGGCGCTCAAGCGCGGCGATGTCGACCTCGTGGAGCAGGTGCCGCCTGACTACATCGCGCCGCTGCGCACCGACACGAGCGTGAAGATCGGCTCCTTCGGCACCTACCAGGGCTTCCTGGTGATGAACCAGCTGCACCCGCCCTTCAACAACCCGAAGGTGCGCCAGGCGCTGTTGCAGGCCGTGAGCCAGGAGCGCTTCGTCGCGGCCATGGGCTATCCGCTGGACATGCGCATGGCCTACTGCCAGACCTTCTTCATCTGCGGCAGCCCCAATGAAACCGGCGCCGGTGCAGACCCGTTCCGCAAGGCCGACGTGGCCAAGGCCAAGAAGATGCTCGCGGACTCCGGCTACAAGGGCGAGAAGGTCACGCTGCTGGTGCCCAGCGACGTCACCTACCTGAACGCCGAGGCGCTGATGGCCGCGCAGACCATGAAGAGCATCGGCATGAACGTCGACGCACAGACCATGGACTGGGCCTCCATCGGTGCGCGCCGCGCCAAGCGCGACGCGCCCGAGGCCGGCGGCTGGAACATGTACGTCACCGTGGCCGGCGAGTTCGACGTCAACTCGCCGATCACCAACGCCTACCTGAGCGCGGCCTGCGGCAACACGCTGCCCGGCTGGCCCTGCGACAAGCCGCTGGACGACCTGCGCAACGCCTGGCTCAAGGAAACCGTGCCGGCCAAGCGCAAGGAAATCCTCGACACCTTCCAGACCCGCGCCTACGAAGCGGTGCCGTACATCAACGCGGGCCAGTACTCGGCCGCGTATGCCGCGCGCGCCAGTCTGAAGGGCACCGACAAGCTCTGGGCCGGCATGCCGACGGTCTGGGTGCTCGACAAGTAACCGGCGCCACGGCGCTGCTGCACCATGGGCTACATCCTCCGACGATTTCTCTCGACGCTGCCCGTCATGGCGGTGGTGGCCGTGGTGGTGTTCCTGCTGATCCACCTGTCGCCGGGCGACCCGGCCGCGTTGATCGCGGGCGACCTCGCCTCGGTGGAAGACATCGAGAAGCTGCGCGCCGCGCTCGGCCTGAACCTGCCGATGTGGCAGCAGTTCGCGATCTGGCTGGGCAAGCTCTTCACCGGCGACCTCGGCACCTCGATCTTCACGCAGGTGCCGGTGACACAGCTGCTGGGCCAGCGGCTGGAGCCCACGGTGTCGATCGCGGCGCTCACCATGCTGATCACGCTGGTGGTGGCGGTACCGCTGGGCACGCTCGCGGCCTACCGCGCGGGCAGCTGGATCGACCGGCTGGTGATGCTGTACGCGGTGCTCGCGTTCTCGGTGCCGGTGTTCCTGGTGGGCTACCTGCTGATCTATGCCTTCGCGATCCAGCTGCCGTGGTTTCCGGTGCAGGGCTATGTGCACTTCGCGGAAAACCCCGTCGAATGGCTGCGCGGTCTGATGCTGCCTTGCGTGAACCTGGCGCTGGTGTACATCGCGCTCATGACGCGCATGACGCGCGCCACGGTGCTCGAAGTGCTGCACGAGGACTATATCCGCACCGCGCGCGCCAAGGGCCTCGGCGTGCTGCCGGTACTGGGGCATGCGCTGCGCAATGCGGCGATTCCGATCGCCACCACGGTGGGCGTGGGCATCGCGCTGCTGATCGGTGCGCCTGCGCAGCACCGACCTGATGCAGCTCAGCGAACGCGAGATGCGGCAGGATCCGCGGCAACCGCATCTCGATGATCTTCCAGGAGCCGATGACCTCGCTGAACCCGGTGCTCACCGTGGGGCGGCAGATCGCGGAGACGGTGCAGCTGCACCAGAAGGCCAGCCGCGCCGAGGCGATGCAGCGCGCGGTTGAGATGCTGCGCGTGGTGCAGATTCCCGAACCCGAGCGGCGCGTGAACGAATATCCGCACCAGCTCTCGGGCGGCATGCGCCAGCGCGTGATGATCGCGCTGGCCCTGGCCTGCAACCCCGAGGTGCTGATTGCCGACGAACCCACCACCGCGCTCGACGTGACGATCCAGGCGCAGATCCTCGACCTCATCCGCCGGCTGCAGAAGGAGCTGGGCATGGGCGTGGTGATGATTACGCACGACCTCGGCGTGGTGGCCGAAAGCTGCGACCGCGTGGTCGTGATGTATGCCGGGCGCAAGGTGGAGGAAGCCGATGTGATCGACCTGTTCGACCGGCCGCTGCATCCCTACACGCGCGCGCTGATGGCCTCGATGCCGTCGATGAACACGACGAGCACGCGGCTCGCGGAGATTCCGGGGCTGGTGCCGGCCGCGCACGAGCTGGGGCGCGGTTGTGCCTTTGCCGCGCGCTGCAGCCATGCGCGCGAGCGCTGCCGCAACGAGACGCCGCAGCTCACGCAGCAGGGCGGCGACCATGTGGTGGCCTGCTTCGCGGTCGAAGAACAATGGGCCGATGCAGCCGAGGTGACCGCATGACGACGACCGCAGCCCCGCTGCTCCAGGTGCGCAACCTGCGCAAGCACTACATCTGGCCCAAGCGCTGGCTGCGGCCCGCGAAGCCCGCGATCCAGGCGGTCGATGGTGTTTCGTTCTCGGTCGCGCGCGGCGAGACGCTCTCGCTGGTCGGCGAATCGGGCTGCGGCAAGACGACCACCGCCAAGTCGGTCATGCGGCTGGTCGAACCGACCTCGGGCTCGGTCGAGCTCGAAGGCGAAGAGCTGCTGACGCTTTCGTCCAACGAGATGCGGCTGCGCAGGCGTCAGCTGCAGATCATTTTTCAGGACCCGTACGCCTCGCTGAATCCGCGCCTGACGGCCGGCGACATCGTGGCCGAGCCGCTGCGCAACTTCGGCATGGGCGCTGCGGCCGAGCGGCGCGAGCGCGTGCAGTGGCTTTTCTCGCGCGTCGGCCTGCGGCCCGAGGCGGCGAAGAAGTTTCCGCACGAGTTCTCGGGTGGGCAGCGGCAGCGGCTGGGCATTGCGCGTGCGCTGGCGCTGGCGCTGAACCCGAAGCTGATCGTCTGCGACGAGCCGGTGTCGGCGCTCGACGTGTCGGTGCAGGCGCAGGTGGTGAACCTGCTGATGGACCTGCAGGCGGAGCTGGGCATCGCCTATCTCTTCGTCGCGCACGACCTCGCAGTGGTGCGGCACATCAGCCATCGCGTGGCGGTGATGTACCTCGGGCACATCGTCGAGATTGCGGACCGCGACACGCTGTTCTCTGCGCCGCGCCATCCGTACACGGAGATTCTTTTGTCGGCGGTGCCCGTGCCCAATCCGCGCACGCCCGCGCGCCGCATGCTGCTGCAGGGCGATCCGCCGAGCCCGGCCAATCCGCCTTCGGGCTGCCGCTTTCACACGCGCTGCCCGATGGCGCAGGCCGTGTGCAAGGAAAAAACGCCCGAGCTGAGCGAACGCCCCTCGTCTTCCAGCGGCGGCCACTGGGTCGCCTGCCACTTCCGTTGAAAGAGCCCCATCGATGACCGACAAGACACCCCACTACGACCTGCTGATCCGCGGCGGCACCGTGATCAACGGCACCAAGGCGCCGCGCTTCGAGGCCGACATCGGCATCGTGAATGGCCGCATCGCGGCCATCGGCCAGCTCACCGGTCACACGGCCGACCGGACGCTCGATGCCACAGGCCGCATCGTCGCGCCCCGCTTCATCGACTCGCACACGCACGACGACCAGGCCGTGCTGTCGCAGGCGCAGATGCCCTTCAAGGTGTCGCAGGGCGTGACCACGATGGTGGCGGGCAACTGCGGCATCAGCGCCGCGCCGTTGCGTGTCGACATGGATCTGCCGATGCCGTTGAGCCTGCTGGACTCGCCCGCGGAAGGCCGCTTCACCACCTTCGCCGCATACCTCGATGCGCTGCGCGCCACGCCCTCGTCAGTGAACGTGGCGGCGATGGTGGGCCATTCGACCTTGCGCGCCGTGGTCATGTCCGACCTCGACCGCCCCGCGAACGACACGGAAATCGCCGCGATGCAAGCGCTGGTCGAAGAGGCGATGCAGGCCGGCGCGATCGGCCTTTCGACCGGCACCTTCTATCCATCTGCCGTGAAGGCGACGACCGAAGAAATCATCGAGGTCGGCCGCCCGCTCACATCGCGCAAGGCCCTCTACGTGACCCACATGCGCGACGAGAGCGACCGCGTGATGGAATCACTCGAAGAAACCTTCCACATCGGCCGCGCGCTCGACATTCCGGTGGTGGTGTCGCACCACAAGGTGCAGAACACGCAGAACTTCGGCAAGACCAAGGTCACGCTGCCCTTCATCAAGGAGGCGATGCAGCATCAGTGCATCGGGCTCGACTGCTACCCCTACACGGCGGGCTCCACCATGATCCGCACCGACCGCGGCATGATGGAAGGCCGCGTGCTCATCGCATCGAGCGTGCCGCACCCCGAGTGCGCGGGCCGCGACCTGAAGGACATCGCGGCCGAATGGGGCGTGTCGGGCGAAGAGGCGGCCAAGCGCCTGCAGCCGGGCAGCGCGATCTATTTCATGATGGACGAGGACGATGTGCAGCGCATCCTCGCCTTCGACGACACCATGATCGGCTCCGACGGCATTCCGCTCGGTGACAAGCCGCATCCGCGCCTGTGGGGCACCTTCCCGCGCGTGCTGGGCCACTACAGCCGCGACATCGGTTTGTTCCCGCTGGAGACGGCCGTCTGGAAGATGACCGGGCTCACGGCGCGCAACTTCGGCCTGCACGAACGCGGCACCTTGAAGCCGGGCCACCACGCCGACGTGGTGATCTTCAACGCCGCGACGGTGCGCGACACCGCGAACTACGAAACGCCGACGCAGCCAGCCGAAGGCATCGACGCGGTGATCGTGAATGGCGCCGTCACCTGGCAGCACGGCGTGTACAGCGGTGCGCGTAACGGGCAGGTGATCACGCGGTGGTCTTGATGGCGCGCCGCGGCGAGCGGTGAAACAATGGGTTCACCCCCACCCTTCTGCTCCTCACGCGCCACCGCCATGCAAGCCACTGCCGAGACCCAGACCTCCGAAGCCGCCATCGTCGCCGCCGCGCAGGCCCTGCGCCAGGATGCCGTCCGCATGCTCGGCGAACTCGTCGCGCATCCTTCGCTGATGAGTGAGGAGCGAAGTGCGCAGGCCTATATGGCCGACACCTTCGCCGCACTCGGCCTGCAGGTGCACGAGTTCCAGATCGACGAAGACAGGATCCGCGCGCACCCGGGCTATTCGCCCTCCATCGTGTCGTACGAGGGGCGTCCCAACGTGGTGGGCATCCACAAGCCGGACGGTCCTTCCAGGGGCAAGTCGCTGATCTTCAACGGGCACATCGATGTGGTGCCGACCGGCGCGCCCGCGCTCTGGACGCACCCGCCCTTCGACCCCTTCATCGAGGGCGACCGGCTGCACGGACGCGGCGCCTGCGACATGAAGGCGGGCATCGTGGCCTACACGATGGCCTTCAAGGCGCTGCAGTCGCTCGGGCTGGCGCCGGCATCGCCTGTGTACTTTCAATCGGTGGTGGAGGAGGAATGCACCGGCAACGGCGCGCTGGCCTGCCTCGTCGAAGACTATCGGGCCGATGCCGCCATCATTCCCGAGCCGCTGGGCGGCATCATGACCTGCCAGTTGGGCGTGATATGGCTGGCGATCGAGGTACTCGGCAAACCGGTGCATGCGTCTGTTGCACAGACCGGCGTGGGGGCCATCGACTTTTCGCTCTACCTGTTTGCGGAGTTGAAGAAGCTCGAAGCCCGCTGGAACGAGCCTTCGGCGCGCTACCGCTGTTTTGCGCATCATGCGCACCCGGTGAACTTCAACCTCGGCAAGATCCAGGGCGGTGAGTGGGCCTCGTCGGTGCCATCGGCATGCCCAGCGACATTCGCATCGGCTTCTATCCCGACATGAGCGTGGCGCGGGCCAAGGCTGAAGTGGAGGCCGTGCTGGCCGCCGCCCATGCAGCGCACCCGGCGCACGAGAGCCTGAGCTACAAGATCGTCTACGAGGGATTCCAGGCCGATGGCTGCGAGGTGGACCTGAACGAGCCGGTGGTGACCACGCTGTCGAAGTGCTATCAGGACATCGTCGGCAAGACGCTCGAGCCGCAGGCCTTTACGGGCACCACCGATGCGAAGTTCTTCAACCTCTACGGCAACACGCCCGCCATGTGCTACGGCCCGACGGGCAGCAGCATCCACGGCATCGACGAGTGGGTGTCGATCGACAGCATGATGGAAGTGGCCGCGGTGCTGGCGGTGTTCATGGCGCGTTGGTGCGGGCTTGATCGGCGGGGCTGAGTGAAGGAAAAACCGGTGCATTCGGGGTGCGTGCCCAGGACACCGGGTACTCCCCTCCGCGAATGTCCCCCGCTTCGCTCCTCCTTTATTTCGCTGCGGGGAGCACCCGGTGCCCTGGGCACGATGGGCGCTGCTGTTGTGCCGGCGGATCAAGCGCTGCGCTGAGCGATCACGCCGGCGGTGTGCTCTGCGCAGCGAAATAAAGGAGGAGGCATGCGGCCCTAGGCCGCGCCGGGGGACATTCGCGGAGCAGAGCACACCGTCGGCGTGATC
>CAMATD010000222.1 GCA_945860785.1 Variovorax sp. YR752 | reverse complement strand
GCGTGGTCCAGTTGTTGTGGGTCCATTCGAAGTGCACGGGGTCGATGGAGTTCTCCTGGCACTGGAACCAGTTGCACGGGATCTCGGCGAACACGGCCTGCGCGAAGCCGTTCCTGACATTGAACAGCTCCCAGTCGGGCAACAGCGGTGCGGGCTGCGGCCCCATGTAGGCCCACAGCAGCCCGGCCTTCTCCAGCACCGGGTAGGCCTTGATCTTCGTGTTCCTGCGCATGCGCGCATCGGGGTCCAGCGTTTCCTCGAAGGGCTGGTAGATGCACTGCCCGCTTGGGTCGTACTGCCAGCCGTGGTAGCTGCAGCGCAGGCCGCATTGCTCCACGAAGCCGTACGACATGTCGGCTGCGGTGCGGGCAGCGCCGGTCGACGAGCCCGTAGTTGCCGCTCAGGTCCTTGTAGAGCACGAGGTCTTCGCCCAGGATGCGCAGCGGCTTGACCGCCTTGTCGTCGAACTCGCTCGCGCCGGCAATCGGATGCCAGTAGCGGCGCAGGTAGTCGCCCATCGGCTTGCCGGAGCCCACTTCGGTCAGGAGGCGGTTCTTTTCTTCGCTCAGCATGGATCCCCTTCAATCGGCTCGGATGCCGAACTCGCGCACCAGCTTGCCGAAGCGCTGGTCGTCGTCCGCAATCTGCTGCGCCAGCACCGACGGCGCGCCGCCCACGGGCTCCATGCCGAGCGCGGCCATCTTGGTCTGCACGTCGGGCATCCTGAGAATTTCGTTGAAGTGGCGATTCAGCGTCTGCACGACCTCGGGCGGCATGCCCCTGGGGCCGAGCAGGCCCATCCACGAGCTCACGTCCACGTCCTTGTAGCCCAGCTCGATGAGCGTGGGCACGGTGGGCATCAGTCTGGTCCGCTGCCGTTCCGCGACGGCGAGCGGCACCAGCTTGCCAGCGGCGATGTGGCCCGCCACGGCGCCCGGCGTGATCCAGCCCACGCTGACGTGTCCACCCAGGGCATCGTTGACGACCGGCGCCACGCCGCGGTACGGCGCATGCGTGATCGCGATGCCGCCGTCCTTGTTGAGCAGTTCGCCGGCGATGTGCATCGGCGAACCCGCGCCCGGCGTGCCGTAGGTCAGCGTCTTGCCGGCCTTGGCATCGGCCACCAGCTGCGCCACGTCCTTGATGCCCGTCGAAGGCGCGGTGACGAGCAGCAGCGGGATGTTGCCGGTCTTCACGATGGGCGTGAAGTCCTTGACCACGTCGTGCGCCACGCCGGAGCCGACCTTCAGCACATGCTGCACGATGGGAAAGGTGCTGGGCGTGAACAGCAGCGTGTAGCCGTCCGGCGCGGCCTTGGCGACCCACACGTTGCCGATCATGCCGCTCGCGCCCGGCCGGTTGTCGACCAGCACCGGCTGCCCGATGCGCTGCGAGAGCTTCTCGGCATAGGTGCGCGCGATGGCGTCGGTGTCGCCGCCCGCCGGGTAGGCCACGACGATGGTGACGGGCTTGGCCGGCCAGGCCTGGGCCATGGCGGCGCCGGCGGTCAGCACGGCCAGGCTGGCTGCTGCTGCGGCACGAACCGCATTTCGACGGGTGAGCTTCATTGCTGCTTTCCTTCTGTGGGGGACGACGGTGGGGGTCGACGCACTTTAGGAACGCAGCCACGAAGCCAGAAGATATGGTTTCACCAGGTGAACCATTTTTCCGGAGGCCGCATGTCAGACACCACCGGTGCGCAGAGCGTCCAGTCCATCGATGCGCTGCGCCGTGGGCTCGATGTGATGCTGGCCATCCAGCGCTCTTCGCGCCGTCACGCTGTCGGAGCTGCACCGCCAGACCGGCGTGTCGAAGGCGACGCTGCTGCGCATCCTCAAGACACTGCAGCAGTCCGGATGGGTCGAGCGCAACGAGCTCGACAAGCGCTACGTGCCCACCTCGGCCACGGGCGAGTCCGGGCCTGCCGTGGCATGGCGCACGCGCCTCTCGGCGCTCGCGGCGCAATCACGCGCAACGCTTCAGCGCGTGGTGCCCTGGCCGATCGACCTCGGCGTGCGCGACGGCACGGCCATGCTGATCCTCGACACCGACGGCCCCGCAACGCCTGGCGGTCAACTACCTGGCATTGGGCTTCAGACCGCCGATGCTGCTGTCATCGCTCGGGCGTTGCTACCTCGCGTTCTGCCCGGAAGACGAGCGCCGCGAGATCCTGGTGACGCTGGCGCGTTCGCCGAACGACTTCGACCGCTACGCGCGACGGCCCGAGAACATCCGGCGCATGGTGGCGCACGCGCGCGACCAGGGCTACGCAGCGCGCGATCCGACCTCGACGAGCATGGATTCACCCGACCGCTTCGGCGCGGTCTCGGTGCCGGTGCGTCATGGCGATCGGGTGGTGGGGTGCCTCAGCTGCGCATGGCTGCCGACGGTCAGGAGCGAGCGCGAGATCGTGTCGGCGCATCTGGCCGACCTGCAGCGAGCGGCGCAGGGCATCGAGCGCAAGCTGGTGCAGGCCGCCTTCGGGCCGCCGCCCGGCTAGCTGGCTGGCTAGAACTCCGCGTCGAGCTCGTCGATTTCGTCGGGTTCCTTCTTCGCGGCGGCCACCCATTCCTGCATGTCCGGCAGGCTCATCACGCGCTTGCAGTAGGCCGCGCACACGCTGTCGAGCGCCACGTCATAGCTCAGGAAGCGCGTGACCACCGGCGCGTACATCGCGTCGGCCATGCCCGACTGCTTGCCGAACAGGAAAGGCCCACCATAGGCCTTGAGGCATTCGCGCCAGATGGCGACGATACGGTCGATGTCGGCCTGCGCGCGCGACCAGACCTTGAAGCTCGTGAAGTGCGCCTTGATGTTCATCGGCAGCGCACCGCGCATCGAAGAGAAGCCCGAATGCATCTCGCCGCAGATCGCGCGGCAGTGCGCGCGGGCCGCCACGTCGGCCGGCAGCAGCCCGGCCTTGGGCTTGATCTCGTTGAGGTATTCGCCAATGGCCAGCGTGTCCCACACCTTCACGCCGCCGTGCTGCAGCGAGGGCACGAGCATCGACGAGGAGAGCAGCAGCATCTCGGCCTTCATGGCCGGGTCATCGGGCGGAATGATCTTTTCGCTGAAGTCCAGGCCGGCCAGCCTGCACATCAGCCAGCCGCGCAGCGCCCACGCGCCGTAGTTCTTGCTGCTGATGGTGAGAACGGGTTTGGCCATCGTGGAGCTCCTTGATGTTGTGTGCCTGCGTGCAAGCCCCATGCCACCCGGTTGGCCCGCAACTTGCCTGCACCCACGGCATGCTGTACCGGGCCTACCAGAACCAAGCCGACCTCCTTTCGCCCTCGCGGCTCGCGGCGCAGTACCTGGGCAAGGCACTTTGGAAAGACGGGACGGAGCGCACCATGATGCGGCGCCTGGCTGCACAGTTCGAGGTCTTCTCGCGCATGCGGCTGACCCATTCGCGGCCGGCCTACAACATCGACACGGTGACGGTCGACGGCACGGAAGTCGTTGTCCACGAAGAGAAAACCCTGGTCTCGCCTTTCGGAACGCTGTTGCACTTCCGCAAGGACATCAAGGCCGTGCACCCACCCGTGCTGCTGGTTGCACCACTCTCGGGCCATTTCGCCACGCTGCTGCGCGAAACCGTGCGCACCCTGCTGCGCGACCACGACGTGTACCTGACCGACTGGCACAACGCGCGCGACGTGCCGCTGTGGCATGGCGGGTTCAGCCTCGACGACTACACGCTGCAGGTCATCCAGTTTCTCGAAGCCATCGGCCCCGGCGTGCACATGGTCGCGGTCTGCCAGCCCTGCGTGGCCGCGCTGGCCGCCACCGCGCTCATGGCTGAGGACGACAACCCGGCCACGCCGCGCAGCCTCACGCTGATGGCGGGCCCGGTCGATTGCCGCATCAACCCGACCGGTGTGAACGTGCTCGCGACCAGCAAGCCCATCGAATGGTTCCGCCGCAACCTGATCAGCCATGTGCCGTGGCCGCACGCGGGCGTGATGCGGCGCGTGTACCCCGGCTTTTTGCAGCTCTCGGCCTTCATGAGCATGAACCCCGAGCGGCACAAGAAGCAGTTCCAGGACATGGTCCATCACCTGATCGAAGGCGACCTCGAGAAGGCCCACACCATCGGCACCTTCTACGACGAGTACCTCGCGGTGAACGACCTGCCGGCCGAGTTCTACCTGGAGACGGTGGAGCGCGTGTTCCAGACCTACGACCTGCCGCGCGGCGTACTCACCGTGGGCGACCGCACGGTAAACCCCGCCGCCATCCGCCGTACCGCGCTGCTCACGGTGGAAGGCGAGCGCGACGACATCTGCGCCGTGGGCCAGACGGTGGCGGCGCAAGACCTCTGTACCAACATCCGGCCGTATCTCAAGGTCCACCACCTGCAGGCCGGCGTGGGGCACTACGGTGTGTTCAGCGGCAGCAAGTGGAATGCGCAGATCTATCCGCGGGTGCGCGAGACGATCCACGCTGCGGCCGAACTGCACTGAGAACCTGTCTGGGGCCACGTTTGGGCGTTGCTGTTCAGGGCGCGCTCACGCCGACGGTGTGATCGCTCAGAGCACTGGTTGATCGACCGCAAACCAGCAGCGTGCCTCGTGCACAGGACACCCCGCGCACTGCGCTGAATCGCAGACAGGCTCTAGGGCTGACGACGCGCTCGCGTACCCTTGGTCATGCGCCGCACAGTCACCTCACCGGCCTGCGGCAACCGATCGCGCAGGAACGCGATCAGTTCCTGCGCCACCACGTTGCGCATCGGCCCCGGCAGGTAGGCCAGCACCACGCGGCGCTCGATGCGCGGCTTCAGCAGCGGCACCACGACCAGCTCAGGATCGCGCAGCGACGAGGTGTAGAGGCGCGGCATCAACCCCAGCGCCTGGCCGCTGCGCACCAGCGCATAGAGGGTTTCGGAATAGCTCACGCGGTACGGCTCCGCGCCCTGCGCGAACTGCGCGCGCGCCGGGTTGCCCAGGGCCGGCATGCTGCCGCTTTCGAACAGCACGAGGCGCTCCTTACCGATGGCCTCCCAGTTCGCATCGCCGGCCGCCGCCAACGCGTGATCGCGGCGCACCACCAGCACCAACGGATCGCGGAACAGGTCGATGCAGGTCAGGCCGCCCGGCGGCTCGTTGATGGCGGCGACCGCCATGTCGAGCTGGCCGCTGCGCAGCTCGGCCAGCAAGGTGGTCAAGGGTGCGTCGCGCCAGGCCAGTTCGACCTCGCGCTGGCCGCTTTGAAGAAACTCGCTGGCGGCCGCCGCAACGCGCGCGCTGGCCGAGGGAATCACGCCCACGCGCACGAACGCGCGGCCACGCTGCACCGTGCTCTCGATGTCGCGCAGCGCCACCTCGAAGGTGTGGACCAGGAAGTCGGTGCGCGCCAGCACCTCGGCACCCACAGGCGTGAGCTCCAGGCTGTGGGTGGAACGTGTGAGCAGTTCGGCGCCGAGTAGCTTCTCCATCTGCTTGATGGCATTGCTCAATGCGGGCTGCGTGATGGCCAGCCGCCGCGCCGCGCGGCCGAACTGGCCCTCTTCCACCAGCACCGAGAAGAACTGCAGCTGGCGCAGCGTGAGCGCTCGCAGGGGCAAGGTGGCCATGGGCATCCCCGGTTATTGATTCAGTGAATCAAATTATAGAAATTCAAAATTTTCCTTATGAGATATGGCTCCCTAGACTGGTCAGCATGACCAGCCCCACCTCGCCGCCCTTCACGCTGGAATCCATGCTCCATGCGATTCCGAAGGTCGAGCTGCACTGCCACCTGTTCGGCACGGTGCGCCACGACACCTTCAAGCAGCTCAACCTGCGCGCCGGCGCGCCGCTGGCGGCCGACGAGATCGAGGGCTTCTACACGCGCGGCGAAAAACCGGTCGGCGTGCTGCGGGTGCTGCGCGCGCTCGACGCCCAGCTGGTGCGCGGCCCCGGCGACCTGTACCAGCTCACGCTCGACTACCTGCAGGACGCAGCCTCGCACAACGTACGCTACGCCGAGTTCTTCTGGAACCCGACCGGCACGGTGCACGGCTCCGGCATTCCCTACGCGATGGCCCAGAGCGCCATCGTCCGCGCGATCCAGGATGCGCAGCAGGAGTTCGGCATCGCCGGCCGGCTCATCGCCGCCATCGACCGCGAAGCCAGCCCCGAGGCGGCCGTCGAAATGGTGGCGTGGGTCAAGGCCCACCGCTGCGACGAGGTGATCGGCATCGGCATCGACTACCGCGAGATCGACCGGCCGCCCGAGTTCTTCACGCAGGCCTATGTAGACGCCAGGCGCGCCGGCCTCAAGACCACCGCGCATGCGGGTGAGTTCGGCATGCCCTGGACCAATGTGCGCACCGCGCTCGACGTGCTGCAGGTGGACCGCATCGACCACGGCTACACGGTGGTCGACCAGCCCGACTTCGCGCGCGAATGCGCCGAGCGCGGCGTGTTCTTCACCGTGGTGCCCACCAACTCGTACTACCTGCGCACGCTGCCGCCCGAGCGCTGGGCCATCGACCACCCGATCCGCCGCATGCCCGGCCTGGGCCTGCGCATCCACCCCAACACCGACGACCCGACGCTGCACAAGGTCACGCCCACAGAGGCCTGGCTGATGATGGTGCGCGACTTCGGCTTCGGCCTCGACGACCTGCGCGACTTCATGCACAACGGCCTCGACGGCGCGTGGATCGACGACACGCAACGCCGCGAATGGCGCGTGCAGTGGAGCGAAGCCTGCGACACGCTGCGCGCCCGCCTCGAATGACCACCCACGCCATGAACACGCCCCGCCGCCTGCTTCTCGCCGCCGCGCTCTGCGCCGCCCTGCCCACCGCAGCGCTTGCGCAGGCATGGCCGGCCGCCAGGCCCATCACGCTGATCGTTCCCTACACGGCCGGCGGCAGCGTGGACGTCAATGCCCGTCTCATCGCGACAAGGCTCGGCGAACGGCTCAAGCAGTCGGTCGTCATCGAGAACGTGAGCGGCGCGGGCGGCGCCATCGGCGTAGCCAAGGCCGTCAATGCGGCGCCCGACGGCTACACGCTGGTGGTCGGGCCCGACAGCGCAATCGCCATCGGCAAGCTGGTCAATCCCACGGCCTTCCGCTTCGACCCGCTCAAGGACCTCGCGCCGGTCGGCCTGCTCAACACCGCACCGATGGTGCTGGTCGCGCGACCCGGCCTCGAAGCGCAGACCTTCACCGACTTCGTGAAGCTCGCCAAGGCCAGGCTCGGCAAATACAACTACGCCACTTCGGGTGTGGGCACCGTGCTGCAGCTCGCGATGGAGTTGCTCAAGGAGCGCAGCGGCATCTTCGTCACGCACGTGCCCTACCGCGGCGGCGCGCAGATCGCCACCGACGTGATCGGCGACCAGGTCGACCTCGCGATGCTGGTCAGCACCAGCGCCATTCCACACGTGAACGGCAAGCGACTGAAGGCGCTGGGCGTGACCAGCAGCAAGCGGTTGGCCGCCCCTGCCCAACGTGCCCACCTTCGACGAGATGCCCGGCCTCAAGGGCTACGACATGGTGAGCTGGACCGGCATCTTCGCGCCCGCAAAAACACCGCCGGCCCTGGTGGCCCACATCAACCAGGAACTCAACGCCGTGCTGCAGGAAGAAGGCGTGCGCAGCAAGCTGATGGAGCAAGGCGCACTGCCGGGCAGCGGCACGCCCGAAGCCTTCGGCCGCTTCGTGCAGACGGAGTACGCGCGCAACCAGAAGATCGTGCAGACCGCCAATATCAAGGAGTGAGCGCGTGACGACGACGAAGACCTTGCTGACCCGCCGCGCACTCGTGGCCGCTGCTGCTGCCGGGGTGGCCGGCGCGGCCTTCGCGCAGAAGTCCCCCACGCCGGCCGAACTGGCGCAGGCACTGGCCGGCACCCCGGCCACGCAGTTGCCGCCCGTGCCCGGCAAGCGCCAGGTCATCATCGACACCGACCCCGGCCAGGACGACGCCATCGCACTGCTGATGGCCATGGCCGCTACCGACCGCCTCGATATCAAGGCGCTGACCGTGAGCGTGGGCAACCTGCCGCTCACCGTGACCGAGAAGAACGCGCGCATCGTGCGCGACTGGGCCAATCGCCCGGAGATTCCGGTCTACGCGGGCTATCCGCGTCCGCTGGTGCGCGAACCGATCTTCGCGGACGACGTGCACGGCAAGACCGGCATGGAAGGCCCCACGCTGCACGAGCCGCGCGGGCCGCTGATGCCCACGCATGCAGTGCAGTACCTCATCGAGACGCTGCGCGCCGCGGCGCCGAAGAGCATCACGCTCGTGGGCCTGGGCCCGCTTACCAACTTCGCGGCTGCGCTCAATTCGGCGCCGGACATCAAGCCGGCGATTGCAGAGATCGTGGTGATGGACGGCTCGTGGGGCGTAGGCGGCAACATCACGCCCGCAGCCACCTTCAACGTCTATGCCGACCCCGAGGCCGCTTCGATCGTGTTCCGCAGCGGCGTGCCGGTGACGGCCATGTCGCACGACGCGGCGCGGCGCGTGCTGCTGACGCCCGAGCGCATCGTGCCCTTCCGCAGCATGGGCAACAACGCCGGCAAGGTGGTGGCGGATATCTTCGATTCGATGATGGCCTACGGCCTGCGCCGCCGCGGCGTGGCGGTCGGCCCGATCTACGACCCCTGCGTGATCGCCTACCTGCTGAAGCCCGAGCTCTTCAAGGGGGCGAAGGTGAGCGTGGATGTGGAGACCAAGGGGGAGTTCACGACCGGCGCCACGGTGGTCGATTTTCGCGGCTACAACCGCCGCCGCACGCCCAACACGCTGTGGATCAGCGAGGCCGACACGGAAGGCTTCTACGCACTGCTGCGCGCGCAGATCGCGCGGCTGCCCTGACGACTGAACGGGCTGGGCAGGGTCAGCCGGCCTTGCTCTCGTCTTCCGCCGGCCAGTCGCGGATGTAGGCCTTGAGCATCTTGTTCTCGAAGTTCTGGCTGTCGACCACGGCCTTGGCCACGTCGTAGAAGCTGATCACGCCCATCAGCATGCGCTTGTCCATCACGGGCATGTAGCGCGCGTGGCGCTCCAGCATGATGCGGCGGATTTCGTCGAGGTCGGTTTCGAGGGTGCAGGTGACGGGGGCGTCGTCCATGGCCTTGCGCACCAGCGTAGTCCCGACCTGCCCGCCATTGCCGACGATGGCCACGATCACTTCCCGGAAGGTGAGCATGCCGACCAGGTCGCCATGCTCCATGACGACCAAGGAGCCGATGTCCTTGTCCGCCATGGTGGTGGCGGCTTCTGCCAGCAGGTCGTCTGGCGTGATGGTGAAGAGCGTGTTGCCCTTGACGCGAAGGATGTCGCTGACTTTCATCGTATGCCTCTCAAACTCGTTCTCGGCGGCGTGCCGATTTGAATATAGCCCACAATCGACGCCGACCTGAACGCCCCTGTCGCCGACGCATGCTTTGCAGGCGTAACGGGGCATTGCGAAGAGACAACAGAAAGGCCCTCATGCCCGGCTATTCCGACCCCGGTTTCGACACCCTTGCGCTGCACGCAGGCGCCGCGCCCGACCCCACCACCGGTGCGCGAGCAGTACCGATCCACCTGACCACCTCCTTTGTCTTCGAGTCGAGCGACCATGCAGCGGCGCTTTTCAACCTCGAGCGCGCGGGCCATGTGTATTCGCGCATCAGCAACCCGACCAACGCAGTGCTGGAGCAGCGCGTGGCTGCCCTCGAAGGCGGCATCGGCGCCATCGCCATCGCCACCGCCAGCGGCTAGGCGGCGCTGCACCTGTCGATCGCCACGCTGATGGGCACGGGCTCGCACATCGTGGCCAGCACGGCGCTGTACGGCGGCTCGCAGAACCTGCTGCACTACACGATGCGGCGCTTCGGCATCGAGACCACCTTCGTGAAGCCCGGCGACTTCGACGGCTGGCGCGCCGCGATCCGGCCCGAAACCAAGCTGCTGTTCGGCGAAACCGTGGGCAACCCCGGCCTGGACGTGCTGGACATTCCGGCGGTGAGCGACATCGCCCACGAAGCCGGCGTGCCGCTGCTGGTCGATTCCACCCTCACCTCGCCCTACCTGATCAAACCCTTCGACTGGGGCGCCGACCTGGTCTATCACTCAGCCACCAAGTTCCTCTCGGGCCACGGCACGGTGATCGGCGGCGTGGTGGTCGATGGTGGCAGCTTCGACTGAGAGAAGTCGGGCAAGTTCGCCGAACTGACCCAGGCCTATGACGGCTTCCACAACATGGTCTTCAGCGAGGAGAGCACCGTCGGCGCCTTCCTGCTGCGCGCGCGGCGCGAAGGGCTGCGCGACTTCGGCGCCTCGATGAGCCCGCACACGGCGTGGCTGATCCTGCAGGGCATCGAGACGCTGCCGCTGCGCATAGAGCGGCACATCGACAACACGCAGAAGGTGGTCGAGTTCCTCGCGAGCCATCCGTTCGTGTCGCGCGTGGGCCACCCGCTGATCGAATCGCACCCCAGCCATGCGCTCGCGAAAAAGCTGCTGCGCCATGGCACCCGCGGCGCCGGCGCGGTGTTCAGCTTCGACATCAAGGGCAGCCGCGCGCAGGGCAAGGCCTTCATCGAGGCGCTCAAGCTGTTCAGCCATCTGGCCAATGTGGGCGATTGCCGCAGCCTGGTGATCCACCTGGCCAGCACCACGCACTTCCGCATGACCGACGAGGCGCTCGCGGGCGCGGGTATCTCGCAGGGCACGATCCGCCTATCGATCGGGCTCGAAGATCCGGCCGACCTGAAGCGGGCCCTGAAGGCGGCGGAAAAGGCGGGGGCCTAGGATGAAGCCTTGCCTTTCGATTCTTCGCGTTGTGTTTGGCGTGCGTTGTTCAGGGCGCGCTCACGCCGGCGGTGTGCTCTGCTCCGCGAATGTCCCCCGGCGCGGCCTAGGGCCGCA
>CAMATD010000221.1 GCA_945860785.1 Variovorax sp. YR752 | reverse complement strand
GAGGACGACGTCAACAAGCCGATCAAGCTGGCGGTGGCTGGTCGGCCCAATGTGGGCAAGTCCACGCTGATCAATACTTGGCTCGGTGAAGAACGCCTCGTGGTCTTCGACCTGCCGGGCACCACGCGCGACGCCATCAGTGTGCCGTTCGAGCGCAATGGTCAGCGTTTCGAGCTAATCGACACGGCGGGTCTCCGCCGCAAGGGCAAGGTGTTCGAGGCGATCGAGAAGTTCTCGGTGGTCAAGACACTGCAGGCCATCGAATCGGCCGACGTCGTGCTGCTGCTGCTCGATGCCACCCAGGGCGTGACCGACCAGGACGCGCACATTGCGGGCTACATCCTCGAAAGCGGCCGTGCGGTGGTGATCGCCATCAACAAGTGGGACGCGGTCGACAGCTACCAGCGCGAGCAGATCCAGCGCCAGATCGAAACCCGGCTGCCGTTCCTGAAGTTCGCGTCATTGCATTTCATCTCGGCCATCAAGCGCCAGGGGCTCGGCCCGGTGTGGCAGGCCATCGCGCAGGCCCACAAGTCGGCCACGCGCAAGATGTCGACCCCGGTGCTGACCCGGCTGTTGCTGGAGGCGGTGCAATTCCAGGCGCCCCAGCGCGGCGGCATGTTCCGGCCCAAGCTGCGCTATGCGCACCAGGGCGGCATGAATCCGCCGGTGATCATCATCCACGGCAATTCGCTGGAGCATGTGACCGACGCCTACAAGCGCTTTCTCGAAGGGCGGTTCCGCAAGGAGTTCGACCTGGTGGGAACGCCCTTGCGCATCCAGTTCAAAAGCTCGCAAAATCCCTTTGCGGACAAGGACAGCTGAAGGCGCTTGGCCGCCGATGCGTTGCAGCAGGAACGGAAGTTCCGTCTTTTGAGAACCGTTATTTTCTCAAGGCTTTTGACCCCGATTGCTGCAGCGCAGAAATCCTGTGTTAAGGTCATCTCTCCAACAACTACTCTTGAACACGGAGAATATCGTGAGCAATAAAGGGCAACTTCTGCAAGACCCGTTGCTGAACACCTTGCGTCGCGAGCATGTGCCGGTCTCCATTTATTTGGTGAACGGCATCAAGCTGCAGGGCCAGATCGAGTCTTTTGACCAGTACGTCGTGTTGCTTCGCAATACGGTGACACAAATGGTCTACAAGCACGCCATTTCCACCATCGTGCCGGGTCGTGCCGTCAACTTCTCGGCTGCCGAGAACGACGACGCCGCAGCCTGATCGCGCGGAGCGCGGCGGGGTCTCCTTGCCGCGCTTTTTCCCAATTCTGATTCCGCTTGTCTGAACTGATCCCCCGCCAGGAAGGCGCCGCCGTTCTCGTCGGCGTTGATTTCGGGCTGCCCCATTTCGACAGCGAACTCGAGGAACTCGGCCTGCTCGCGCAGACCGCAGGCCGCACGCCTGTCGCCCGTCTCACCTGCAAACGCAAGGCACCCGATGCGGCGCTGTTCGTGGGCAGCGGCAAAGCCGACGAGATCAAGGAGCTTGCCGCCCTTCACCAGGCGAGCGAAGTCATCTTCGACCAGTCCCTGAGTCCTGCACAGCAACGCAACCTCGAGCGCCAGCTCGATGTCGCGGTGTACGACCGCACCTTCCTCATCCTCGAAATCTTCGCCCAGCGTGCGCGCTCGCACGAAGGCAAGCTGCAGGTCGAGCTCGCTCGCCTGCAGTACCTCAGCACGCGGCTGGTTCGCCGCTGGTCCCACTTGGAGCGCCAGACCGGCGGTGCAGGTGTGCGCGGCGGTCCGGGTGAGAAGCAGATCGAGCTCGACCGCCGGATGATCAGCGAGTCGATCAAGCGAACGCGCGAGCGCTTGGCCAAGGTGCAGAAGCAGCGCGGCACGCAGCGCCGGCAGCGCGAGCGGCGCGAGACCTTCAACATCTCGCTCGTGGGCTACACCAACGCGGGCAAGTCGTCGCTGTTCAACGCGCTCGTCAAGGCGCGCGCCTATGCGGCCGACCAGCTGTTCGCCACGCTCGACACCACCACGCGCAACCTCTACTTGGGCGACGCCCGGCGCCAGGTGTCGATCTCCGACACCGTCGGCTTCATCCGCGACCTGCCGCACGGCCTGGTCGATGCGTTCAAGGCGACGCTGCAGGAAGCCGTCGATGCCGACCTGCTGCTGCACGTGGTCGACGCTTCCAACCCGCATTACCCCGAGCAAATGGCCGAGGTGCAGACCGTCCTGCGCGAGATCGGCGCCGAGGCCGTTCCGCAACTGTTGGTATTCAACAAGCTCGATGCCCTTGAAAGTGCGCAGCATCCGCTGCATCTGCAGGACGAGATGGAAATCGACGGCGTGCAGGTTCCCCGCATCTTCCTCAGCGCCAGGAGCGGCGAGGGCGTGCCGCTGCTGCGGGCCGAGCTGGCCCGGCAGTCGGGCTCCATAGCCGATACGATGACTCCAGAGGCGGACACTGAATTGCACGGCACCGCCAATTGATTGGGCACAATCCCGCCACTGACAAGAGAACGAAGCGAATGAATGCAAAGCCAGCGTGGAGAGGGTTTCTGGGCATGTTCAACCTGAACGATGGCCGGTGGGGTCGCGGCGATGAGCCGTCGTCACCCAGCGGCGACCGCCCAGCCGGCAACCGGCCTCCCGATGCCGATCCTCCGGGCGCACCGACGCCGCCGCCTCCGGGCAACAACAACAACGGCAATCGCCCCCGCGGCCAGGGCCCCAACCAGGGCCCGCCCGACCTCGACGAACTCTGGCGCGACCTCAATCGCAAGCTCGGCGGCTTCTTCGGTGGCGGCAAGGGCGGCGGTAACCGTCCCAGCGGCAGCAATGGCGGTGGTGGTGGTGGTGGTGGCGGTGGCGGTGGCGGTGGCTACAGGCCCGACATGAAAAACGCGGGATTCGGCATCGGCCTCGTGGCTGCCGTCGCGGTCCTGATCTGGCTCGGCACCGGCTTCTTCATCGTGAACGAAGGCCAGCAGGCCGTCGTCACGCAGTTCGGCCGCTACAAGTCCACCGTGGGGGCCGGCTTCAACTGGCGCCTGCCGTACCCGATCCAGCGCCACGAAGTGGTGGTGACCTCGCAGATCCGTTCCTCCGACGTGGGCCGCGACGCCATCGTGCGCTCCACGGGCCTGCGCGAATCGGCCATGCTGACCGAAGACGAGAACATCGTCGAAATCAAGTTTGCCGTGCAGTACCGCCTGAGCGATGCGCGTGCCTGGCTCTACGAGAGCAAGTCGCCGTCCGAAACCGTCGTGCAGGTGGCCGAAACCGCCGTGCGCGAGGTGGTCGGCAAGATGAAGATGGATGCGGCGCTCGCCGAAGAGCGCGACCAGATCTCGCCGCGCGTGCGTGCGCTGATGCAGACCATCCTCGACCGCTACAAGATCGGCGTCGAAGTCGTCGGCATCAACCTGCAGCAGGGTGGGGTGCGTCCGCCCGAGCAGGTGCAGGCCGCGTTCGACGACGTGCTCAAGGCCGGCCAGGAGCGCGAACGCACCAAGAACGATGCGCAGGCCTATGCCAACAACGTGGTGCCGCTCGCCACCGGTACCTCTTCGCGCCTCAAGGAAGAATCCGAGGCCTACAAGGCCCGGATCGTCGCCCAGGCGCAAGGCGATGCCGGCCGCTTCAGCGCGGTGCTGGCCGAGTACCAGAAGGCCCCGCAGGTCACCCGCGACCGCATGTACACCGACGCCATGCAGCAGATCTACGCCAGCACGACCAAGGTGCTGGTCGACAGCAAGCAAGGCTCCAACCTGCTGTACCTGCCGCTCGACAAGCTCATGCAGCTGAGCGGCAACAACCCGCCGGCAACACCCGTCGATGCCGCCAGCCCCAGCGTGGCAGGCACCGCGCCGGCCCAGTCGTCGGTGATGCCGGTGGCCCCGCCCACGGGCGAGACCCGCGCCCGCGATGACCGTTCGCGTGACCGCGACGCGCGTTGATAAAGGTCAAGAAGAACATGAACAGAATCGGATTCATCGCCTCGTCGATCCTCGTCTTGCTCGTGCTGCTGAGCTCGACCCTTTTCGTGGTCGACCAGCGCCAGTTCGGCGTGGTCTACGCCCTGGGCCAGATCAAGCAGGTCATCACCGAGCCCGGCCTGAACTTCAAGCTGCCGCCGCCGTTCCAGAACGTGTCGTACATCGACAAGCGCCTGCTCACGCTCTCCAGCCTCGACACCGAGCCCATGCTCACGGCAGAGAAGCAGCGCGTGGTGATCGACTGGTACGTGCGCTGGCGCATCAGCGACCCGCAGGCCTACATCCGCAACGTCGGTCTCGACGAAAACGCGGGCGCCATGCAGCTCAACCGCGTGGTGCGCAACGCCTTCCAGGAAAACATCAACAAGCGCACCGTGCGCGACCTGATCTCGGTGCGCCGCGAGGCCCTGATGGCCGACGTGCAGCGCGAAGTGCTGGGCGTGGTGAAGGGCGCCAAGCCCTGGGGCGTGGACGTGGTCGACGTGCGCATCACGCGTGTCGACTATGTGGAAGCCATCACCGAATCGGTCTACCGCCGCATGGAGGCCGAGCGCAAGCGCGTGGCCAACGAGCTGCGTTCGACCGGTACGGCCGAAGGCGAAAAGATCCGCGCCGATGCCGACCGCCAGCGCGAAGTGATCGTGGCGAACGCCTACCGCGACGCCCAGAAGATCAAGGGCGAGGGCGATGCCCAGGCCGCTGCTGCGTACAGCGAGGCCTTCGGCCGCGATCCGCAGTTCGCCCAGTTCTATCGCAGCCTCGACGCCTACAAGCAGAGCTTCAACAAGAAGAGCGACGTGCTGGTGCTCGACCCGTCGTCCGACTTCTTCCGCGCCATGCAGAGCTCGGGCTCGGCCGGCAACGCTCCCCGCCGCTGAGTCCGGCGCAGGGCCTTGAGCGCCGACATCTTCTGGAGCGCGCTGGCGCTCGTCCTGGTGATCGAGGGCATCCTGCCTTTCGTGTCGCCGGGAGGGTGGCGGCGCGGCTTCGGGCAGCTGATGCAGCTGCGCGACGGCCAACTCCGTTTCTTCGGACTTTGCAGCATCTTGCTGGGCTTGGTACTACTTTGGGTTTTGGCGTAGCGCGGTCCCGGTAGAATCCCGGCTTAACCACGCCCCCGATCCCCATGTCCGCTTGGGTCCTCCCGGATCACATTGCCGATGTGCTGCCTTCCGAGGCGCGCCACATCGAAGAACTTCGACGCCAGCTGCTCGATACCGCCCGTGGCTATGGCTACGAGCTGGTCATGCCGCCGCTGCTCGAGCATCTCGAGTCGTTGCTGTCGGGCACCGGCGAGGCGCTCGACCTCCAAACCTTCAAGCTCGTCGACCAGCTTTCCGGCCGCAGCATGGGCCTGCGTGCCGACACCACCCCCCAGGTGGCGCGCATCGATGCCCACCTGCTGAACCGCGACGGCGTGGCCCGCCTGTGCTACTGCGGCCCGGTGCTCCACACCCGGCCCGACCGCCCGCACGCCACCCGCGAGCCGCTGCAGTTCGGCGCCGAGATCTACGGCCATGCCGGCCTCGAAGCCGACACCGAAACCCTGCTGCTGGCGCTCGACTGCCTCGACGCCGCCGGTCTGCGCGACGGCGTGATCGTCGACCTGGCCGATGCCCGCATCGTGCGTGCGCTGTTTGCCGGCGTGCCGGTCGATGCCGCCGCGCTGGCCCGTGTGCACGCGGCACTGGCTGCCAAGGACGCGAGCGAGCTGCAGGCGCTCACCAAGGACTTCCCGACCGCCTCGCGCGACGGGCTGCGCGCCCTGGTGCAGCTCTACGGCGATGCCTCCGTGCTCGACGAAGCGGCCAAGGCCCTGAAGGGCACGCCCGCCGTGCGCGCCGCGCTGGCCTACCTGAAGCAGCTCGCGGCCGGCCTGGGTGGCGCGGCAGGCCGCCAGATCAGCTTCGACCTGGCCGACCTGCGCGGCTATGCCTACTACAGCGGCATGCGCTTCGGCATCTACGTGCCGGGCGCCGCCGATGCGCTGGTGCGCGGCGGCCGCTACGACGAAGTCGGTGCCGTGTTCGGCCGCAACCGTCCGGCCGTTGGCTTCAGCCTCGACGTGCGCGAGCTGGTCGGCGTGCTGCCGGCCCGCCCGCTGCGTGCCGCCATTCGCGCGCCCTGGAGCGACGCGGCCGGCCTGCGCCAGGCCATTGCCCAATTGCGCAAGGCCGGTGAAACGGTGGTTTGCGTGCTGCCGGGCCATGGCAGCGAAATCGATGAATTCCATTGCGACCGCGAGCTCGTCGAGCAAGCGGGGCAGTGGCATGTCCAAGCGATCTGAATTTTTGAAGTAATGGAACTAGCATGAGCGTAACCACCGGAAGAAACGTGGTCGTCGTCGGTACCCAGTGGGGCGACGAAGGCAAAGGCAAGCTGGTCGACTGGCTGACCGAAAGCGCCCAGGGCGTGGTCCGCTTCCAGGGCGGCCACAACGCGGGCCACACGCTGGTCATCAACGGCGTGAAGACCGCGTTGCACCTGATCCCGAGCGGCATCATGCGGCCCGGCGTCAAGTGCTACATCGGCAACGGCGTGGTGCTGTCGGCCGCCAAGCTGTTCGAGGAAATCGAGGGCCTGGAAAAGGCCGGCGTCGAAGTGCGTTCGCGCCTGCGCATCAGCGAGGCCTGCCCGCTGATCCTGCCGTTCCACGCCGCGCTCGACATCGCACGCGAGGCTTACCGCGAGAAGGGCGGCGTCGAAAAGATCGGCACCACCGGTCGCGGCATCGGCCCGGCCTATGAAGACAAGATCGCCCGCCGCGCACTGCGCGTGCAGGACCTGAAGCACCCCGAGCGCTTCGCGACCAAACTGCGCGTGCTGCTCGACCTGCACAACCACGTGCTGACCCAGGTGCTGAGCGCACCGGCCGTCGACTTCGACACCGTGTTCGAAGAAGCCATGCGCCACGCGGTGCTGCTCAAGCCGATGATGGCCGACGTCTCGCGCGAGCTGAACGACGCCCACAAGGCCGGCGCCAACCTGCTGTTCGAAGGCGCACAGGGCACGCTGCTCGACGTCGACCACGGCACCTACCCGTACGTCACCTCCAGCAACTGCGTGGCCGGCAATGCGGCCGTCGGCTCGGGCATGGGCCCGGGCATGCTGCACTACATCCTGGGCATCACGAAGGCGTACTGCACGCGCGTCGGTGGCGGTCCGTTCCCCACGGAACTCGACTGGGCAACGCCTGGCACACCGGGCTATCACATGAGCACCGTGGGCGCCGAAAAGGGCGTGACCACGGGTCGCAGCCGCCGCTGCGGCTGGTTCGATGCCGCACTGCTCAAGCGTTCGGCGCAGGTCAATGGCCTGTCCGGCCTGTGCATCACCAAGCTCGACGTGCTCGACGGCCTCGAAAAGCTCGAGCTCTGCACCGGCTACGAACTCGACGGCGAAACCACCGACATCCTGCCGATGGGCGCGGACGAAATCGAGCGCTGCACGCCGATCTACGAGACCCTTGAAGGCTGGAGCGAAAGCACCGTCGGTGTCACGCAGTACGACAAGCTGCCGGTCAACGCGCGGCTCTACCTGCAGCGCATCGAGCAGATCACTGGCGTGCCGATCCACATGGTGTCGACCAGCCCCGATCGCGACCACACGATCATGATGCGCCACCCTTATCTCGCCGACTGAAGAGGAAAAAAAGACCCATGTTGACCGAAGACGGCAAACATCTCTACGTCAGCTACGACGAGTACCACAACCTGATCGAGAAGCTCGCGATCAAGGTGCACCAGTCGGGCTGGGAGTTCGACACCATCCTGTGTCTGGCCCGCGGCGGCATGCGCCCTGGCGACGTGCTCTCGCGCATCTTCGACAAGCCGCTGGCGATCATGTCGACCAGCTCGTACCGCGCCGATGCCGGCACGGTGCAGGGCCACCTCGACATCGCCCGCTTCATCACCACGCCCAAGGGCGAGATCGCAGGCAAGGTGCTGCTGGTGGACGACCTGGCCGATTCGGGCCACACGCTGCACGCCGTGATGGACATGTTGCGCAACAACTACAAGCCGATCAGCGAGCTGCGCAGCGCGGTGATCTGGACCAAGGCGCTGTCGACCTTCACGCCCGACTACTCGGTCGAGTACCTCGCGACCAACCCGTGGATCCATCAGCCCTTCGAGGGCTACGACTCGCTCGGCGCTGAAAAGCTGCTCGAGAAGTGGTCGGTCTGAGCCTGCGGGCTCATCAATCAGCGCGCCGCAGCACCTCGGTCGCTTCCATCGCGGTGCCCGCAACGGGCCGCCGCGTCACCAGATAGCGCTGCTGCGGCAGCAGCGCTTCGAAAAAGGGCAGGCTCGGCGCGTAGAAGAAGCGCCCGCCTGGCCTCAGCGCCTCCAGCACTTTCATGTAGCGCGACGCGTAGGTCGCCGCAGCTCCATCGCGCCGCAAATGCTGGTGCTGGAAGTGATTCGAAAAAGCCATGTGCGAGATCACGGTGCCCCAGCTTTGCGGCTGTAGCGGCGCATCGTCGTCCAGCCAGTCGCCTTGCCAGACGGCTTCGGTGGGCGTGGCCAACCGGTCCAATCCCCACGCTGACAGGCCGAGCGTGCGCAGATGCCGCACAAGGTGGGCGCCTTCGCCACAACCCAGGTCGAGGATCGGCTCCACCAGTCGCGGTACTTCGATAGCGAGCACCTTCAACTGAAGCTCGACCCGGTATTCGCTGCAAACGGGTTGCGCGAGGCCGTCTCCGAAGCGTTCAGTCAAAAGATCGGTCGACCAGCGCCACAACGCCTCGTGATGGGCCGCCAGAACAGGTTGAAGGGTCTGATCGAGGGCCGGCAGGGAGGGTGACGCATCCAGTGCGTCGCGCAACCGAGGCAGCAGTGCCCTGTAGATTGCCGTGGCCGGTGACCTGTCGAGATCGGATGGCGAGAGGAACTGGTTATGCCGGTAGGCGACTTCGCCGAGCCGGCGCGCGTGGTCTGCTATCCACTGCTCGCGCATGCCTTCGTCGTCGAGCAGGTCCAGCATGTCCCGGCGTCTCGCGTGCAGCAGCTGGCTCGCAGTTTCGTCCAGCCGCACGAAGCGCCGGCGTGCGGTGCGGAAGTCCTGCAGCGGCAGGCCACCGAAGCGGGCGAACCTTTGCTCGGAAAGGCGCTGCACGGTCCTGGCGAGCGTGGCGTGGTGAGGCGGCATGGGGTCCTGGGAAGGCGTGCGGGGGCGCCATCATAGTGACGCCGCCGCGCCGAGGCGAATCAGTCCGCCGAATCGAACATCGCGGTGTAGCGCCGCTGCATCTCCTCGGGCGTCAATTTCTCGATGCTGTGGCCCACGTTCCAGCGGTGGCTGAAGGGGTCGCGGAAGACGCCGGAACGCTCGCCGTAGAACTGGTCCTGCGGCGCCATGTCGAGCGTCGCACCGGCCGCAACGGCCCGCGCCACCACCGCATCGGCATCGTCCACATGCAGGTGCAGCGTGACGGCGGTGCCGCCCAGCGTTTTGGCGCTGCGGATGTTGAATTCGGCGAATTCGTCCGAGATCATCAGGATCGCGCCATTGTGAAAGTCCAGTTCCACATGGCCAATGCGCCCGCTGGGCTCGGTGAGGCGGAAGATCTCCTTCACCTCGAAGACCTTGCAGTAGAAGTCGACGGCCGCGCCGGCATCGTCGACACAGAGGTAGGGAAACAGCTCGTGGATCGCCATGATGGTTGCCTTTCAAAGAGAGGAAGCAGTGTCGTGGCGCCGATTCTGGGCCGCCGCGCCGCTAGCGTCTTGAACGAATTTGACCTGCCGTTGCCGTCGGCACATGCCGCGGCGACGTGGCCCCCGTCTGCCGCCAGGCCTGCGGCGACATGCCCGCCAGCGCGGAGAACTCGCGGCTCAGGTGCGCCTGGTCGCTGTAGCCGGCGGTGAGCGCGATGTCGACCCAGCTCTGCGCGGGGTCGGCGGCCAGCGCCAGCGCGCGGTCGAAACGCATCACGCGTGCGTACGCCTTGGGACTGAGGCCGATGGCGCCGCGAAAGAGCGCGATGAAGCGGCGATGGCTGTAGCCGCTGCGTGTGACCAGCCCGGCGATCGAGGGGTTCTCGCGGGCGAGCGGACCGAGCGTCGCGGCGATGGCCGGGTGCAAGCCATGCAGGCCGGCGCTCAGCGAGTCGATGACACGCTGGGCGAGCAGGGCTTCGAAGGCGGCCAGCTGTCGTTCGAGGCTGCCCGCCGCGTGGATCTGTTCGAGCGCGGCGTCGGCCTGCCGTGCGCCCCACAGTGCATCGAGCGGTGTGTGCTGCCCGGCCAGCGCATCTTCGGGCGCACCGAGCAGGGCGCGGGCGGCGCCGGGCTGAAGCTGCGCACCCACCGAGCGCGTGGCCACTGAAACGTCGCGCATGTAGAAGGCCGCACGCGCGCCGCCGACGATCGCGTAGCCGCAGGTCTGGCCCTGCGCGTCGTCGGGGCCACCGAACAGCTTCAGGGGCGGACCCGAAAGCCGGAACACCAGGTGCATGCCGCCCGTAGGCAGCACATGCTCGCGCGCGCCCGGCCGTCCGGTCGGCGTACCTTCGGGCGCCGAAGCCCACAGCAGCTTCACGAAGGGCCGCAGATGAGGAAGAGGGGGCCGCGTCAGCTGCATCGGCGCATTGTGCGGCGGAAGCCGCGACAAAAGCATCCGAGCCCGGATGCGCGCTCGCGCTAGCATTCACCCATGAGCAAGCCTTCCACGACCCTGATCCACCACCCCTACACCCCGCCCGCCATCTTCTCCGCACCGCAGCCCGGCGTGTTCAAGGCGTCGACCGTCTTCTTCGCCGACGTGGCCGCCATGCGTGCGCGCGACTGGAAGACCAAGGCCGGCTACACCTACGGCCTGCACGGCACGCCGACCACGTTCACGCTCGAGGAGCGCCTGGCCACGCTCGAAGGCGGCACCGAATGCCTGCTGCTGCCCAGCGGCCTCGCGGCCATCTCGCTGGTCTCGTTCGCGTTCCTGAAGACCGGCGACGAGGTGCTGATCCCCGACAACGCCTACGGCCCCAACAAGGCGCTGG
>CAMATD010000220.1 GCA_945860785.1 Variovorax sp. YR752 | reverse complement strand
TGAGCGAAGCGAGTTTGGGCGAGACCCCGCGGAAAGCGAGCACCGGAAGGGAGCCCGAAGGGCCGGCGCAGTGGGGGCGACCACACCGCACCGCATACCGGGCGCCTCCCCAAAGGTAGCGAACGAAGCATTCACGCCGCCACCCTCCTCAAGCTGCTCACGTCGTCCACGGTCCCGAGATAAGCCTCGATCACCCGCGCGTCCGCCTGCACCTCGCGCGGCGTGCCGGTGGCCAGCACCTCGCCCATATTCATCGCGAGCACACGGTCGGACACTTTTGACACCAAAGACATGTCGTGCTCGACCATCAGCACCGACACTCCCAACTCATGCTGGATGTCCTGAATCCAGAACGCCATGTCCGCCGTCTCTTCGACATTGAGGCCCGACGATGGCTCATCGAGCAGCAACAGCTTCGGCTCGGTGCACAGCGCACGCGCCAGTTCCACGACCTTGCGAACGCCATAAGGCAGACCCGCCACCATCGAATCGCGGTGATGCTGCAAGTCCAGCAGCTCGATCACCTGCTCCGCCTTCTCGCGCGCCTGGATCTCGGCGCGCCGCGTGGCGGGCGTGAAGAACACCTCGCTCCAGAAACCCGTCTGCCGATGCGTGTGGCGACCGATCAGCAGGTTGTGCAACACCGTCGCGTGCTCGAAGAGCTCGATGTTCTGGAAAGTGCGCGCGATGCCCAGCGCCGCAATTGCGTGCGGCGCCTGCTGCGTCAGCGCGAGTGAGCCGGCTGCCTCGCCGTGCCACGTGATCTCGCCCGTGGTCGGCGTGTAGATGCGGCTGATCAGGTTGAACACCGTCGTCTTGCCCGCACCGTTCGGGCCGATCAGCGTGAACACCTCGCCGCGCCGCACGTCGAAACTCACCTTGTTGACCGCGAGCACGCCGCCGAAGCGCACGCTCAGGTCCTTCGCCGAAAGGAGGATGTCGCCGTCGTCGCCGCTCATCTCAGCCGGTCCGATTTGGTGAACGACTTCTGCCGCTTGAACAGGCCCCGGCGGTAGAACGGGAAGAGCTGCAGCCAGGTGCGGATCTTGAGCCAGCGGCCATACAACCCCAGCGGTTCGAACAGCACGAACGCGATCAGCACCACGCCGTACACCAGCCCCTGCAGCCCGGGCGCCTGGCCGACGACAGCCGGCAGCCAGTCCTTGCCCATCGAGATCAGCTGCGGCATGGCGATCAGGAAGATCGCGCCCAGGAACGCGCCATGCACCGAGCCGAGGCCGCCGATCACCACCATCAGCAGCAGGTCGATCGACTGCAGGATGTTGAACTGGTCCGGCGAGATGAAGCTCAGCTTGTGCGCATACAGCGCGCCGTCCAGCCCCGCGAGCGCGGCCGAGATCGCGAACGACATCGTCTTGTAGCGCGCGAGGTGGATGCCCATGCTCTGCGCCGAGATCTCCGAATCGCGAATGGCGACGAAAGCGCGCCCCGTCGGCGAGCACAGCAGGTTCAGGATGCCTGAGCGTGCTGAGCACCGCCACCACCAGGCACAAAAAGTAGAAGCCGTCGCCCGAGCCCAGTGACCAGCCGAAGAGCTGCGGCGACTTCACATGCAGCCCCGCGTTGCCGCCCGTGACGCTCTCCCACCGAGCGAACACTTCCTCGACGATGAAGCCGAACGACAGCGTCGCGATGCCAAGGTAGATGCCCTTCACGCGCAAGGCCGGCAGGGCAACCACCACGCCCACAGCCGCCGACAGCGCAGCAGCCGCGACCAGAGCAAGCGGAAACGGCACGCCGAGGTTCGTCAGCACGCCTTGCGTGTAGGCCCCCGCACCGAGAAACGCCGCATGCCCGATCGAGAACTGCCCCGTGAAGCCGGCCAGCAGCATCAACCCCAACCCGACAATCCCGTAGATCAGCACGAAGGTCAGTTGGGCAAGCCAGTACTCGTCGATCACCCACGGCGCGACGACGAGGAACGCGACGAGCAGGCTGTACCAGAACACGTGCCCGCCGTGCCGCGCAAGGCGGATGTCCTGGTCGTAGCTGGTCTTGAAGATGTAGCGCATGAACGTTCAGACTTTCTTGCGCAGCTTTTCGCCGAACAGACCGTTGGGCTTGATCATCAGCATCAGCAGCACCACGATGTAGGGCGCCGTGTCCTTGAAGCCATCGGGTAGGTAGAAGCCCGCGAACGATTCGACGATGCCGATCACCAGCCCGCCGACGATCGCGCCCGGCAGGCTGCCGAAGCCGCCCACCACCGCGGCCGGAAAGGCCTTGAGCCCGATGAAGCCCATGTTCGCGTGCACGAAGGTGATGGGCGCGAGCAGCATGGCAGCGACGGCAGCGGCCAGTCCCCACACCAGGCCGTTGAGTCGCTTCACCGGAATGCCCATGTAGTAGGCCGCGAGCTGGTTCTGCGACGAGGCCTGCATCGCGATGCCGAGCTTGCTGTAGCGGAACATCGCGAACAGCAAGCCGCACAGGATGGCCGTGGCGATGATGATCGCGAGCTTGTTCGAGGTTGACCACCAGTTCGCCCAGCTTCCAGATCTGGTCCTTGTAGGGCACGGGCAGCGTGTGGGTCTCGGTGCCGATGCCGGGCACCATGGTGATGAGGCCGCGCGCCACATACGCGATGCCGATGGTGAGCATCACGATGGAGAACTGCGGCTGCCCGAGGATCGGGCGGATCACCACCAGTTCGAGCAACACGCCGAAGGCCGCCATCGCCACCACCGCGAGGATGGCCGCGAGCCAGAACGGCAGGCCGAACAGCGACATGCCGGCGAATGCACCGAAGGCGCCGAGCATCATCAGGTCGCCCTGCGCGAAGCTCACGGTCTCGGTGGCCTTGTAGATCAGCACGAAGCCCAGCGCGATCAGTCCGTAGATGCAACCTTGCGCAATGCCCGACAGCAGGAGTTGGAGGATCTGCATGGGGCCCTTCTGCGCCTAATGCCTGAAGCCGCCGGCCGCGTCGTGCAGCGCAAGGCGCCGCGAGCCGGCCAGGATATCGCTGGGTTTCAGGCCGTAGACTTGGCGGATCGAATGGCTGAAGTGCGTCGAATCGGGGTAGCCGGTGTCGAGCGCGATGTCGGTCAACGTGCTGGTCTGGCGCACGTAGCGCAGCAGGCTGCGCGCGCGCTTCCAGGCCCGGAACGCACGGAACGCCATGCCGGTTTCCTGCTTGAAGAGATGCAGGAAGCGCGAGAACGACAGGTGCACCGAGGCCGCGCAGTCTTCGGCCGAGGTGGGCGCGGCCGGGTCGGCGACGAGGGTGTCGATGACCTTGCGGATGCGCGCATCGAGCGTGCGCGGCGCGAGCGCCTCGCCGAAGAACAGCGTGTCGAAATCGAAGCCATCGAAGGTCGTGCTGCGGCCCGACGCGGCGAGCAGATGCGCATGGGCATCGCGCACGCGCTGCACGAAGGCCGGTGCATCGACCGGGCCGCAGTGCTGCATGAAGGCGGGCATGCGCGCGGGGTCGATCGACTCCGATTCGATCAGCAGGTTGAAGATCAGCGGGTGCTCGCTCTCGACGTGGTGCGGCACCTGCGGCGGCACCACGATCAGCTCGCCCGTCTGCCAGGCGCCACCACCGATGCGAATGCGGATCGGCGGCACGCCCGCGGGCGACACGTACGCCCGCCCATCGTGCGCTCTGCCGCCGCGCCGAGCAGCCCGGCGTAGAACACGCGCTGCGGCGTCAGCCACATGAGGCGTTCGCCCTGCCGTGCGCCACCGTTTTCCGGGGGCGCATTACTCGCTCGCTGCATGGTGTTTGTCTCCTGCATCGGGTCGACTGCCAACCGGAGGATGGCGTCGTGTTGGCTGGATCGTAGCGGCGCGGGCCGTCTGCGCGGCATGCATTTGCGCGGGGACTTTCCCTAGGCCGCCGAGAACGCGCGATGCAACTCGGTGGCGCAAAGCGCGACGGCGGTGTTGGCTTCGTCGAGCACCTTGCCCATGGTGACGAAGCCATGGATCTGGCGCTCGAAGCAGACGTAGTTCGCACGGTTGCCAGCGGCGGTGAGCGCCTCCGCATAGGCCAGCCCTTCGTCGCGCAGCGGGTCGTAGCCGGCGGTGATCACCAGCGCCGGCGGCAGGCCCGACAGGTCGGTGTGCAGCAGCGGCGAAGCGCGCCAGTCGAGATCGTGCTTCGGGTCGGTGATGTAGTGGTCGTGGAAGTAGGTCATCGTGTCGCTGGTCAGCAGGTAGCCCTGCCCGTTCGACTGGTGCGACGGATGGCCGCGACGCATGTCGGTGGCGGGATAGATCAGCAGCTGGAAGACGATGGGCAGGTCGCCCGCATCGCGCGCCGCGATCGCTGCGACGGCCGCGAGGTTGCCGCCGGCGCTGTCGCCGCCGACCGCGAGGCGGCTTGCATCGAGCCCCAGCTCTGCGGCCTCGCGGCGCACCCAGCGGGTGGCGGCCAGCACGTCGTCGACGGCCGCGGGAAACGGTGCTCCGGCCCCATGCGGTAGTCGACGGCGACCACTGCGCAGCCCGCACCGTTGGCCAGTTCGCGGCACAGCACGTCGTGCGTGTCGAGGTCGCCGATGACCCAGCCGCCGCCGTGGTAGTACACCAGCACGGGCAGCGGGCCGGCGCCCGAACCCAGCGGCCGGTAGAGGCGCACCGGGATGGTGCCGTGCGGGCCGTCCGCGGCGAGGTCGCGCACTTCGGCCACCTCCGCAGGCAAGGGCTGCGTGGCGGTGCGGCGCTCGCGGTAGAAGGCGCGCGCATCGGCGGGCGATAGCGTGTGGGTCGGCGGGATGCCGCGCGCCTCGATGAAGTCGAGCAAGGCGCGGGCCTGGGGATGCAGCATGGTGTCTCCGGTGGATCGAGCGGGCACCCAGTGTGGAGCGCGCCGTACATGGGCGGTATCCGCATGCACCCGCACCCGACCCTGGCTTCCCGGCAAGACCCCGCACCATGCCTGCGCCCTTGCGGCGCGGCTTGCGGAAACTGGCTACGCCTGTCGCGCGCGTTCGGGGTTGTGGCTCAGGCCTTGCGCGGCTTCACGCGCGAGGCGGCTTCCTTGGCGAGCTTGCAGGCCGTGTCGGTGTCGGCCGCATGCACCAGCGCCACGCCCATGCGGCGCTTGACGAAGCTCTCGGGCTTGCCGAACAGGCGGATGTCGCTGCCCGGCACCTGCAGCGCCTCGGCCACGCCGTCGAAGGCGATGCCGGTGGCATCCACGCCGCCGTAGATCACCGCGCTGGCGCCCGGGCTCTTGAGCGAGTTGTCGACCGGCAGGCCCAGGATGGCGCGGGCATGCAGCTCGAACTCGTTCTGCCATTGCGTGGCCATGGTGACCATGCCGGTGTCGTGCGGGCGCGGGCTGACCTCGCTGAACCACACCTCGTCGCCCTTCACGAACAGCTCGACGCCGAACAGGCCCTGGCCGCCGAGGTCGGCCGTCACGGCCTGTGCGATCTGCTGCGCCTTCTGCAGCGCGGCCGGCGCCATGGGGTGCGGCTGCCAGCTTTCCACGTAATCGCCGCTGACCTGCACATGGCCGATGGGGTCGCAGAACTGCGTCTGCACGGCGCCAGCGGCGTCCTTGGCGCGCACGGTGAGCAGCGTGATTTCGTAGTCGAAGTCGATGAAGCCCTCGACGATCACCCGGCCGTGGCTCACGCGGCCGCCGGCCAGGGCGTAGTCCCAGGCCTTCTGCACGTCGCCGGGGCCGTCGATCTTGCTCTGGCCCTTGCCGGAGCTGCTCATCACGGGCTTGACGATGCAGGGGTAACCGATGCCGCCGTCGATGGCGGCCTGCAGCTCGGCCAGCGAGTCGCAGAACTTGTAGGGGCTGGTGGGCACGCCCAGCGTCTCGGCGGCCAGGCGGCGGATGCCTTCGCGGTCCATCGTGAGGCGGGCGGTGGGAATGACGCGAACGACACCCGCGTCTTCGAGCTGCTGGAGCATCTGCGTGGCGATGGCCTCGATCTCGGGCACCACGAGGGTGGGCTTCTCGGCCTCGATCAGCGCCTTGAGCTGCTCGGGATCGCTCATGGTGATGGTGCGCGCATGGTGGGCCACCTGCTGGCCGGGCGCGTTCTCGTAGCGGTCGACCGCGATGGTCTCGACGCCGAGGCGCTGCAGGGCGATCAGCACCTCCTTGCCGAGTTCACCGGAGCCGAGCAGCATCACGCGGGTGGCGGAGGGGGAAAGGGGGGTACCGAGGGTGGTCATGGTCGAGACTGGAAAGAAGGAAGAAAAAGCAACCGCCGCACTGTAAGCCACCCGTGTCGCATCCGGGAACGGAACCCCGCCAGGGCTGCTTCACAATCGATGTCCTGCCGCGGTGGCGGCCCGGCGCCCCACCCGCTCCCCCTTCCCCTGTTTTTTGTTCTTCAAGGAGTTTTCTCATGACTATCCAGACCGTCGGCATCATCGGTGCCGGAACGATGGGCAACGGCATTGCGCAGGCCTGCGCGGTGTCCGGCGTCAACGTGGTGATGATCGACGTGGCCCAGGCGGCCGTCGACAAGGGCCTCGCCACCGTCTCGGGCAGCCTCGACCGGCTGATCAAGAAAGAGAAGCTCACGGCCGAGCAGAAGACCGCGGCGCTCGCGCTGATCAAGGGCTCGACGAACTACGACGACTTGAAGGGCGCGCAGCTCGTGATCGAGGCCGCCACCGAGAACCACGCGCTCAAGCTCAAGATCCTCAAGCAGGTGGACGACTTGCTGGCACCCGAAGTGATCATTGCCTCGAACACCTCGTCGATCTCGATCACCCAGCTCGCGGCCGCCACCTCGCGCCCCGACCGCTTCATCGGCATGCATTTCTTCAACCCGGTGCCGATGATGGCGCTGGTGGAGCTGATCCGCGGCTACCTCACGACCGACGCCACGCACGATGCCGTCAAGGCGCTGGCCGAGAAGCTCGGCAAGTCGCCGATCACGGTGAAGAACGCGCCGGGCTTCGTGGTCAACCGCATCCTGGTGCCGATGATCAACGAGGCCTTCTTCGTGCTGTCCGAAGGCATCGCGACCGCCGAAGACATCGACGCCGGCATGAAGCTGGGCTGCAACCAGCCCATCGGTCCGCTGGCGCTGGCCGACATGATTGGCCTCGATGTGTGCCTGGCCGTGATGGAGGTGTACCTCGAGCAGTTCGGCGACTCCAAGTACCGCCCCTGCCGCTGCTCAAGGAAATGGTCGCTGCAGGCCAGCTCGGCCGCAAGACCGGCCGCGGCGTGTACACGTACTGATCCGGCGTTCCATAAAAACAAGGAGACAAACGTCATGACCGCCACGCCCACCAACCCACCCGCAGAAGGCTGCATCGACACCCAGGTGCTCGACCATGTTCTGCTGATCGGCATCAACCGCCCCGCCAAGCGCAACGGCTGGACGCCGCCGATGTTCAAGCAGCTGGCCGAGGCCTACACCCGGCTCGACGACGACCCTGCCCTGCGCGTGGGCGTGCTGCATGCCTTCGGCGACCACTTCACGGCGGGCCTCGACCTGCCGGCGGTCACCGAGTACATGAAGCGCGGCGAGAAGGCGATTCCGGCCGGGCTGGTGGAGCCGCACGACTTCGGCCTGCCCGACTACCGCCGCCGCACCAAGCCGATGGTGGTGGCGGTGAAGGGCATCTGCTTCACGGTCGGCATCGAGCTGATGCTGGGCGCGGACATCGTGGTCGCGGCCGACAACTGCCGCTTCTCGCAGATGGAAGTGCAGCGCGGCATCATGGCCACGGGCGGCGCGACGCTGCGCATGGCCGAACGCGCGGGCGTGGGCAATGCGATGCTGCATCTGCTCACGGCGGACGAGTTCGAAGTGCCGAGGCTATCGCCTCCACTTCGTGTAGAAGGTGGTGCCGGCCGGGCAGGAGCTCGACGCTGCCCTGGCCATTGCGCAGCGCATCGCGGCGCAGGCACCGCTGGCCGTGGTCGCCACCCGGCTCAATGTGATCAAGGCTGTCGAGCACGGGCCGCTTGCGGCCGTGTCGGAATTCATCGAAACGCAGAAGCGCCTCTCGAACAGCGAGGACGCGGCCGAAGGCGTGCGCTCTTTTGTCGAGCGCCGTCCTGCACGTTTCAGCGGTCGTTGATGATGAATTCCACCGGAGCCTTGTAAACTCATGTCCTTTTTCAAACGCACGGCGCTTGCTGCCGCCTTCACACTCCGTGCCGTGAACACCTCCATCGCCCAGACGCCAGCGCCCGCCGCGCTCCCCGATCCCGCGGCCACCTCGGTTGAGGCTCTGGGCTGGATGAAGGGCTTTCCGCCCCCGCCCGACAAGCAGATCACCTTCGACAACCCGGCCGGCGGCGTGTTTCCGCGCACGCGCTGGAGCTTCTCGCATGTGCGCGACACGGTGCCCACCACCAACGTGTGGCGCGGCAGCGGTGCAGCGAGTCCGCTGCCGGCAGCGCCGCGCAACGATATCGAGGCCGTCACTTTCAAACCGCTGGGCAGCGAGGAGACGGTGACCTTCGCCCAGATGATCCCGCGCACTTATACCGACGGCATCCTCGTGCTGCACCGCGGTCGCGTGGTCTACGAAAAGTACTTCGGCGCGCTCACGCCCGACCGGCCGCACATCGCGATGTCGGTGACCAAGTCCTTCGTCGGCACGCTGGCTGCCATCCTCGCGGACGAAGGCAAGCTCGATCCGTCGGCGCCGGTCACCAAGTACCTGCCCGAACTCAAGGACACGGCGTATGGCGACGCCACCGTGCGCCAGGTGATGGACATGACCATCGGCGTGCACTACTCCGAGAACTACGCCGACCCCAAGGCCGAGATCTGGGACTACGCGCGTGCCGGCGGCATGCTGACCCAGGGGCCGAACTACGCGGGACCCAAGTCGTTCTACGAATTCCTCGCCACGCTGAAGAAGGAAGGCGCGCACGACGACGCCTTCGCCTACAAGACGGTGAACGCCGAGGTGCTCGCCTGGATCCTGCGGCGCGCCAGCAACCAGTCGCTGGCCGACCTGCTGAGCGAGAAGATCTGGCGCCGCATCGGCGCCGAGCAGGACGCGTACTTCATGGTCGACCGCATCGGCACCGAATCGGGCGGCGGCGGGCTGAACACCGTGCTGCGCGACATCGCGCGCTTCGGCGAAACCATGCGCAACGGCGGCCGCGCGCCCAACGGGCAGCAGGCCATACCGAAGGCCGTGGTCGAAGACATCGCGCGCGGAGGGGACCCCGCCAAGCTCGCCAAGGCCGGCTATGCGTTGCTGCCGGGCTGGTCGTACCGCAACATGTGGTGGGTCACGAACAACCCGCACGGCGCCTACATGGCGCGCGGCATCCACGGTCAGAGCATCTATGTCGATCCGAAGGCGGAGATGGTGATCGTGCGCTACGCCGCGCACCCGGTGGCGGCGAATGCGGGGAACGATCCGCTGACGCTGCCGGCGTTCCAGGCGGTGGCCGAGGCGCTGATGTGCCCCTGATCCTTTTTCCTTTTTTCTTCTTCAGTTCAGATGGCAGCCCGCTCGCGGGCAATCACAAGAAGGCCGTCCATGATCAGGCTCTCGACCAGTTCGAAGTGCCCGTTCATGACGGGCGCCATCTTCCAGCCCGCGCCGCCCGTCATGTAGCAGGCCGGCTCGGCGCCGCAGTGCGAGCGCACGTGCTGCACCATGCGTTCGACCGCGCCCGCGATGGCATAGGTGCCGCCGCTGGTCAGCGCATCGCTGGTGTTGGTGGGAAATTCGCGCACCTCGCCGGTCGGCACATGCAGCCCTGCCGTGCCCGACTCCAGCGCGCGCAGCATGATGCCGTGGCCCGGCAGGATCAGGCCGCCGAGGAACTTGCCGCTGGCATCGATCGCCTCCACCGTGACGGCCGTGCCGATCAGCACCACCACCATCGGCCGCGCCGGCCCCTGGGCCAGCATGCGGTGGCGCGCGCCGATCATCGCGACGAAGCGGTCGGCACCAAGCCGTGTGGGATGGTCGTAGCCGTTCACGATGCCGGCCTCACCGGCGCTCGACACCACCCAGCGCGGCGCGCAGTCGAAGCGCTCGACAAGCTGCTCTTCGGCGCGGCGCCGCAGGGTGTCGCCGGCCACCACGCAGCCGAGCATGGAGCCGGGTGGGGGCAGGTCGGCCCAGGGGCCGTCGGCCAGCCGTTCGATGTGATCGAGAAACTCCGCGCCTGATGCCTGCAACGCGGCGCCCGGATGCGCCCCGTCGTAGAGCGCCCATTTCAGACGGGTGTTGCCGATGTCGATTGTGAGGAAGGGGGATGCCATGCGCGGGATTATTGCGACTTTGTTGTTATTCCTGCTGGCGCATCGTCGACATACGCGGCGTGGGCCTACGTCGGCACCCGGCGTTCCGCCGCTACATTCGCAAATTCCATCCACCACGGCACAAGGAGAAAACCATGGGATTGCTTAGTTTCATCAAGGAAGCCGGTGAAAAACTGTTCGGCGGATCGTCGGCCCAGGCCGCCACGCCCGATGCGAACACTGCCGCCGCCGCAGCCATCAAGACCTACATCGAAACGCAGAACCTCGGCCTCACGGGCCTCGAGGTGACTTACGTGGCGAGCAGCGGCGTGGTCACTCTCGCCGGCCAGGCGCCCTCGCAGGAAGCCAGCGAGAAAGCCTCGCTCGCCGCGGGCAACGTGGCCAACGTGACGAGCGTGGACAACAACCTGGTCGCGCCCGCCGCACCGCCTGCGCAGTACCACGACGTGGTGAAGGGCGACACGCTCTCGGCCATCTCCAAGAAGTACTACGGCGATGCCAACAAGTACCACGCGATCTTCGAGGCGAACAAGCCGATGCTGTCGCACCTCGACAAGATCTATCCGGGGCAGAAGCTGCGCATTCCGGCGCTTTGAACTGCCCCTCTGTCGATCGCGACGAAAAGGCCCACTGGAAACGGTGGGTCTTTTGTTTTTTGGGAGCCTTTGTTCAGGGTGCGTGCACAGGACACCGGTGTCCCCCTCCGCGAATGTCCCCCGCTTCGCTCCTCCTTTATTTCGCTGCGGGGAGCACCCGGTGCCCTGGGCACAGTGGGCGCTGCTGTTGTGCCGGCGGATCAAGCGCTGCGCTGAGCGATCACGCCGGCGGTGTGCTCTGCGCAGCGAAA
>CAMATD010000219.1 GCA_945860785.1 Variovorax sp. YR752 | reverse complement strand
ATGCGCGGCTTGATCGGAAAACTCCGCACCCGGCGCGACACCCGGCCCATGCTGGGCGCGGGCAGGGCGCCGGCTTCGGTGAGCGTTTGCGCGAGGCCCGACTCGACCATGCTGATCAGGTCGCGGTAGTGGTCGGGCTGAAAGGTGGTCACGACCTGGAAGGTGTCGAGCGCATAGCCGTTGCTCGTGGTGTGTACCTTCGCATCCAGAATGCTGAACGACGACTGGTCGAAGTAGCCGCAGATGCGCGCGAACAGGTCGGGCTGGTCGGGCGTGTAGACCACCACCTGCAGGCCTTCGCCGACCGGTGACAGGTGGGCGCGCACGATGGGCGGTGCCTTCGGATCGATCGGCACGTTCTTTGGCGGCACGAAGCGCGAGAGCTGCTTGGCGTGCCAGGCGATCTCGGTGGCGTCGTGGCGCATGAAGTAGCCGACGTCGAGCGTGTCCCACAGGGCCTTGTGCGCTTCGAAGCGCTGGGCGTGCAGGGCGAGCTGCACCAGCGCTTCGCGCTTGCGCGATTCGACTTCAGCGTCCGGGTCGGGCATGCGGCCGCCGAGCGCGCGCAGGGTGAAGCGGTACAGGTCTTCGAGCAGCTTGCCCTTCCAGGCATTCCACACGCGCGGCGAGGTGCCGCGGATGTCGGCCACCGTCAGCAGGTAGAGGGCCGTGAGGTAGCGCTCGTTGCCCACGCGCTTTGCAAAGGCGCCGATCACCTCGGGGTCGCTCAGGTCCTGCTTCTGCGCGACCTGGCTCATCACCAGATGTTCGGCGACCAGGAACTCGATCAGCTTTGAATCTTCGCGTGCGATGCCGTGCTGCTTGCAGAAGCGCTGCACGTCGCGCGCACCGAGCGTCGAATGGTCGCCGCCGCGGCCCTTGGCGATGTCGTGGAAGAGGGCTGCGACGTACAGGATCCAGGGCTTGTCCCAGCCCGCCGCGAGCTGCGAGCAGAACGGGTATTCATGCGCATGCTCGGCGATGAAAAAGCGCCGCACGTTGCGCAGCACCATCAGGATGTGCTGGTCCACCGTATAGACGTGGAACAGGTCATGCTGCATCTGCCCCACGATGCTGCGGAACACCCGCAGGTAGCGTCCCAGCACCGAGGTCTGGTTCATGAGCCTGAACGCGTGCGTGATGCCATAGGGCTGCATCAGGATGCGCATGAAGGTCTCGTGATTGACCGGGTCGTTGCGGAACTTGCTGTCCATCACGTGGCGCGCGTTGTAGAGCGCGCGCAGCGTGCGCGCCGACAGGCCCTTCACGCCGATGGTCTTCTGGAAGAGCAGGAAGGTCTCGAGCACGGCGTGTGGCTCGCGCTCGTAGAGGTCGTCGCTCGCGATCTCGATCAGGCCGGCGCGTTCGTAGAAGCGTTCGTTGATCGGCGTGGGTTGCTCGGCCTGCGGCTGCAGTCGTTCCGCGATGTTGAGCAGCAGGATCTGGTTGAGCTGCGACACCGCCTTGGCCGCCCAGTAGTAGCGCCGCATCAGCGTCTCGCTGGACTTGCGCTGCGATTCGCTCTCGTAGCCGAAGCTCGCGGCCACGGCGGTCTGCAGGTCGAACACCAGACGGTCTTCGCGCCGGTTGGCAATCACGTGCAGCCTGGCGCGAATCAGCGAGAGCAGGGCCTCGTTGCGCTTGATCTGCTGCGCCTCGAAGGAGGTGGCCAGGCCGTTCTTGGCCAAGTCGTCCCAGCGGTTGCCGAAGCCGGCGGCCTTGGTCATCCAGAGGATGGTCTGCAGGTCGCGCAGGCCCCCCGGCGATTCCTTGCAGTTGGGTTCGAGCGCGTAGGGCGTGTTGTCGAACTTCTGGTGGCGGTGCCGCATTTCCTGCGACTTGGCGACGAAGAAGGCCTGCGGGTCGATGGCGCGGATGAAGCGGCGGCGAAAGGCGGTGAAGAGCTTCTTGTTGCCCGCGATCAGGCGCGATTCGAGCAGCGAGGTCTGGACGGTGACGTCCTTCTCGGCTTCGGCCAGGCATTCTTCGACGGTGCGCACGCTGGAGCCGATTTCGAGCCCGGCGTCCCAGCAATGGCCGATGAAGGCCTCGATGCGGGCCGGATCGATCTCGCTCTCGTGGCCTTCGGGCGGCAGCAGCAGCAGCACGTCCACGTCGGAATACGGGAACAGCTCGCCGCGGCCGAAACCGCCCACCGCAGCCAGGGTGAGCGAATCGCCGAAATCGGCTTCTTTCCAGAGCGTGCAGAGCGTTTGGTCGGCCAGCGCCGAAAGCTGGCGCAGCACCGTGTGCACGCTGCGGGTGGGGGCGCGCGCAAAGCGCAGGGTGTCGAACAGGGCGAGCTTTTTCGCGCGATAGGCTTCGCGCAGCGTCGCCACGTCGATCTTGGCTGCTTCGATCACGGCCGGGGAGCGCTTGAGCGCTTCAGGTCTTGGTCGAGGTAACGAACGACGGCAGTGGCGGGCTGCCTTCCGACAGCGTCAGCACCTCGTAGCCGGTCTCGGTGACGAACACCGAGTGCTCCCACTGGGCCGACAGCGAATGGTCGCGTGTGACGATGGTCCAGCCGTCGTACTGGCCGCCCTTGAAGTCTTCCTTCACGTCGCGCTTGCCGGCGTTGATCATCGGCTCGATGGTGAAGATCATGCCGGGCTTGAGCCCTTCCATGGTGCCCGGGCGGCCGTAATGCAGCACCTGCGGCTCTTCATGAAAACGCTGGCCCACGCCGTGACCGCAGAACTCGCGCACCACCGAAAAGCCCTGGCCCTCGGCGAATTTCTGGATCGCATGGCCCACGTCGCCCAGGTGCGCGCCGGGGCGCACCTGCAAGATGCCGTGCCACATGGCTTCGAAGGTGATGCTGCACAGGCGCTTGGCGGCAATGGAAGCGTCGCCGATCACGTACATGCGGCTGTTGTCGCCGAACCAGCCGTCCTTGATGACGGTCACGTCGACGTTCATGATGTCGCCCTTCTTCAGGGGCTTGTCATTGGGAATGCCGTGGCACACCACGTGGTTCACCGAGGTGCAGAGCGACTTCGGAAACGGCACGCTGCTGGCGCCCATGTAGCCCACGGTCGCAGAGGTGGTGCCCTGCTTGACCATGTATTCGGCGGCGAGCCGGTCGACGTCGTTGGTCGTGATGCCGGGCTTGATCAGGGGCGTGAGGTAGTCCAGCACCTCGGAGGCAAGGCGGCAGGCGACGCGCATGGCTTCGATGCCTGCAGCGTCTTTGTAAGTAATGCTCATCCCGGAATTATCCCATCGGCCACGCTAAAATTCCGGGTTAACGCGGATGGCCCCAGTCAGCGACCATCCGCCCTCGATTTCTTGATTCCCAACGCGGCCCCAGGCCCCATCGATCGTGACGCAGCCCGCACCTCAAGCCCTTCCCGTCGTAACCCTGTTCGAGGGCGGCAGCGCGCTCAGCGACTTCCGCGGGCGGCAGCTGCTGCCGAAGCTGCAGGCCATCGAACCGCGCATCGAGGGCATTGCCGCCCGTTTCGTGCACCTGGTGGTCACCGACGCGGCACTGAGCCCGGCCGACCATGAGCGTTTTGCCGCGCTGCTGACCTACGGCGAGCCCTTCGAGGCGCCGGCCAAGGCGGGCACCTCGGTGGTCGTCACGCCGCGTCTGGGCACCGTGTCGCCCTGGGCTTCCAAGGCCACCGACATCGCCCACAACTGCGGCTTGGCGCTGCGCCGGGTCGAACGCGTCACCCAGTACCACCTGAAGCTCAAGGCCCCGCTGATCGGCAAGGCGCCCGTGATCGAAGGCGACACGCTGGCAGCCGTGGCCGGCCCGTTGCACGACCGCATGACCGAATCGGTGCTGGTCAACGTCGCGCAGGCGGCCAGCCTGTTCAGCGAACTGCCGGCCCAGCCGATGGCACAGGTCGACGTGCAGACCGGCGGCCGCGAGGCCCTGGTGGCCGCCAACACCGGCTTCGGCCTGGCGCTGGCCGAGGACGAGATCGACTACCTCGTCGAAGCCTTCACCCGCCTGGGCCGCAACCCCAGCGACGTCGAACTGATGATGTTCGCGCAGGCCAACAGCGAGCACTGCCGCCACAAGATCTTCAACGCCGCCTTCACCATCGACGGCGTGGCGCAGCCGCAAAGCCTGTTCTCGATGATCCGTCACACCGAGAAGCAGAACCCGCAGCACACGGTGATCGCCTATGCGGACAACGCTTCGGTGATGGAGGGCTCGTCGATCGAGCGCTTCGTCGCGGCCTCGGACTCGCAGAGCTATCAAAAAGATAGCGCGCTGAGCCATGTGCTGATGAAGGTCGAGACGCACAACCACCCGACCGCCATTTCGCCATTCCCGGGCGCCTCGACCGGCGCGGGCGGCGAGATCCGCGACGAAGGCGCCACCGGCCGCGGCTCCAAGCCCAAGGCCGGCCTGACCGGCTTCACGGTGTCCAAGCTCTGGCCGGAAGAGGGTCACTACGGCAAGCCCGAGCACATCGCGAGCCCGCTGCAGATCATGACCGAGGGCCCGCTGGGCGGCGCCGCGTTCAACAACGAATTCGGCCGGCCCAACCTGCTGGGCTACTTCCGTGAGTACGAGCAGACGGTGGCGAGCGACCTCGACACGGTGCAGCGCGGTTATCACAAGCCCATCATGATTGCCGGTGGCCTCGGCAGCATCGATGCCACGCAGACCAAGAAGATCCTGTTCCCGGCCGGCTCGCTGCTGATCCAGCGCGGCGGCCCCGGCATGCGCATCGGCATGGGCGGCAGCGCCGCCAGCTCGATGGCCACCGGCGCCAATGCGGCCGAGCTCGACTTCGACTCGGTGCAGCGCGGCAACCCCGAGATCGAACGCCGCGCGCAGGAGGTCATCAACCACTGCTGGCAGCAGGGCGCGGCCAACCCGATCCTCGCGATCCACGACGTGGGCGCGGGCGGTTTGAGCAATGCCTTCCCCGAACTGACCAACGACGCCGGCCGCGGCGCACGCTTCGACCTGCGCGCCGTGCCGCTCGAAGAGTCGGGCATGGCGCCGAAGGAAATCTGGTGCAACGAAAGCCAGGAGCGCTATGTGCTGGCCATCGCGCCGGAATCGCTCGAACAGTTCAAGGCGTTTTGCGAGCGCGAGCGCTGCCCGTTCTCGGTGGTGGGTGTTGCGACCGAAGAGCGCCAGCTGCTCGTGGCCGATGAAGGCGCGGCCGTCCAGCCGGTCGACATGCCCATGGACGTGCTGCTCGGCAAGCCGCCCAAGATGCACCGCGACGTCAAGACCGTCGCCCGAACCTTCAAGCCGCTCGACCTCACGGGCGTCGACCTGCAGAAGGCCGCCATTGACGTGCTAGCGCACCCGACCGTCGCCTCCAAGCGCTTCCTGATCACCATCGGCGACCGCACCGTGGGCGGCCTGAGCCACCGCGACCAGATGGTCGGCCCGTGGCAGGTGCCCGTGGCCGATTGCGCCGTGACGCTGGCCGACTACAAGGGCTTTGCCGGCGAGGCCATGAGCATGGGCGAGCGCACGCCGCTGGCCGCGCTCGATGCGCCGGCCTCGGGCCGCATGGCCGTGGCCGAGGCCATCACCAACCTGCTGGCCGCGCCGATCGAACTCTCGCGCGTCAAGCTGTCGGCCAACTGGATGGCCGCTTGCGGCGAGCCCGGCGAAGACGCCGCGCTGTACGAAACCGTCAAGGCCGTGGGCCTGGAACTGTGCCCGGCGCTCGGCGTGTCGATTCCGGTCGGCAAGGATTCGCTGTCGATGCGCACGCAGTGGAAGGATGGCGATGAGGCCAGGAAGGTCACGTCGCCCGTCAGCCTGATCGTGACTGCCTTCGCCACGCTGGCCGATGTGCGCGGCACGCTCACGCCGCAGCTCGATGCCACCGAGGCCGACACCACGCTCGTGCTGATCGACCTGGGCCGCGGCCAGCACCGCATGGCCGGCAGCATCCTGTCGCAGACGCTCGGCCAGAGCGGCGACACGGTGCCCGACCTCGACGATCCGGCGCAACTCGTGGCGCTGGTGAATGCCGTGAACGCGCTGCGAGCCGACGGCAAGATCCTCGCGATGCACGACCGCAGCGACGGTGGTCTGTTCGCCACGGCCTGCGACATGGCCTTTGCGGGCCATGTCGGCGTGGCCCTCAATGTCGACATGCTGGTCACCGAAGGCGACGGCATCTCGGACAGCCGCATGGAAACCGGCGATGCCAAGAACTGGGCGCAGCAGGTCAGCGCACGGCGCGAGGAGCTCACGCTCAAGGCGCTGTTCAACGAAGAGCTGGGCATGGTGCTGCAGGTGCGCACGGAGCAGCGCAACGACGTGATGCAGGTGCTGCGCACCCACGGCCTCAGCGCCCACAGCCATTTCGTCGGCAAGACGCGGCCCGTCAGCTCGGCCATGGACGCCGGCAAGGGCAAGCTCGAAGTCTGGCGCGATGCCAAGTCGGTGTTCAGCGCGAGCCTGCACGACCTGCATCAGGTGTGGGACTCGGTCAGCTGGAGGATCGCCCGCGAGCGCGACAACCCGGCCTGCGCCGATGCCGAGCACGCCGCAGCTGGCGAACCCAGCGATCCGGGCATGCACGTGTTTCTCAATGGCGCCGCTCCGGCCGCGCCCGCCATCCTCCAGTCGCGTCCCAAGGTCGCGATCCTGCGGGAGCAAGGCGTCAACTCGCACGTCGAGATGGCCTATGCCTTCACCGAAGCCGGCTTCGAGGCCTACGACGTGCACATGACCGACCTGCAGACGGGCAGGGCGGACCTCGCCAATTTCAAGGGCGTGGTCGCCTGCGGCGGCTTCAGCTATGGCGACACGCTGGGCGCCGGCATCGGCTGGGCGCGCAGCATCACTTTCAACCCGAAGCTGGCCGAGCAGTTCAAGGCCTTCTTCGGCCGCGAAGACACCTTCGGCCTAGGCGTATGCAACGGCTGCCAGATGTTCGCCGAGCTGGCCGACATCATCCCGGGCGCCGAAGCCTGGCCGCGCTTCACCACCAACCAGAGCGAGCGTTTCGAGGCCCGCCTGTCGATGGTCGAAGTGCTCGAATCGCCGAGCCTCTTCTTCGCGGGCATGGCCGGCAGCCGGCTGCCGATCGCGGTGGCGCACGGCGAGGGCTATGCCAACTTCAAGCACCGCGGCGATGCGGCCAAGGCCATCTCGGCCATGCGCTTCGTGGACAACCACGGCAAGGCCACCGAGCAGTACCCGTTCAACCCGAACGGCAGCGCGGGCGGCCTGACTTCGGTGACGACGCCGGACGGTCGTTTCACCGCGGTGATGCCGCATCCGGAGCGCGTGTTCCGCAACATCCAGACGAGCTGGACGCCAGGCGACAAGAGCGCGCTGAGCCCGTGGATGCAGATCTGGCGCAACGCGCGCCGCTGGGTGGGTTGATCGCACGGCAGCGATGCTCGATCTCGACCATCCGCGCAGCCGCCATATCCTGGCGGCCAGCCGCTTGGAGGACCAGATCCGCAAGCAGCTGCTTGCGTGGCGCGAAGACGCTGCGGCCGGTGTGCTCGCTCGGCGCGAGATCCTGCAGACTTGGCTGCCACAGCTGGAGGCACTGAATGCCGAGCACTTCGCTGCCTCGAAGAAAATCTATCGCACGCTGGACGCGCTGGGGCGCGTCGTGCAGGGCAACGATGCCGAAGCGGCCTGGGAGGCGTTCAATCGCCTGCTCGGCGGGCCAGGCGACAACTTCGGCACCTGGGCGATCTGAACGCCCATGAAAAAAGCGGCCCGCGGGCCGCTTTTTTGTGAGGCAGAGAAGCCGAGGCTTACTCGACCTTTGCCTTCGCGCGCAGTTCTTCCTGGTACTTCTACAGACGCTGCTGCTGCAGCTGCTGCGTGATCTGCGGCTTCACTTCTTCCATCTTCGGCAGTTGCGCTTGGCGGATGTCGTCGACACGGATGATGTGATAGCCGAACTGCGTCTTGATCGGCGCAGGCGTGGTCTCGCCCTTCTTGAGCTTGATCATCGCTTCCGAGAACTCGGGCACGAAGCTCGCGGGGTTGGCCCAGTCGAGGTCGCCGCCGTTGGCGCCCGATCCCGGGTCCTTGCTCTGCTTCTTGGCGATGTCTTCGAACTTGGCGCCCTTCTTCAGGTCGGCCATGATCTTCTTGGCCTGGTCTTCGGTTTCGACCAGGATGTGGCGCGCCTTGTATTCCTTGCCGCCGTTGGCCGCGACGAACTTGTCGTACTCGGCCTTCACGTCGGCGTCCGAGATCGGGTTGGTCTTGCGGTAGTTGTCGAACAGCGCGCGGATCAGGATGGCCTGGCGGGCGAGTTCGAGCTGGTTCTTGTAGTCGTCGCTGGCGTCCAGGCCTTGCTTCTGCGCTTCCTGCATGAACACTTCGCGGGCCACGATTTCTTCGCGCAGCTGGCTCTGCATTTCCGGCGTCACCGGGCGGCCTGCGGCGGCAAGTTGCTGGGCCAGGACGTCCATGCGGGCCTTGGGCACCGGCTTGCCGTTCACGATGGCTGCGTTCTGCGCCAGGGCTGCCATGGGGATGGCACCGATCAGCGCTGCGGCCGCGACGGCCTGCAAGATGTGTTTTTTCATGGAATGAATATCAGGCTTGAGAGGTAATGCGCGTGTAGGAAAAGGCGCGTGAAAGAAAGCAGAGAGTCGGAAGAAAAGGGGAGGGAGAGGGAACGGGGCACCGCGGCGATGACGGCATGTCAACGGCGTGCAACCGATTGGACGACTCAGAGCACCTCGATGGCGATGGCGTGCAGACCCTGTGCGATAAAAACTTGGAGGGCATCATACACAAGCCGATGCCGCGCCACGCGGGGTTTCCCGACGAACAGCGGGGAGGCGATGCGCACGCGGAAGTGGGTGCCGCGACCCTCCGCATTGGCGCCTGCGTGGCCCGCATGGGCGCTGCTCTCGTCGATCACTTCGAGCTGCGTCGGGGCAAGCGCCTCGCGCAGTGCGGTCTCGAGGTCTGCAGCGGTGGGCAGGAATGTGGTGCTCATCAGGCGGTCGGCTTGTCGTCGCCCTTGATGTGCGGCGCAATGTAGAGGCCCTGCGCCACCAGGAAGACGATGGGGAACACATAGCCCCAGAGCTTGAAATTGACCCAGGCCTCGGTGGTGAAGTACGCCGCCACGTAGCCGTTGATGATGGCCATGAAGAGGCAGTAGCCGATCCACGCCACGTTGAGGCGGCCCCAGATGCGGTCGGGCAGCTCGAGCTGCGAGCCCAGCAGCATCTTCAGGAAGTTCTTCTTCAGCGCCCAGAGCGCCACGGCCAGTGCAATCGCCATCGCGCCGTAGAGCACGGTCGGCTTCCACTTGATGAAGCGGTCGTCGTGCAGCATCAGCGTGAGGGTGCCGAACAGGAGGATCAGCACCAGCGTGGCCTTCTGCATTGCCTGCAGCTTGCGTTCCATGGCGTAGATGATGGCCATCTGCACCACGGTGGCGGCCATCAGCACGCCGGTGGCGGTGTAGATGTCGGAGAGCTTGTAGGCGCCGAAGAACAGCAGGATCGGGAAGAAGTCGAGGATCAGTTTCATTTTTTCTGGAAGTCGAGCGACGCCGAGTTCATGCAGTAGCGCAGACCGGTGTCGGTCGGACCGTCGGGGAACACGTGGCCCAGGTGGGCTCCGCAATTGGCGCAGACATTCTCGGTGCGCACCATGCCGTGCGAACGGTCGACGATGTTCTTGATGGCGCCGGGCACGGCTTCTTCGGAGAAGCTGGGCCAGCCGCAGCCGGCGTCGAACTTGGTCGACGACTCGCACAGCTTCGCGCCGCAGCACACGCAATGGTAGGTGCCGTCGTCCCAATGGGCTTCGTACTTGCCGGTGAAGGGGCGCTCGGTGGCCGCGTGGCGCGTCACCTCGAAGGCGGCGGGTTCGGCGCCTTTTTCAGCGAGCAGGGCTTTCCATTCGGCATCGGTTTTTTCAACGGGCGTGGTCATGATGAGCAGCTGATTTCAATCGTGGAGGCCCAATCGGGCGGGACGCCGGCATACGCGTCGGCGCCGGGATGTTCTTCAAATGGGGTTTCGAGCAGCGTCAGCAAGGTTGCCACACCCGAGAAGTCCTTCCGGGCTGCCGCTTCGATGGCCTGCTGGCCCAGGTGGTTCCGCAAGACGTACTTCGGATTGGATTTGAGCATCAAATCGGCGGCTTCCGGCCGCACCGACTGCGTATGGCGCTCTGAAAAGGATAGCAGCCACGCGTCGAAGCCGGCGCGATCCGGGAACAGGTCGCGCACGGGCTCCGAATTGCCGTCGGCCATGTAGTGCGACAGGCGGCGCCAGAAGATCGTGTAGTCGACCTTGCCCGCGGCCAGCAGCTTGAGCACGCCTTCGATCAGCGCACGGTCGCCCTCGGCCGAATCCGCGAGGCCGAGCTTGGCGCGCATGCGAGCCTCGAACGCGTTCGGGAACACCGTCTTGTACGACTCCAGCGCGGCCACCGCGATTTCCTGGTCGCCGATCAGCGGCAGCAGCGCCTGGGCCAGGCAGAACAGGTTCCAGTACGCCACGTTGGGCTGCTGGTTGAAGGCATAGCGCTCGCCGGTGTCGCTGTGGTTGCAGATGTGGCGCGGGTCGAAGCCGTCGAGGAACTGGAAGGGCCCGTAGTCGATGGTGAGACCGAGGATGCTCAGGTTGTCGGTGTTCATCACCCCGTGGCAGAAGCCCACGGCCTGCCATTGGGCGAGCAGGGCGGCGGTGCGCTCGCTCACGGCTTCGAGGAAGGCGGCGTAGGCGTTGCCGTTGAAGCGGTCGGTGGTGCGGCAGGCCGGGTAATAGCAGCGGTCGATGACGTAGTCGGCCAGTGCGCGCAGCTCGTCGTTGCGCTGGTTCGCGGCAAAGTGCTCGAAATGGCCGAAGCGGATGAAGCTGGGCGCCACGCGGGCCACCACGGCCGCGCTTTCGGGTTCTTCGCGGTACACGCGGGCGTCGGAGCCGGTCACGCAGAGCGCGCGGGTGGTCGGGATGCCGAGGCCGTGCATGGCCTCGCTGCAGAGGAATTCGCGGATGCTGGAACGCAAGACAGCACGGCCGTCGCCGCCGCGCGAGTAGGGCGTACGGCCCGCACCCTTGAGTTGCACCTCGAGGCCGCCTGCCGTTTCGCCCAGCATGATCGCCCGGCCATCGCC
>CAMATD010000218.1 GCA_945860785.1 Variovorax sp. YR752 | reverse complement strand
CCCACGTGCTGCGCGATGTCGCCCACCAGCTCGGCCCGCGCACGGCCGAGGTCCGCGCCATGGCCTGCACCGGCCACGGCGCCGGCCTCTATGCGCTCGATGCGAACAACGAACTCGTCGGCGGCCGCGCGGTCGCCTCGACCGACCAGCGCGCCGATGCCCGTGCGCGCGCCTTGTCGGCCAGCCACGGCACGCGGCTGTTCGAGGACGTGGGCTGCCGCCCGTGGCCGGGACAACCGACCGTGATCGCCGCCGAACTGCTCGGCGCCGATGCCGTGCAGCGCGGCGAGCTGCGCCGGCTGCTGTTCGCCAAGGACTACCTCGGCTTCCTGCTCACCGGCGAGATCGCCACCGATGCCAGCGATGCAAGCACCGCCGGCCTGGTGTCGCTCGCTACCGGCGGCTGGTCGCAGACCGCCTTCGATGCTTCGGGCCTCGCCGACCTCGGGCCGCGCGCCTTCGGCCCCATCGTGCCGAGCGGCACCGTGATCGGAAAGCTGCAACCCTCCGAGGCCGCGCTGTGCGGCCTGCCTGCGGGCATTCCCGTCGCAATGGGCGCGATCGACCTGCTCGCCTCGATGACCGCGATCTGCGCGGAAGGCCGTGGCCGCGCGGTGCAGGTCTTCGGCACCTGGTGCGTCAACGCGGTCATCGGACCGGTCATCGAGCCCAAGCCTGCCGTTGCCTCCATCGTGAACTTCGGCCGCACGCACGAGCGGCTCTACATGGAGAACAGCCCGTCCTCGATGGCCAATATCGCCTGGCTCGCCGGCGTGCTCGCGCTGCCCGATGCGCGCGCGGTGGTCGACCTGGCGATGACGGTGCCGCTGGGCGCCAACGGCTTGCGCTTCCTGCCGTTCGTCAATGGCGGCGGGGGCGTGACGGCGGGCTTTGTCGGCCTCAAGAGCCACCACACGCGCCCGGACATGGCGCGCGCCGTGGTCGATGCCGTGGCGGCGCTGCATGTGCGCCAGACGGCGCGCCTCGCGGCCGGCGGCCTCGCCGTCTCCGCATCGACCGTGCTGGGCGGCGGTGCGAGCGATGCGCGCCTCGTGCGCCTGCTCGCCTCTTTCCTCGGACGCCCGGTCGAGCGCTGCGCCGACGACGAGACCGGCGCGCGCGGCGCCGCGCTCTACGCGGCCATGTCGCAAGGCCTCGACGACGCGGCGCAGGGCGGTGCCCTGCTCGCGCCCTGCGAAGTGATCGAACCCGATGCAAGGGACGCACGCGCCCATGCGGATTTCAACGCCGATTTCAACGAATTGATCGACAGCATGTCACCTGTAGTATTCACCCACATCGCAGGCGGTGCGCAATGAGCGCATGGCAACTGCCCTTCGTGCGTCCGGCCTCCTTGTCGGGCCGCCATTTCTCGATGGTGATCGTCGGCGCCGGCATCAACGGCGTCGGTGTGTTCCGCGATCTCTCGCTGCAGCGCGTGGACTGCCTGATCGTCGACAAGGGCGACTTCGGCGCCGGCGCCAGCAGCGCACCCTCGCGAATGATCCACGGCGGCCTACGCTACCTGGAGAACGGCAGCTTCTCGCTCGTGGCCGAAGCCACGCGCGAGCGCAACCTGCTGCTGCGCAATGCACCGCACCTCGTGCGCCCGCTCAAGACCGTGGTGCCGCTTGCCAACTTCTTCGGCGGCCTCATGAGCAGCGCGCTCAAGTTCTTCGGCCGCACGCCGCCGCAGCGCACATGCGGCCTGCTGGCCGTGGCGCTGGGCCTGCGGCTCTATGACCTCTTGGACCGTCGCCAGCGCGTGATGCCGGGGCACCGCATCAGCCGCGTGCCCTCGAACGACCGCGGCCTGTTCCGCGCGGCAATCCGCTGGACCGCGACTTTCTTCGATGCGTGGATCAGCCATCCCGAATGGCTCATCCTCGAGCTGATCGGCGATGCCTGCCGCGACCAGCCGCCGCGAACTACTGCCGCGTGATGGGTTGCGCGGGCAACATCCTCACGCTGCGCGACGAGCTCACCGGCGCGCTCGTGCGCGTCACTGCCGACACCGTGGTGAATGCCACGGGCGCCTGGCTCGATCGCAGTGCGGCGGTGCTGGGCGGCGTCGGCCCGCGCGTGATGGGCACCAAGGGCTCGCACCTCGTGCTCGATCATCCCGCGCTGCGCGATGCGCTCGACGGCCGCATGGCCTACTTCGAGGCCGTGGACGGGCGGGTGTGCATCGTCTATCCCTTCCTCGACCGCGTGCTCGTGGGCTCCACCGATATTCCCGTGGAGGACCCGGACCAGATCGTCACCGAGCCCGCCGAGGTCGACTACCTGATCGACGTGCTGCGCGAGGTCTTCCCGAACATGGCCTTCGGTCGCAACGACGTGGTCTACACCTACGTCGGCGTGCGGCCGCTCGCGCGCTCCGATGCCGACAAGCCGGGACAGATTTCGCGCGACCATTCGGTGGTTGTCGATCCGCCGAACGCGACGCGCGACATTCCCATCGTCGGCCTCGTCGGCGGCAAGTGGACCACCTTCCGTTCTCTTTCCGAAGAAGCGACCAACGAGGTGCTGCAACAGCTGGGCCGCTCGCGCACGGCCTCGACCGAGCTGCTGCCCATCGGCGGCGGAGCGGACCTGCCGGCCGATGCGGCTGCCATCGAGCGCTTCGTCGAAAAGATGACGACCGCCTCCGGCATGGGCCACGCACGTGCGCAGAGCCTGCTGCACCGCTATGGCTCCAAAGCGCTGCCGCTGGCGCAACGCCTGGCGGCTTCGGGTGACGTGCCGCTGCAACATGCGCCCGACTACTCGGCCGCCGAGCTCTCTTACCTGTGCCTCGAAACCGGCGTGGTGCATCTCGACGACCTCGTGATCCGCCGCACGCTGCTGGCCATTCGAGGCCTGGTCACCGACGCCGCGCTCGCCGAGATCGCGGGCGTTGCAGCCGAAGCGCTGGGCTGGGACACGGCCCGCGCGCACAACGAGCTGCGCACCTGCGCGACCGCCTTGCGCGAGCGGCACAACGTACGCCTCCAGGCGGTGGCGCCCGACGCGGAACCCTCTTTCGAGGCATCATCAATGGCCAGCCCGGCCTTCGGCCAGTCCTAACGTGAACAGTCCCAACGACATGTCGACCGTGCTCGACCGCAATTCCGAGTCCCCGCTGTGGGCCCAGTTCCGCGACGCGATCCGCCTGCAGATCCTGCAGGGCGCGCTGCCCATCGGCGCCAAGCTGCCTTCCGAGGCCGAGCTCGGCGACCAGTTCGGCATTTCGCGCATCGTGGTGCGCGAGGCCCTGGCCGACCTGGTGCGCAACAACCTGATCTACAAGATCAAGGGCCGCGGCGCCTTCGTGTCGGCACGCGAACGCGACGAGGATTTCGTCTCGACCGTGCTCGGCTTCTCCGACGAGATGGAACGCAAGGGCCGCTCGGTGCGCACGCAGATCCTCACGCAGGAACTGCGCGCACCCACCGAGCAGGAGGCCGCGTCGCTGGGCCTGACCGACGACACGCTCGTCGTCGCGCTCAAGCGGCTGCGCAGCGTCGATGGCGAGCTGCGCCTGCTGGTCGAGACGGTGGTGCCGGCGGACCTCGCGCCGGGGCTGCATCGCACGCGGCTGGACGATCGCTCGCTCTACGACGTGCTGCGCCGGCAGTACGGGCTGCGCCTCGTGCGCGCCGAGCGCTGGATCGATGCGGTGCTGCCCGATGCGGCGACCTGCGAATTGCTCGACCTGCCGCAGCCCGAGCCGCTGCTGCGCATCGAATCGATCGCCTACGGTGCCAACGGCCGCCCGCTGGAGCACTACCGCGCGCTGCACCGTTGCAAGACCAGCCGCCTGCACGTGCAGACGACGACCTGAACTGCTACAGCAGCCGCTTGAGGTAGCGCCCCGTGTGGCTCGTCTCGTTCGCCGCGATGTCCTCGGGCGTGCCTTCGCCCACCACCATGCCGCCGCCGGCGCCGCCTTCGGGCCCCATGTCGATCAGCCAGTCGGCGGTCTTGATGACGTCGAGGTTGTGCTCGATCACGACGATGGTGTTGCCCGCGTCGCGCAGCTGGTGCAGCACCTCGATGTCGGCGAAGTGCAGGCCGGTGGTCGGCTCGTCGAGGATGTAGAGCGTGCGGCCGGTGTCGCGCTTGCTGAGCTCGAGCGCGAGCTTCACGCGCTGCGCCTCGCCGCCCGAGAGCGTGGTGGCCGACTGGCCGAGCTTGATGTAGGAGAGGCCCACGTCCAGCAGCGTGTGAAGCTTGCGTTCGATGGTCGGCACGGCTTTCAAAAACTCGTGCGCGGTCTCGACCGTCATCTCGAGGATCTGCGCGATGTTCTTGCCCTTGTAGAGCACCTCGAGCGTCTCGCGGTTGTAGCGCTGGCCGTGGCACACCTCGCAGGGGGCACGTACACGTCGGGCAGGAAGTGCATCTCGACCTTCACCACGCCGTCGCCCTGGCAGGCCTCGCAGCGTCCGCCGGCCACGTTGAAGCTGAAGCGGCCCGGGCCGTAGCCGCGCTCGCGCGCGGTGTTGGTCTCGGCCATGAGTTCGCGGATGGGCGTGAAGAGGCCGGTGTAGGTGGCCAGGTTGCTGCGCGGCGTGCGGCCGATGGGGCTCTGGTCGACGTTGATGACCTTGTCGAAATACTCGATGCCCTCGACCGACTCGTGCTCGGCCGGCTCTTCGTGCGCACGGTAGAGCGTGCGCGCCACGGCGGTGTAGAGCGTGTCGTTCACCAGCGTCGACTTGCCCGAGCCCGAGACGCCCGTCACGCAGGTCAGCAGGCCCACCGGGAAGGCCACGCTCACGTTCTTCAGGTTGTTGCCGGTGGCGCTGACCACGCGGATTTCCTGCAGGTCGCTCTGTGAGGCCAGGTGGGTCGCTTCGCGCGCGGCACGCCGCTCGGCCGCGGGGCTCGGCGGAAAGCGCGAGGCCTTCTTGCCTTCGTTGAAGGCCGCCTTCTTCACGACCGGCAGCCAGGCGGTGCGGTGCTTGGGCACTTCGATCTTCTTGACGCCCGAGAGGTACTGGCCGGTCAGCGAATCGGGGTTGGCCGCCACCTGGGCATAGCTGCCCTGTGCCATCACGCGCCCGCCGTGCACGCCGGCACCGGGGCCCATGTCGATCACATGGTCGGCGGCGTGGATCATGTCCTCGTCGTGCTCGACCACGATCACGCTGTTGCCGATGTCGCGCAGGTGCTTCAGCGTGCCGATCAGGCGGTCGTTGTCGCGCTGGTGCAGGCCGATGCTGGGCTCGTCGAGCACGTACATCACGCCCGTCAAGCCCGAGCCGATCTGCGACGCGAGCCGGATGCGCTGCGCCTCGCCGCCCGAGAGCGTCTCGGCGCTGCGGTCCAGGCTCAGGTAGTTCAGGCCCACGTCGTTGAGGAATTTCAGGCGCAGGCCGATCTCGCGCACCACTTTGTCGGCGATGTCGGCCTTGGCGCCGCGCAGCTTGAGCGTCTGGAACCAGGCGAGCGAGTCGCGCAAGGTGAGGTGGCTCAGTTCGAAGATCGCCATGCGCGGCGGCTCCCCGCCGTCCGCCGGGCGGGCCGACTCGTCCACCAGGAACACGTTGCGCGCTTCGGGCCGCAGGCGCGAGCCGCCGCAGTCGGGGCAGGGCTGCAGGTTGCGAAAGCGCGCCAGGTCTTCGCGCACCATCACCGAATCGGTCTCGCGGTAGCGCCGCGTCATGTTCGGGATGATCCCCTCGAAGGGATGCTTCTTCGTGAGCTTCTTGCCCGCGAAGTTGCCCGACTCCATGGTGTAGTTGAACTTGATCTCTTCGGCGGCCGAGCCGTTCAAGAGCACCTGCTGCACCGAGGAGGGCAATGACTCGAAGGGCGCGTCGACGTCGAACTTGTAGTGCTTCGCGACGCTCTCGATCATGCTGAAGTAGTAGCCGTTGCGGCGGTCCCAGCCCTTGATGGCGCCGCTGGCGATCGAGAGCGAAGGGAAGGCGACGACGCGCGCCGGGTCGAACACCTCGCGGTGGCCGAGGCCGTCGCAGCTCGGGCAGGCGCCCACGGGCGAGTTGAACGAGAAGAGGCGCGGCTCCAGCTCCGAGAGCGAGTAGTGGCAGATCGGGCAGGCGAACTTGGCGTTGAACAGGTGTTCCTTGTCGGCCACGCCCTCGGTGCCCAGCTCCAGCGCGATGGCCCGGCCTTCGGCGAGGCGCAGCGCCGCCTCGAAGCTCTCGGCCAGGCGCTGCTGCATGTCGGGGCGCGCGCGCAGCCGGTCGATGACGACGTCGATGTCGTGCTTCTCGGTCTTCTTGAGCTTGGGCAGGTCGTTGTATTCGTAGGTTTGCCCGTCGACGCGAAAGCGCACGTAGCCCGCAGCCTGCATCTCGGCGAAGAGCTCGAGGAACTCGCCTTTCTTCTCTCGCGCCACGGGTGCCAGGATCAACAGGCGCGGCTCGTCGGGGATGGCGAGCGTGGCGTCCACCATCTGCGAGACGGTCTGCGCCTGCAGCGGCAGGTGGTGGTCGGGGCAGTAGGGCGTGCTGGCGCGGGCGTAGAGCAGGCGCAGGTAGTCGTGGATCTCGGTCACCGTGCCCACGGTGGAGCGCGGGTTGTGGCTGGTGGCCTTCTGCTCGATGCTGATCGCGGGCGAGAGGCCCTCGATCACGTCGACGTCGGGCTTGTCCATGAGTTGCAGGAACTGCCGCGCATAGGCCGAGAGGCTTTCCACGTAGCGCCGCTGCCCTTCGGCATACAGCGTGTCGAACGCCAGGCTCGACTTGCCCGAGCCCGACAGGCCGGTGATCACCACCAGCTTGTTGCGCGGGATGTCGAGATCGACGTTCTTCAGGTTGTGGGTGCGCGCACCGCGGATGCTGATGCGCTGCTGCGCCAGCACTGCGCCGAGGTAGGTGTCGCGTTCGAGTTCCGCGTCGCGTGCACGCTCCGCGGAGTCTTCAGAATGGCTTTGGAATTCAAGGGGGCGATCGTCCGAGGGCAACCGGACGTGATAGTCCGGCCGGCATTTCATGGCGAATGGGCGGGTTCCGGCGGTTTCACCGGGCGGTGCTTTCGGGGCGCCCGGCGGCGCCACCCGGCCGGCCGGCATCGGGCACAATCTAGGGTTCTCTTCCTCCTCCTTCATCTACTTATCAGGGGCAGTGCATATGGCATCGGTCAATAAAGTCATCGTCGTCGGCAATCTGGGTCGCGACCCGGAAATGCGTACCTTCCCGAGCGGCGACCAGGTCGCAAACGTCACAGTGGCCACCACCGATCGCTGGAAAGACAAGCAAAGCGGCGAAATGCGCGAAGCCACCGCGTGGCACCGCATCGTTTTCAACGGCCGCCTGGCCGAAATCGCCGGCCAGTACCTGCGCAAGGGCTCGCAGGTCTACGTCGAAGGCAGCCTGCGCACGCGCAAGTGGACCGACAAGGACGGCATCGAAAAATACACCACCGAAATCCGCGCCGACCAGATGCAGATGCTGGGCAGCCGCCAAGGCCAGGGCGGCCCCGCGGGCGGTCCCGAAGACGACGGCGGCTATTCGCAAGGTGGCGGCGGCGGCGGTTACTCGCAGGGTGGCAATGGCGGCGGTGGTGGTGGCGGCGGTTACGCCCCCCGCGCACCCGCTGCAGCAGCGGCACCGCGCGCTCCGGCGGCGGCTCCGCGCCAGGCACCGGCCAAGTCGTCGTCGGGCTTCGACGACATGGACGACGACATTCCGTTCTGAGTCCGATCCGTCCCATGGCTGAGGTTGTTCCATCGCTCCTTCGGTCATGTGGCTTGCTGAGGACATCCCCGCCTTTGGCGATGCCTTCTTCGTGAACCAGGTCGTGCAATCCGTGCGCAGATGAGTTCCACGCTGGCGCGCCGGCTGCATGCGCGGCTGCTCGAACACCTCTCGAAATACCGCCCCGCGCCCCTCTGGGTGAATGTGGTGCTGGTCCTTTCCTTCGCGCTGCTGGTGGTCATGGCCGCCTTCTTCGGCAGGACAGAAGGCGGGCAGGAGCCCGCGGCGACGCACATCGCGCGGGCCGACTGGCAGGTGACGGACGCGCCGGGCTTTCGCGCGCCATCGATCACCATGGACAGCAAGGGCTTGCCGGACACCTGGCAGCCGGTCGAACTGCCCCTGGCCCTGCCCATTGCCCTGCTGCGCCAGGCCGATGGCCGCGCATCGATGGGCGCGACCCGCACCACCTGGCTCAGGCTTTCCGCGCACGGCCTGCCCGTCACCGCCGGGCCGCTCGCGCTGTACGGCGTGCGCATCAAGACCGACGGCACCATCGCGGCGTATGCCGATGGCCGGCTGGTCCACCGGGCGCAGGAGCAAGGCCCGCTGTGGAACAGCACCCGCACGCCCTTGTGGGTGGTGCTGGAAAAGACGCCAGACGGTGCGCCGTTGAACGAGATCCTCATCCGCCTGGAGCACACGCGCAGCGCGCAGGTGGCGGTCTCGTCGATGTGGCTGGGCCTCGTCGAGGCGCTGAAGGGGCGCTATCAGATGCGCGAGTGGCTCCAGCAGGACCTGCCGGCGATGCTCAGCGCAGCCTTCATGGCCGTGGGCGTGTTCGCCCTGTTCGTGTGGCTCAAGCGCCGCCACGAAACCGGCTACCTGCTGTTCTTCAACCTGGCGACCACCTCCTTCCTGCGGAGCTTGCATTTCTACGTGGGCCTTCCGGTGGCCAACGACTGGTTCGCCTGGCTGACGGTCAACGCCCTGTTCTGGCTGGTCGCGGTCGTGCATTTCGCGCTGCGTCAGCTGCATGGCCGTCCGCTCAAGTGGCTGACGTATGCGGTGGTCGTGTGGACCACGCTGATCGGCGTGCTGACCCTACCGGGGCTGGCGATATTGAAGAACACGCCGCAGGTCACCCCGCTGATCTACATCGTCGCGGCCGTGATGGGCTGCGCCGTCGCGCTGGTGGGCGGTGTCAGTGCCTGGCGCCGTTCCAACGAAGGGCGGCTGGTGGCCGTCGGCATCGGGCTGTGCGTGCTGCTGGGCGTGTCCGACTGGCTGCTGCAGAACAACTTCGTCAGCCCCGAGGGCTGGTACCTGGGCGCCTACACCAACGCGGTCACGTTCTGCGTCTTCGGGGTGCTGATGTACCGACGCTACGTCAACGCCATCGCCGAGGTGGAGCTGGTCAATGCCAGCTTGGCGCAGCGTCTGCAGGTGCGCGAAGCCGAGCTCGAGCTCAGCCACCGGCGGCTGCGCGAGGTGGAGATGCAGCAGACCATCAGCGACGAGCGCCAGCGCCTGATGCAGGACATGCACGACGGCCTGGGCTCGTCGCTGATCAGTGCGATCCGCTCGGTGGAGGGCGGCGGCATGAGCGACGACAAGGTCTCGCAGATGCTCAAGAGCTGCCTGGACGACCTGAAGCTGACCATCGACTCGATGGAGCCGCTCGAAGACGACCTGTTGCTGCTGCTGGCCACGCTGCGCTACCGGCTGGGGCCTCGGCTCGAGAGTTCCGGCGTCGCCCTGCTGTGGGAGGTGCAGGAGATTCCCGCGCTCGACTGGCTCGACCCGACCAGTGCGCTGCACATCCTGCGCATCGTCCAGGAAAGCATCTCCAACATCCTGCGCCACACCCGCGCCACCGAGATCCGCGTGGGCACCGCGCCGGAAGCCTCGGGTGTGCGGGTGACCATCGAGGACAACGGCCAGGGCTTCGACGTCGACAAGGCCCTGAGCGATGCGGGAGGGCGGGGCCTGCAGAACCAGCAGCGCCGTGCCCAGGTCATCGGGGGGGCTGTCTCCTGGCGCTCGGGGCCGGGGGGCACGCTGTTCACGCTGTGGCTGCCGCTGTCGCGTGGGCCGAAGGCGGCGGCATAGGGTGCGATCACGCCGACGGTGTGCTCTGCTCCGCGAATGTCCCCCGCTTCGCTCCTCCTTTATTTCGCTGCGGGGAGTACCCGGTGCCCTGTGCACGCACCCCGAAAGAGCCCCGCACTACGACCACGCGGCTTTTGGTTCGTTCAGCCGACCCCCGCATGCCCCTCGTACTGCGGCAGTTCGTCGGTGATCGTGAACCAGGGCGCCTTCGAGCCGACGAAGATGTGCGCGGTCGGACGGATAGCGGGGTCGTCGACCAAGGTGCCCATGGTGACGTGAACGAACTGGCCATCGCGCACCACCGAGTACAGGAGCGAACCGCACCGTCCGCAGTGCATGTCACCGGCGTTGTCCTCGCCGAAGACCAGGAGCTTGTCCCCGCCCCGCGTGATGGCCAGCTTCTGGCGCTCGATGCCGGCAAAGGACTTGAAGGCCGAGCCCGTCGACCGGCGGCAGTTCGAGCAGTGGCAGTTCTGCTGCGTAGACGAATTCGTCCGCCACCGCGTAGCGGACGGCGCCGCACAGGCACTTGCCGGTGAGCGGGCGGGCGTTGGCCGACTCAGGGCTTGGCACAGGCACTCCCTGCGGGTTCAGCCCGCCAGGCCCACGAACACGTTCTGCACGTCGTCGTTCGCATCGATGGCCGCCAAGAAGACTTCGACCTCTTCCAGATCTTCGGCACTGAGGCTTGCCGGATCGACGGGGTTCTTGGGCTTGTAGCCCAGCTTGGCCGACAGCACGGTGAAGCCCTGCGCGGGCAGAGCGCGGCTCACGAGGTCGAGATCCGTCGGGTCCGTCAGGAACACCGCGGCATGGCCTTCGCCGGCCGGCTCGAAGTCTTGCGCGCCTGCTTCGATGGCGGCCACTGCGGGGTCGGCGTCCGCGCGCGACGGCTCGGCTTCGATCATGCCGACGTGGTCGAAATCCCACGACACCGAGCCCGAGGTACCCAGCTGGCCCTTGCGGAACAGCACGCGCATTTCAGGCGCGGTGCGGTTCACGTTGTCGGTCAGGCATTCGACCATCAGGGGCACGCGGTGCGGCGCGAAGCCTTCGTAGATCACGTGCTCGAAATGCACCGCCTCGCCCGTGAGGCCCGCGCCTTTCTTGATGGCCCGGTCCAGGGTTTCCTTGGGCATCGAGACCTTGCGGGCCTGCTCCACGACCAGCCGCAGACGCGAATTCGAGGCCGGGTCCGCGCCGCTGCGCGCGGCGATCATGATTTCCTTGGCCAGCTTGCCGAACAGCCGGCCCTTGGCATTGGCGGCCAGATCCTTGTGCTTTGCTTTCCACTGT